>CAJFGR010000041.1 GCA_904377845.1 uncultured Ruminococcus sp. | reverse complement strand
GTGTAAGACTAAATGCTGCATATGGGGAAGTGGAAATGAGTGAAAGGCTAAAATCTACTTCTGTCTATCCAAAGTGGAAATAAACTTTTCACTTCAGGGAATTTTATTAATGGGGAAAAATACCACACAACCTATTGATTTTTCTGGAAATTATAATATAATAAACTTGTAATTAAATCCCAGTAAAATACTAGGGATAAAAATCAAGAAAGTAAGAGAATGTTTTAAAGGAGGAAAACAGGATGGTAAATATACAGAAAGCAGCAGTCATAGGATGTGGATTTGTAGGATCGACGATCGCGTATACTCTGATGCAGAAAGGTACATTTTCAGAGCTGGTGCTCATAGATGCGGTGCAGGCGAAAGAAGAAGGAGAGGCTATGGACATCAGCCACGGACTTCCGTTTGCCCATGCTATGGATATTACTGCAGGAAGTTATGATGACATTGCAGATGCGGCAGTCGTGATCATTACGGCAGGGGCGAATCAGAAACCGGGAGAGACAAGATTGGACCTTGTCCAGAAGAATTCAAAAATCATGAAATCGATCATCAGTGAGATCAAACGGGTGAACTGCGAAGGAATTCTGATGATCGTGTCAAATCCGGTAGACATCCTGACACAGGTAGCCCTGAAAGAATCCGGTTTCCCGAAGGAGCGGGTGATTGGTTCCGGTACTGTGCTTGACACGGCAAGGCTGAAATACCTGATCAGCGAGAAGCTTGACGTGGACAGCAGAAATGTACATGCTTTCATCGCAGGAGAACATGGAGACAGTGAGCTTGCGGTATGGAGCTGCGCAAATGTTTATGGCATTGGCATTAAAGAGTTTGCCAAAATGCGAGGATACAGTGATTTTTCTGATGAGATGGACGAGATCTATCATGCAGTTCGCGACAGCGCATATGAGATCATCGAGAGAAAAGGAGCTACGTACTACGGAATCGGAATGGCAGCTGCCAGAATCGCGGAGGCAATCGTCAGGGACAGTCATGCGGTAGTGTCGGTATCTGTTTCGCTTAACGGCGAATACGGGCTGGACGGGCTGTGCCTGAGTATTCCGACGATCATAGGAAACAAAGGTGCGGAGCAGGTGCTGGAGATCAATCTGAGCGATGAGGAGAAAGAAAAATTGAAGAAATCTGCAGAAGAGCTGAAAGCAGTACTCGCACAGATTGAGGCGTAAAGCCGGATCATGAGACAGAGGAAAACTGTGAAGATAAGCAGCGCAGAGAGCATATATAGGATTAAAGATAAGCGGTATCAGTGAAGTGCTGATACCGCTTAATTAATATACATTTATTATTTGATATGTCTTTTGATGGCCTCGAAACTCTCAGCGCTGATCACGTGTTCGATCCGGCACGCATCTTCTGCAGCGACTTTCGGATCTACCCCCAGGCGTGTCAGCCAGGAAGAGAGAAGCGTATGCCTTTCATAGATACAGTCCGCAATTTTTTTGCCGCTTTCGGTAAGAGTGATATATCCCTCGGGAGAGACAACAATATGGCCGCTCTCTCGCAACTTTTTCATAGCTACGCTGACGCTGGATTTTTTGAAGTCCAGTTCCGTTGCAACATCTACAGAACGTACTACGGGGAGGCGCTGGCTTAAGATCAGGATCGTTTCCAGATAATTTTCAGCAGATTCATTTCCGTGCATAGATTTCACCTCGCTCTTATTTGAAATACTTTCTACTTAGTATATCATATCCGGTCAGTATCGGCAAACTTTAATTGCTGCAAGAAAAATGAGAAATTTGTTCAAAAAGGATTGACAAATAATGGATGTTAGTTTAAACTATCACCTGTTAGATGAAACGTTTATTTGTTAGACGGAACGATCATATGTTATGAATACAGACAGACTGAAATAAGATGTAATGTATTGAGAGGAGCGGAAAATGAACTTATTAGACGCTGAAGAGGGAAAGGAATATATCATAAAAGATATCATGACGGATGATGAGGAAATGGAAGCGTTCCTGTTTTCGCTGGGATGTTACAGCGGCGAACCTATTACCGTTGTCTCCCGTGTGAGGGGCGGCTGTGTGGTCTCTATCAAAGATGGAAGATACAATATTGATACTGATTTAGCGCAAGCTATTTCAATATAAAAATAAAAAAGAAAATAGTAATTTTTTACTATTTTTTTTGCACCAAGGTTAGTTTATACTAATCGGAATGAAGGAGGAGAATTGTAAGATGAGAATTGCTTTTGCAGGAAATCCTAACAGCGGTAAAACGACCATGTACAACGCGTTAACCGGAAGGAACGAGCGTGTTGGAAACTGGGCCGGTGTTACGGTAGAGCGAAAGGAAAGCCTTATTAAAAAGGCTTATTATGACGGGATGGAGGAACTGGTAGCAGTAGACCTGCCGGGCGCCTACTCCATGTCTCCCTTTACTTCGGAGGAGAGCATCACCAGCAGTTACGTAAAAAATGAAAATCCGGACGCGATCATCAACATCGTAGATGCGACAAACTTAAGCCGAAGCCTGTTTTTCACAACGCAGCTTCTGGAGCTGGGGATTCCGGTCGTAGTCGCTCTGAATAAAAGTGATATAACAGAGAAGAAGCAGACGAAGATTGATGAAAAACTTCTCTCCGAGAAGCTGGGATGCCCGGTTATCAAGACGATCTCTACATCTTCAGGACATGAAGGCCTGAAAGAGGTGGTCGCTGCTGCAGCTTCCTTAAAAGGAAAAGGTCAGAAAGCTCCTTACGTCCAGGCGGATATCGATCTGCATGATAAGAATGCGGTCGAGGCTGCTGACAGAAAGCGTTTTGAGTTTGTCAACGGTATCGTAAAACAGGTAGAGAAGAGAAAAGTCTTTACAAAAGACAAAAATATGCAGGATAAGATCGACGCTGTCATTACTCATAAGATCATCGGTATTCCGATCTTTGCACTCGTGATCTTCCTTGTGTTCTACATATCCCAGACTACGGTGGGAACATGGATCGCAGACTGGCTGGTAGGCTGGATCGAGACCTTCCAGGGCTGGGTCGGCGGCCTGATGGAGAACGCAAACCCGCTTCTGTATGCGCTCCTTGTTGACGGTATCATCGGCGGTGTCGGCGCGGTTGTGGGATTCCTTCCGCTGGTAATGGTAATGTATTTCCTGATCGCTCTTCTTGAGGACTGCGGTTATATGGCCCGTGCGACAGTCGTACTTGATCCGATATTCAAGAGAGTAGGTCTTTCCGGTAAATCCGTAATTCCTATGGTCATTGGTACAGGATGCGCGATCCCGGGAGTCATGGCTTCCCGTACGATCCGCAACGAGAGAGAGCGCAGGACAACTGCGATGCTCACACCGTTTATGCCGTGTGGAGCTAAGATCCCTGTTATCGCACTGTTTGCAGGAGCATTCTTTGCAGATGCATGGTGGGTATCAGCTACAATGTATCTGGTAGGTATCGTACTGGTTCTCTTAGGAGCTCTGCTTGTAAAGAGGATCACAGGACAGAAATACCGCAAATCTTTCTTCATCATCGAGCTTCCGGAATACAAACTTCCGAGCCTGAAGAGAGCGTGCGTATCCATGCTTGAGCGTGGTAAGGCATATATTGTGAAAGCCGGAACGATCATTCTGGTGTGCAACACTATTGTACAGATCATGCAGAGCTTTAACTGGCAGTTCCAGCTTGTGGAAGAAGGCGCAGAAGGAACTTCCATCCTTGCAAGCATCGCACATCCGTTTGCAATCCTGTTCATCCCGCTTGGATTCGGTGTATGGCAGCTTGCAGCGGCAGCAATCACAGGATTTATCGCAAAAGAGAACGTGGTTGGTACTCTTGCAGTTGTTTACGGAGTTACGAATCTTATCGATACAGATGAACTGGCACTGGTCGGAAGCGGAAGTGAAGTCGCTACGATCATGGGACTTACAAAGGCAGCGGCTCTCGCATACCTGATGTTCAACCTTTATACACCACCGTGCTTTGCGGCACTCGGAGCGATGAACTCTGAGATGAAGAGCGGAAAATGGCTGTTTGGCGGCATCTGCCTCCAGCTCGCGACCGGATATACGGTAGCGTTCCTTGTATATCAGATCGGTACTCTTGTTACGACAGGAGCTCTTGGAACAGCTTTCGTTCCGGGTCTGATCGCAATTCTGGTATTTGCAGCTATCATCATATGGAGAATACGTAAGTCAGATAAAGAATTTACAGCAGAGTACAGCCTGCACGCATAAGATATGATATAATGATCATCGGTGGACAGAGTATCCTGCTTTGTCCACCTCTTGACGTTAATGCAGAAAGGATGATGTTTATGGCAGATATTATTGCAGTTCTTATTCTCCTGATCTTGATCGGATGCGCAGTCGGGTATATCGTAAAAGCAAAAAAAAGCGGCGTGAAATGCATCGGCTGTCCGGCCGGCGGAAGCTGCCCGAGCAGTGGGAAAATGCCGAAAAAGAAATTGGCTGGCCGTGTGATCGGTAAAAAAACAATGAAGATCTCCGGAATGACATGTGCGCACTGTGCAATGAATGTAACGCAGATGCTGAATCAGATCGACGGAGTAAGAGCGGAAGTGAATTTTTCATCCGGCAAAGCAAAAATTTCTTATGACAGAAAAGTTGAGGATGATGTCTTAAAGAATGCAGTGGAAAAAATAGGATATCATGTGGTCAGCATATCCTGACTTATAGCGTTGGAGGGTCATTATGGTTAATGTGGTCATTATATTAATTCTTGTTGTAGTGCTCATTTTTGCGGTGAAGAGTTCGATCAAACATTTTAAAGGAGAGGGCGCCTGCTGTGGGGGCGGCTCAGGTACCGTCAAGAGGCCGAAACCGAAGAAAAAGAAACTGGACGGCCCGGTGACAGGACATTATACGATCAAAATCTCTGAAATGCACTGTCAGAACTGCGTCAACGGTGTGACGAGAGCAATCAATGCTGTAGACGGAGCCGCAGCTAAAGTCAGCCTGAGAAAAAACAGTGCAGAAGTGTCCTGTGACCGTGACGTAGATAAAGAGGAGCTGAAACGTGCCGTGGAGAACGCCGGATATAAAGTAATCAGTATTTCCTGAATATAAGTATCAGGCAGATATGACCGGACTGGATAGATTTTAGTGTCAGGAGACAGCCGTGAGTAAGAAAGAACAGATTATTGAAAAACTGAAAGAAAACGGATGCCGTATCACAAAGCAGCGTCTGGTGCTGATAGATATTATTCTGGAAAATGACTGTTCAAGCTGCAAGGAGATATTTTATAAAGCATCAAAGGCAGATGATAAGATCGGTGTTGCTACTGTGTACCGTATGATCAATGCCCTTGAGGATATCGGGGCGATCAGTCGGAAGAATATGTATAAACTGGAGTGTTCGGAGAACTGTGAAGCACAGGGCGGCTGTGAGATTACACTGGATGACAATACAATCTGCCATCTGTCCCCGGGAAACTGGAATAAGGTCGTCCGGGAGGGGATGCGGCGGTGCGGATATCTGAAGGATCAGAAAATAGCAAAAATAAAAGTTGAGAACTAAAACTGATATCGGAAAAACAGATTGAGAATTGTTCCGGTATCAGTTTTTTTGTGCTCTGTTACTGGTAATATTTTTTGATGGCAGAAATTATGAGCGAAAAAAATTGCAGAATATGATATAATATCAAAAATATTGCTGTTTTTCAGATCTGCGTATGAAGCGGGCCAGGGAGCTGCTGGGCGACCGCGACATCCGAATCTATGAGATCTGTGAGATAGTAGGATATCCTGATCCGAATTATTTCAGCAAAATCTTCCGTAAAGCGGTTGGTATGTCACCGGAAAAATACCGGAAGCAGATAACAGGAGAAGACAACTGACTGCCCGAAGGGAAATGCATATAAGACTGCCGAAGAGCTGGTGTGCGATCTGGTGGATATTGTCAGCAAGAACGGGAATCTGCTCCTGAATATAGGACCGAAGAAAGACGGTACGATACCGGAGGAAGATGCCGCGATCCTCAGAGAAATCGGTAATTGGCTGAAGATTATCAGAGAGGCAATATACGGCAGCACTGTCTGGAGAGAGTCAGGTGAAGGACCGACGAAGATCACGGAGGGGCAGTTCTCAGACGGAATACGCAAGGAATATACAAGTGAGGATATCAGATACACAGTGAATGGAGGAAACCTGTACGGGACTGTCCTGAAATGCAGTGATGACGGAAAATACCTTTTCCGTGAACTGGGAAAGAGAGATGCATGGCATAAGGCATATTTCCACGGCATCATAAAAGATGTATCTGTACTGGGAGCAGAGAAGAAGCCGGAGTGGTACAGGGGTGAGGAAGGTCTGCACGTACAGACGGATGGTGTGAAAAGCAGTTATCCGGTTGTATTCAGAATTCGGATCGATTAGGAGAGGATTAAAAGGGAATCAGAAGAGATAAATGTTGACGGATCACAAGAAATCGATAAGATTTATCGATAGCCGGTGTTAGAATTGACTACCTTAGAATATGGTTGTTATGCTGTAACAGAACCCGGAAAGTTTACATATTATTAACAAGGGAGTGGTGAACTGTGAAGCAGCACAGATTCTGGGCGTGGGCTGCAGTCTTTTGTTTTGTGATGGTCTTCTATACCGGATATAAGCACAAATAATATCCGAAGCTGTCACAGAAGACAGAGCAGACATGAACGGGTACAGCAAATATTACACATATGACAGGAGGTATTTTAACATGGTAAGTGTATCTACATTAAAAAAGATCGGTTTATTCGCAGGAGGCGTCCTGTTCGGAACAGCGGGAGTGAAAGTGCTCTCAAGCAAGGACGCGAAGAAAGTATATACAAACTGCACAGCAGCGGCTCTGCGCGCGAAAGACTGTGTGATGAAGACAGCGACGACAGTACAGGAGAATGCAGAGGATATCCTTGCAGAAGCTCAGCAGATCAATGAGAAGAGAGCTGCGGAAGAAGCTGCAGCTGTTCAGGCTGATGAGAGCGGGGCAGAGGCTAACGGTGCGGAAGACAGCAGTGCAAAGACTGTATAGCAGGCAATGAAATTTATCATAAAGCATGAGATAAAAGGCCGTCTGCGTATTCACGTTGTTCAGGGAAGAATGACGTGTGCGCAGGCGGATACTCTTTGCTGGTTTCTCAGCAAACAGGAATATGTGACAGATGCAAAGGTATATGAGCGCACCGCAGACGCCGTGATCTGTTACACGGGAAGCCGCGAAGAGGTGATCGCAGTGCTCAAAGGATTCAGTTATGAGAATACGGAAGTTCCCGAAAACGTACTGTCAAGCTCCGGAAGAGAGCTGAATTCATCATTTCGGGAACAGTTGATCACCAGGGTGATCCTGCATTACGGCAGTAAACTCATCGTTCCGTATCCAATTAGAAAGGTATGGCTGACCTTCAAGGCGCTGCGCTATATATGGAAAGGTCTTAAGTGTCTTGCAAGGCGGAAGATCGAGGTGCCTGTCCTTGATGCGACAGCCATCGGCGTGTCCGTGATCCGGGGCGACTTTGACACGGCGGGATCCGTCATGTTCCTGCTCGGCGTGGGAGAATTACTGGAAGAGTGGACACATAAGAAATCCGTGGGCGATCTTGCCAGAAGTATGTCACTCAATGTAAAGAAAGTATGGCTTAAGAACGATGATCAGGAAGTGCTTGTCAACGCATCGGATATCCGGCCCGGAGATACGGTTGTCGTTCATATGGGTAATGTGATCCCCTTTGACGGTGAAGTATCCGGAGGAGAAGGCATGGTCAACCAGGCGTCGCTCACCGGCGAATCCCTTTCTGTAAGAAGAGAAAAAGGTAAGACCGTCTATGCAGGAACTGTCCTGGAAGAGGGAGAACTTGAGATTCTTGTAAAAGCAGTATCCGGTTCAACGAGGTTCGAGAAGATCGTGACTATGATCGAAGACTCTGAGAAACTGAAATCCGCACTGGAGAGCAAGGCGGAACATCTGGCGGATAAACTGGTGCCGTATACACTTCTCGGCACGGGCATAGTAGGTCTTGTCACCCGCAATGTGACAAAGGCACTTTCCGTCCTGATGGTAGACTTTTCCTGCGCGCTGAAGCTCGCTATGCCCATAGCAGTGCTTTCTGCCATCCGTGAGGCCGGCCAGCACGGCATTACAGTGAAAGGCGGAAAATACCTGGAGGCAGTGGCAGAGGCTGATACGATCGTATTTGACAAGACCGGTACGCTTACAAAAGCAAAGCCGACAGTGACAGAGGTAGTCATCTTCGGGGACTATCCCGAAGATGAGGCGCTCCGCATCGCTGCCTGTCTGGAAGAGCATTTTCCACATTCCATGGCGAAGGCAGTGGTGGATGCGGCGAAAAAGAGAAAACTCTACCACGAAGAGATGCACTCTAAGGTAGAGTATATCGTTGCCCATGGTATTTCATCTTATATTGAGAACAAGAAAGTCGTTATCGGCAGCAGCCATTTTGTGTTTGAAGATGAAAAGTGCATAATACGGCCGGAGATGCAGGAGCGCTTTGACGCTCTTCCGTCGGAGTATTCCCATCTGTATCTCGCCATTGACGGCGAGCTGACGGCGGTCATCTGTATCGAAGATCCCCTCCGGGAAGAGGCGGCGGATATGGTAAGGATGCTGAAAGCAGAGGGGCTGAAAAAGGTTGTGATGATGACGGGAGACAGTGAGCGTACGGCTGCATCCATTGCGAGACGTGTAGGTGTGGATGAATACTACTCGGAAGTCCTGCCGGAAGACAAAGCACGGTTTGTAGAGAAAGAGAAAGAAGCCGGAAAGAAAGTCGTTATGATCGGAGACGGGATCAATGATTCCCCGGCACTGTCTGCTGCGGATGCAGGTATTGCCATCAGCGACGGGGCAGAGATTGCCCGGGAGATCGCGGACATCACGATAGCAGCGGATGACCTGCGGGTGATCGTGACACTGAAACGACTTGCCAATGCAATGATGAAGCGCATTCAGAGTAATTACAGAGGAATCGTCGGGATCAACTCAGGACTCATCGCTCTGGGCGTGGGCGGGGTGATCCAGCCGACGACATCGGCGCTTCTGCACAATACTTCGACGCTGGCGATCAGTCTGAAGAGTATGCAGGATCTGCTGTCGGAGAATAAAACAGATACGGATAGAATAGCTAAAAAATAGTGAAAAAAAGTTTACAGAGATGATATAATAGTTCGCGGTATAGAATGCAGCAGTGCATCATACCGTGAACTTTATTTTATCGGGGAGAAAATACAATGGATAAAAAGATCTATGATACTTATGTGCGGATACTGACATATGAAAGGTGTTGAAGCAGCGGCTGTGCTTGGCCTGACTGGAGGAGATCCGGGACAGGCTCTGGAAGTGTTGGAGACGGTCAAAGAGGAAGATATCAACAGAACAAAAGAACTGATCAATGAGGGATTCTGTGACTGTGTTCTGAAAGAGGGGACAGCAAATCTTTATATAGAGGCCAGGGCTGTCTGTAAGGGCGAAGAAGCCCTTGTCGTTATAGAGGATGAGCATACAAATATTACTCGGATCGAGAAAAATGGGAGAGTACTGTATCTGAAAGAAAAAACGAAAACCGAAACATCAGAGGTACCGGATAAGGAAGCAGCCGACAAGAGTCAGCTGAATCTTGAAGATATCATTACATTTGCAGACGAAGTCCGGCTGGAAGACGTGAAAAATACATTGGAGCGTCAGATAAAGTACAACATGAAGATTGCAGAAGAAGGGCTGAAGAACCCATGGATTGCAGCAGCTCCGACATATATAATCACGCCGATCTTTTTCCCCAGCAGGAAGTAGAAGACATATACAACTGAAGTAAAGACAAGAGATATGCAGATACTCAGCCCCCAGACTGTCAGAGCTTCTGTTAAGGTGACCAGATGACGGAGATATACGCTTGCCAGCGCGTAGATCAGGGCAATCAGCGCGCTTATGCTGGTACAGATCAGCGCGAGCAGATATTTCGAGACCACGATATCTGCTTTTGTTATCGGAAAAGTGAATTGGAGTTTGTAGAAATTCGCTTTTTCATCCTGCTCATAAGAGGCTTCCAGTGTAGCTGAACCAAAGATAATAGTCAAAAGCATTGTATAGAGTATAAAGGCATAGTGCGTATCTATAAAAAATGCTGCAAGTCCAACAATTAAAGCTCCGAATATATAGGATGCGAGGTTTTTCTTTATGTAAAAATTCTCATATAAGTCTTTGAGCATGATTCCTTTCATTTCACTTTTTCTCCTTTTACGTAGAATAGCATGATATCTTCGACAGATGCGTTTTCCATCGGAATATCCTGGAATACCTGACGCAGCTTCGCACGGTTTTTCACAAGCACACGGTAGCTGTAGGGTTCCTTTTTGTATGCGGCGATGTCATCCCTGCTTAAGGTGTCGAAGAGTTCCTGTCCGCAGGTGATGATGCCGTAGTCATTGCGGATCTCATCGTAGGTCTTGATAAACTGCATCTTTCCCTCATGGAGATAGGCGATATAGTCGGCGATCTTATCAAGGTCGCTGGTGATGTGGGAGGACATGAGCACCGCATGGTCCTCATCCTCGGTAAATTCTCTTAAAATTTCCAGAATCTCGTCGCGGAACACAGGATCGAGTCCGCTTGTAGCTTCGTCTAGGATCAGGAGCTTCGGGTGATGGCTTAATGCCGCGGCAAACTCCAGTTTTACCCGCATACCTGTGGAGAGCTTTTTGATTTTCTTTTTCTCCGGCAGATTGAACCGTTCCAGATATTCTGAGAAGAGAGGAGCATCCCAGTTCTTGTATACTTTGGAGAGGATGTGACCGATGATCTTTGGAGTCAGGTTGACGTCATAGTGGGAGTCGTTGAAAATGACGGCGATGTCTTCCTTGATCTTCTTGCTGTGAGTCTTCATGTCCAGCCCCAGCATCGCCGTGAGGCTTGATTCGCTGTCCGCGATTCCGAGGATTGAGTTAATAAGCGTCGATTTTCCGGCTCCGTTCTCCCCGATCAGGCCCATGACCGTGCCCCGGGGCAGTGCGAATGAGATATCGTCCAGAGTAAAATCTTTATAACGTTTCGTCAGATTTCTGACCTCGATTGCATATTCCATAATGCTGCTCCTTTATATGAAAGTATTTAGAATGTTATTCGTCTTCATATACGACTTCAAGTGCCGCTTTCAGCTCTTCCAGTGTCAGTCCGTTCTCGCGTCCGAGGGCAGCGGCGTCGGAGAGCAGTTTCTCGATCCGCCGCAGGTTCTCCTCTTTGATGAAATCCTGATTCTGTGTGGATACAAAGGTGCCTTTTGCCGGCACTGTGACGATAAATCCGTCCCTTGACAGGTCGTCATAGGCCCTCTGGGTGGTGATGACGCTGACGTGGAGATCCTTTGCCAGCTTCCGCATGGAGGGCATGGGCTCTCCGGGTTTTAAGGTTCCTTTCATGATCATTTCTTTGATCTGGGAAGTGATCTGTTCGTAGATCGGCCGGTCGCTTGCATTGCTTAAAATAATCTCCATATGATCACCTCTCGAATCCGTTTCTGCGGTACAGAACGAGGAAAAGTATCACGGACAGGATAAACTCTGCTGCAAGTACGGCGATTCCTTTTATATCCACTGCGGGCAGTCCGTTGGAGATATTTGCAATGGCGTCGAATGCGATTCCGGTAAAGAAGAACATACTGATCTTCTGGAGTGTCTCGCTGAAACCGGTAAACATAGGGATCATCATAAATACAAGCACGACGGGAGTAGTGAGCGTACTTGCCGACACCTGATTCTTTGCAAAGATCCCAAGGAGCATTCCGCCTACAGATGCAATGACGGAAGCAGTTGTTGTGACAGCGAGGTAAGCAGCCCACTGCATCGGGCTCATGGTCATATGCACGATAAAGACGCAGAGTACATTGACGACTTCGGTCATCAGTACGATCGGGATGAGGCTTCCGAGGAAGAACTCAAGTCCGTTGACAGAAGAGGTCATCAGGGTGCGCAGCGTATTTTTTTCTTTTTCTTCTGCCAGAGATGCGGCAGTGCAGTAAAAGCCCATCATGGAGACATTCATGAGCATTCCCATGGCAAGGGCGTAGGCGTTCATAGCTGCCACGCCTCCGGAGGCTTTCTCATAGATGACCTGCATCAGAAACGTAAATCCCAGAGAGAAGACGGGCATGATGATAAAGTTTTTGCTGAAGAGCGCCCGGCTTTTCACGTCTATGATGGCGGCAAGTTTCCGCATATGCACGGGCTTGAGCGTGAGTGCCCTGGGGGCGTCTGCTTTTTTCTTTCCTGTAGATCTTGCTGTACTGTTCACTGTAGTATTCATTGTAATTCCCTCCCTGTTACTTCTAAAAATACGGTTTCAAGTGTGGGCTCGCAGGTGTGGAGCGTCTCAATCTTATCTTCGTTCATCCATGAGCTGATGTGTCCGGCGGTCTCAGGACTCTGCAGGAGAACGTGTTTCGTGCCGTCGGTGAGCTGCACCCGGTATTTCCTGATCCGGTTGTACTTCAGGCAGATTTCCTCCGGTGTGCCGTATTCCACGATCACGCCCTCGTTTAAGAGAGCCACATGATCGCAGAGCTTTGTGGCCTCTTCCATGTTGTGCGTAGTCAGGAAGATGGCCATGCCCTCATCTCTGAGCTCCTTTAAGATGCGGTGGATTTCGAGGGCCGTGGACGGGTCCAGCCCGCTGGTGGGCTCATCGAGAAAGAGGACTTTCGGCTTATGCAGGAGCGCTCTTGCAAGGATGAGTCTCTGGGCCTGCCCTTTGGAGAGCTTTGACGCCGGCTTCTTCCTGTGTTCATAGAGACCGATGCGCTTCAGGAGCGGATCGATATTTTTAAGAGATACATTCAAGATACGGGCAAAGTATTTCAGGTTGTCAAAGACGGTCATCCGTTCATACACGCCGCTGGAATCTGTGACGATGCCGATCTGCTCATAGATGCGCTCATCGATCTTCCGGCAGTCGATGCCGAGGATTTCCGCCGTGCCCGACGTGGGCAAGAGCTGCCCGGTCAGGATCTTGATCGTAGTGGTCTTTCCGGCTCCGCTCGGCCCGAGGAAACCGAGGATCTCTCCTTTGTGGAGAACGGCATTGACATCTTTTAACACAAAGTCTTTATCATACTTCTTTGAAAGGTGGTCGATAGAGATATATGCTTCACTCATTTTTCTGCTCCTTTTCTGTGCCTGTATTGCACGTTGACTATACTGTACTTGTTTGATAAGCACAGTACAGCAGTATGCGTACTGACTGTCAATACCAAATAAGTACAGTTTCGAAAAAAATAAAAGGATGTCTCAAATGAATGAAACATCCTTCTCCTAATAAAATCTTATACAGATTATTCGGCTGCATCTGTGTCAGATGAGGAATCCGGCTCAGCAGAACCATCGTTCTCCTCCGGGCTGTCAGCAGAGACACCGAATTCTCTTGAGGCAAGTTCCGTCCCTTCGCTGTTCAGATAGCGAACAAGTACAGCCGGATTGTCCACATCAACGGCGGTGGTAAGGGCGTCCGCGACGGATTCGAAAGCAGACGCCTGAGAATCAAGGGCAGATTCTAAAGATGCAGGATCTATAGCGTCCGAGAGATCGGGATTATCAATTTTAAAATTCCAGATCAGCTTGTTGTCTTCGGCGGAAAAACTCATGGACAGCCCCTTTTCTTCAAAGTCGGTGATTTTGGATTCCAGATGTTCCCGGAAAAGATCTGAATCAACAAAATCCTGTATTGATGCAAATTTTCCGGAAGATTCAGCGGTGGAAGCATTATCATCCGCACTGACAGAAGAGTCGCTTCCTGACGCTGTATCTGTGGTGTCGTCTTTCTTATCCTTTGAACCGGCGCACCCTGCAGGAGTAAATGCCAGAGTGACGGCACACAGGAGCGCAAGTGTTCTTCGAATTATATTTTTCATCATCTGTGTCCTCCCTTGTTATATCCGTTACCGGCATTATCTCACATAACAGGCCGGCAGGCAAATGAAATTCCGATAAATATTTTCTGTTGTGCTTCTCACAGACAGCAGATATAATAATAGAGCAGCTGTATTGTCAGATGCGGGGAGAACTGCACATAACTTTATAATTAAGTAACAGGATACAGGCAGCGCTTGACGGTGCTGTTTTTTCTGTATATAAGGAGGCGTGATTGTGATACAGATCCATACGATAGGTATCCCGCGGGGGCTGATGGCTTACCGGGACGGCGTCCTGTGGAAGGGATTTTTTGAAGAACTGGGATTTGACTGTATTGTAAGCCCGAAGAGCGACCGTGAGATACTGGAGCGCGGCACGGCACGGGCAGTGGACGAGACGTGCCTTCCCTTTAAGATGTATCTGGGGCACGTGATGTGGCTGCTCGGTAAGTGCGATGCCATATTTGTTCCGAGAACGGGCGGATATAATGCCAGGGAGAAAATGTGTACAAGGTATGAGGCACTGCCGGATCTGATCAGAAATATTTTCCGGGAGGAACAGATCCGTGTGCTTACAGTAAGCTATGACTGGTATACGAAGACAACAGAGGAGAAAGTCTTTCTGGAGCTGGGAATTTCCCTTGGCAGGACAAAGAAAGAGTCAAAAAAAGCATATAATCTTGCACGAAAACATCAGGAAATATGGCTGAAGGCGAGAGGAAAGGGGCAAAACCAGGCGCTGGAGAGCGACGGGATCAAGGTTCTGCTGGCTGGACATCCGTATGTTCTGCATGACGCCTATATGGGAGGGGAACTGGCGCATATCCTGCAGAAGATGAATGCGGAAGTGATATATACTGATTATGCGGACCGGGAAAGTGCTCTTAAGAGGAGCTATGATTTCTCCAGAGTAATGCCGTGGCTTATTAACAGAGAAATCACAGGTGCACTGTTCCTGCTCAAAAAGAAGGTGGACGGGATTATCCTTGTCAGCGCATATCCCTGCGGTCCGGACGCCCTTGTCAATGATATGCTTATAAGGAAAGTGAAGAATATTCCTGTCTTAAATCTTACCCTTGATGCTCAGAGCGGCACAGCGGGAGTGGAGACAAGGATCGAGAGTTTTATCGATATCATCCGATATCAGAAAGCAGGCGGATATGGAAATTAAGATCGACGACAGAAAGAAGATCGCATTTCCGAGGATCAATCATTACGGCTATGCGATAAAATATATTGTGGAACAGGGGCTGGGGGCGCAGTATGTCCTGCTCCCTCCGGCGACAAAGAAGACGACCGAACTTGGAAGTAAATACAGTCCGGATTACGCCTGTGCTCCATTTAAGCATACGCTGGGAAGCCTGATCGAGGCACTGGAAGCGGGGGCGGATATACTGGTGGAGACTGGGGGACTGTGCAGGCTGGGCTATTACGGCGCTCTCCAGAAGGAGATCATCCGGGAACTGGGATATAAATGTGAGTTTGTTAATCTCGCGGAGTATATGGGCGGGAAAAAGAAAGAATGGCTGAAACTGGCAAAGCAGTTAAGCCCGAAGCTGAAGCCCGCAAAGTTTACCGCAGGGGCATACGAGGGTGTAAAGATGGCGGAATATATGGATGAAATCGAGGAGATATACTATCAGAATGCCGCCTTTGAGACTGAAAAAGGAAGATACAAAAAAGCATACCGTCAGTTTCTGTTAAAGATGCAGACAGCCGAGAACTGGCAGGAGATCCGTGAGGGATACCAGGCAGTGAAGGGGGCGTTTGATGAGATTGAGACGCGAATTCCGGAGCAGCCGGTGCGCATTGGCATTGTGGGAGAATATTTTACGATTATGGACGGGCATTCCAACCAGTTTTTACAGGAGAAACTGGTAAATCTGGGCGCTTCGGTCTATCGTTTTCTGAATGTGACGAATTGCCATTTCAGGGCGAAAGAGCCGGCGCTCCGGCCGCGGATCAAGGCGTATGCGGACTACAATATGGGGCCTACGACTACCTGGACAGTCAACGCGGCGCTGGACTATGCAAAACAGGGGTTTGACGGGATCGTCCACGTGAAATCTTTTGGATGTACACCTGAGATGGACGCAATCCCGGTGCTTCAGAATATAAGTAAAGATTATCACATTCCGATCCTGTATCTGAGCTATGACACTCAGGAGAGCGATACGGGGCTGGATACAAGATTGGAAGCGTTTTATGATATGCTTGAGAGAAAGAAGAAGGTATTACGATGAAGAAGGCTTATTTGGGAATCGATATCGGTTCCATTTCGACAAAAGGCGTAATTATAGATGAGGACAATCGGTTTCTGGCAGAATGTTATCTCTGGACTGAGGGAAACCCGACGGAGGCGACGAAGAAAGTACTGCACTCACTGGAAAAACAGTTTGACGGGGAGACATACAGGATCGTTTCCTCGGGAACAACCGGAAGCGCAAGAAAACTGGTGGGCAGTATGATCGGAGCACAGGTTGTCAAAAATGAAATTACTGCCCATGCAGTGGGGACAACAACACTGCATCCTGATGTTCGGACAATTCTTGAGATCGGAGGACAGGATTCCAAGATTATCTGCGTGGAGAATGGCGTGGCGGTGGATTATGCTATGAATACACTGTGCGCAGCGGGCACCGGCGCATTTCTTTCAAGTCAGGCGCACCGCCTCGGCGTGGAAGTGGAAGAGTTCGGCGAGATCGCTTTAAAAGCGAAAAAGGCGGCGCCCATTGCTGCACGCTGTACGGTATTTGCGGAATCAGACCTGGTGCACAAGCTTTAGGTGGGATGTCCGAAGGAGGAGATCATCGCAGGACTCTGCAAAGCGGTGGCTGGAAACTACCTTAATAATGTGGCAAAAGGAAAGAAGATTGTGGCGCCGGTCGTATTTCAGGGCGGCGTGAGCAAGAACGCGGGCGTAGTGCGTATGTTTGAGGAAGAACTCGGGATGCCTGTTCTTGTAGATGAAAAGGGACATCTTATGGGAGCATTCGGCATTGCAGTACTTGCGAAAGAATGTCAGGACGAAGGAGAGTTTTCCTTCGATGTTGCAGAGATGGACTTTAAGACAAGGGAGATTGTCTGCGGAAAATGTGCAAATCACTGTGAGATCATCTGCGTGTACCGGGACGGAAAACTGATCGATTCATGGGGAAACCGGTGTGACAATGGGGTGGTGCGTTAGTATGCCGTTACATACAATTTTAATCAAACCGGTTTCCGGTCTTTGTAATATGCGATGTGATTACTGCTTCTACTGCGATGAAATGGAGAAACGTAGTACAGCGTCTTACGGGATGATGTCTGAGAAGACGCTTAAGAATCTGATCAGAAAGGCCATGCACCAGGCCGTGGGCGAGATCTGTTTTGCCTTTCAGGGCGGCGAGCCTACCTTGCGCGGGATTGATTTTTATGTAAAGGCGCTGGAACTGGAAGAACGGTTTAACCGGAACCGGATCCGTGTTATTAATACGATTCAGACCAATGGGCTTGCGCTGAATGATGAGTGGTGCCGTCTGTTTCGGCAACATAGTTTCCTTGTGGGTGTGTCTGTCGACGGCACCAGGGGCATACATGACAGATACCGTCATGACGCATCGGGAAATCCCACTTACGAGAGAGTGCGGGAAAATATAAAAAAGCTGGATGAGTATGGGGTTGAATATAATATCCTGACTGTCGTGACTGCACAGACGGCACAGAATATTGAAGATATCTGGTTCGAATATCGACAGAACGGGTGGAAGTATCAGCAGTATATCGCGTGCCTTGATCCTCTCGGAGAAGAACCGGGGAAGAGGGACTACTCACTTTCACCCGAGCTGTACGGGGAATTTCTTGTTAATCTGTTCCGGCTCTGGGATAAGGACTGGAAAAAGGGAAAGGCACCTTTTATCCGGCAGTTTGAAAATTATATCGGGATACTCATGGGATATGAACCGGAAGCCTGCGAGCAGCGGGGAAGATGCAGCCTGCAGTGTGTGGCAGAGGCGGACGGCAGTGCGTACCCCTGTGATTTTTATGCCCTGGATAAGTACAGACTGGGAAATTACAATACAGATACGATTGAAGAAATGCTTGCTTCACAGAAGGGAAGGGAGTTTGTGCGGGAATCGTACAGCTCAGATCCGAAATGTGAAATGTGCAGATGGTACAGTCTGTGCAGAGGCGGATGCAGGCGGCACCGGATCAGAGATTATGATTCAGAGAGATATAGAAATTATTTCTGCGAAGGATATCGGATGTTTTTTGAAAAATGTTATAAACGGATGTCAGAGATAGCACAATACGCAAGAATTATAAAAATGTGAGCAATGTGCGGATTGACGTTGGAGCTGTTTTCCAATATGATGTAGAAAAATCAGTGAAAATTTAATGAGAAAGGAGAATGGCGGTGAAAGAGCATACAAAGGGAAGGGTAACGATCCCGACAGATTTAGACGTGGTGCCTGAGACTCTGGAATTACTTGAGAGGTGGGGGGCTGATGCGATCCGTGACTGCGATGGAACAGACTATCCGGAAGAACTGAAAAACGTGGATGCAAAAGTATATTCTACGTATTATACGACAAGGAAGGACAATGCATGGGCCAAGGCAAATCCGGACGAGATCCAGCAGATGTACATCATGACGCCCTTTTATACGGCTGTAAACAGTGAACTGTCCGTGCATCTTATGGATCATCTGTATCCGGATATGCTTAAGGTGAACGACCATGATGATATCACAAGATGGTGGGAAGTAGTTGACCGTACTACAGGCGAAGTGGTTTCACCGGAGATGTGGAGTTATGACAGTGTGTCGGGAAATGTTACGATCCACGGCGCGGAGGCATTTCATGATTATACAGTCAGTTTCCTTGCCTATATTATGTGGGATCCGGTACATATGTACAATGCAGTGACAAATGGCTGGAAAAATTTTGAAAAACAGATCACTTTTGACGTACGTCAGCCTAAGACACACAAATATTCTATGGAGAGGCTGAGAAAGTTTATTGCGGATAATCCGCATATCGACGTGATCCGTTACACTACGTTTTTCCATCAGTTCACCCTGATCTTCGACGAGTTCGCACGGGAGAAGTATGTGGACTGGTACGGGTACTCTGCATCGGTAAGTCCGTATATCCTTGAGCAGTTTGAAAAAGAGGCAGGGTATAAGTTCCGTCCGGAATATATCATCGACCAGGGGTATATGAATAATACCTACCGCATCCCTTCCAAAGAATTTCTGGATTTCCAGGCTTTCCAGAGACGGGAAGTGGCAAAGCTTGCAAAAGAGATGGTAGACATTACGCATGAATGCGGTAAAGAAGCAATGATGTTCCTCGGCGACCACTGGATCGGAATGGAACCGTTTATGGACGAGTTTAAGACTATCGGTCTTGATGCAGTTGTGGGAAGTGTAGGAAACGGAGCGACATTAAGACTGATCAGCGATATCGAGGGAGTAAAATATACAGAGGGCAGGCTGCTGCCGTATTTCTTCCCGGATACGTTCCATGAGGGCGGCGATCCGGTAAAAGAAGCAAAATATAACTGGGTGACTGCAAGAAGAGCAATCCTGCGCAAGCCTATCGACAGGATCGGGTACGGCGGTTATCTGAAGCTGGCAATGCAGTTCCCGGAATTTATTGATTATGTAGAGAGCGTCTGCGATGAATTCCGCACTCTTTATGAGAATATCAAAGGCACAACGCCATACTGTATTAAAAAAGTAGCTGTACTCAACTGCTGGGGTAAAATGCGCGCATGGGGAAATCATATGGTGCATCACGCGATTTATCACAAACAGAACTATTCCTATGCCGGAGTTATAGAGACGTTGAGCGGAGCGCCGTTTGACGTGAAATTCATCAGTTTTGACGATATAAGAAAAGATCCTCATATCCTCGACGATATTGATGTACTCCTCAATGTCGGCGATGCAGATACAGCATACACGGGCGGAGAGAACTGGACTGATGAAAAGATCGTCACAGCTGTAAAGGGCTTTATCTATAACGGCGGAGGTTTTATCGGCGTCGGAGAACCGGCGGGACATCAGTATCAGGGCCATTTCCTGCAGCTGGCGACAGTGATGGGTGTTGAGAAAGAGACAGGATTTACGCTCAATGTTGATAAGTATAACTGGGAAGAACACGATCACTTTATCAAGGAAGACTGTACGAAAGAGATTGACTTCGGTGAGGGTAAAAAGAACATGTATGCGCTTGACGGGGCTGAGATCCTTGTTCAGAGAGACAAAGAAGTCCAGATGGCGGTCAATGAATTCGGAAAAGGACGCTGCGTATATATCAGCGGACTGCCGTACAGCTTTGAAAACAGCCGTATCCTGTACCGTTCTATTATCTGGGCGTCCCATGATGAAGAAAATGTGTACAGATGGTTCAGCACGAACTTTAATGTAGAAGTTCACGCATATGTAAAAAACGGAAAGTACTGTGTTGTAAACAATACATATGAACCACAGAGCACTACGGTATACCGCGGCGACGGCTCAAGTTTCGATGTGGATCTTGAGGCAAATGAAATCCGCTGGTATGAGATATAAGCTATTCTTCCGAATGTGACTGACGGTATTTTATAGGGGTGATCCCGTAATGTTTCCGAAAGATCTGTGTGAAATAGGACTGTGAGGAAAAGCCTGTCTGGCTGGAAATATCGGATACGGAGTAGTCCGTATCTCTTAAAAGCTGGCAGGCTGTTTCCAGGCGCCGCCGGTTCAGATACTGAATAGGTGACAGTCCTGTGAACTTTGTGAAAGAATGCGCCATATAGTATTTATTCATATGAGTGAGGCTGGTCAGTGTTTCCAGCGTGATATGCTCTGCATAGTTAGTGTCCAGGTATTCTTTTATCTGGGCACATTCTTTTGTCATTCGGACAGACGTGATGGGCACGGGCACCACATGACGGGAGCGCATGATCCGGAGAATCAGGATCTCAAGAAGATGCTGGCAGATCAGATCGGAGCCGTCCCGCTCGGTTTTGACTTCATAATACATCTGGGCGAACAGATCGGCGATCAGCATGCGGTTGTCAAAGCTGCAGAATATCTGCGCGGTGGACGCGCTGTTTTTTGGCTGGAAAGCAATTCCATCGATACCGACCACATAATATTCAAGGGGCATACCCGGGATAGACTGTTCCGTATGCTCCAGATAAGGCGGGACGATAATGAGGTCTCCTGTTTTAATCTGATGAATGTCGTTGCGGAAGAGGAAATTTCCTTTCCCGTTCACTACGAAGAAAATTTCCGTAAAATGGTGTGTGTGAAATACGCTCTGCCAGTCTTTTTCATCTTTTGAAAGAGATACTGAGAGAAGTCTGCAATTCATTCTTGGAATATCCTGCATTTTTATCGAATAATGTCTGTGTCCCATTGAAATCCTCCTCCAAACCAATAAACATAAAATATAAGCAAGAATTCGATTGTATATATTATACAAAGCTCCGGTGAATAAAAGCAAGGAAATATAGCCAGAAATTACAAAAAAGATTTATATATTTCAGAAATATATGGTGAAAAGAGCAATAAATATAAAATGAAAGGCAATATCCATATTGATATACTATATTTAATAAGATATGATAAATCTATCAAATAAAAGGTAGTGTCAAATGAGTTATGAAAAAATGGAGCCTAAGAAATAGGCTCAGATTGAACCTTGAAAATCGCAGATATGATGTTTGATGGCAACTTAC
>CAJFGR010000040.1 GCA_904377845.1 uncultured Ruminococcus sp. | reverse complement strand
TCGTCAACATGCTCCGGCATAACGGATGACGGTGTGATCGGGTAGATCGCCGCAACTTCTGTGTAAGCATATGACACGTGAGCAGCAGCCTGGTTACCGTCCATGGTCTTCATTTTTCTTGCCATTTTCTTGTTCCTCCTTAAAAATATACAGTGGTGAGAGCCTGTCACCGTGCATCCGCACGCGGCATAGAACTCACATATTCACATACAGCTTCATTATATCGCCAAAAACGACAAAAGTCTATAGAGTGCGGTCGGGTTTTTTGTATATTTTGGAGTGCAGAAATTTATGCTAAAACTCATAGATGCTTCTGTTCATCACAGTTACCGGAACTAAAAAATATCTCCACCGGTTTTCTTTTTCCAACGGAGATATTTCTTGGTAAGACAGTTTAAAACAATTAGAATCTATCTTTCTTTTATCATTTTGTATTCTTTTTCGATACCTGAACTTAATGTTTGTACTGTATACTCCAGTATCTCATTTCCAAATGCTGCCGATGATTCCCGGACAGGATGCCGCCCTGCGATCCCGATCAGATTGCTCTCATCTTCTTTTACCTGTCCAAAGTCAACCAGTTCCGGCCGTACAGCCATTACAATGGATGTCTCATTTGCTCCGGCATGGTCGCTTTGATATTTCAGCCTTTCGGTCTCCGCAAATGTCCATGCCGTTAAAATCCGCAGTCCATACTTTTCCTGAGCTTCTTTCTCCAGTTCCTGAAATGCATTTGTCGATGGTCCGTGCCCATGCCCGACCACGATACGGATTCCCGCTCTGGAAAGCTGAGCGAAAATACTGCGCAGATAAGATTGAAACTGAGCTTTTTCCATCCAGTAAGCGCTCCCCTTCATCTGCTGCACACAATAGGTATTCAATGCGCCTTCTGTATTAATGTCCATTCCATAAAACATTTTCCCACTGTCATTGAATACACGATCAGGTCCCATAAAGAGCATCGGGAGTACAACACCTCCAACTTTTTCCGCTACGCGAATAAACAATTCCTTTGACTGAATTCCATCAGCCCCAAGAGGCATATGAGGTCCATGCCATTCCATTGTGCCCAGAGGCAGGTAAGCTACCGGCATCTTCTGTATTCTCTGTACAAATTCTTCTGGAAGCAATTCTTCATATAATACTTTTACCATATTATCCCCCTTATCCTTTCACAGCTCCGGCAATAACACCTTGTATGATCCACTTTTGACAAATCATATAGAAAATCACGATCGGTATAATTGCCAGCACCAGCATAGCCATCATAAGCCCCAGATCAATCGAACCATATCCTCCTCTGAGATACTGGATTGCTACAGAGATTGTTTTATATTCTGATCCAATCACAAGATACGGAAGCAGATAGTCATTCCAGATCCACATAGCATTTAAAATCGCCACTGTCATAATAATCGGACGGATCACAGGTAATACAATCCGAAAGTAAATTTTCATAATAGAACATCCATCAATCATTGCTGCTTCTTCCAATGAAACAGGAATCGATTTTATAAAACCGGTAAACATAAATACAGACAGTCCTGCCCCAAATCCAACATAGATAAATACAATGCCGATCAGATTATCCAGATAGAGCATATTCGATACTTTTACAAGCGTAAACATTACCATCTGAAATGGTACGATCATTGCAAAGGCAAACAGATAATACAATACTTTTGTAAAGCGACTTTTTACGCGAACCAGATACCATGCTGTCATTGAAGTCAGAAGAACGATAAGAATTACAGAAGCAACTGTTATAAATAGAGTGATCAAAAATGCCTGAATAAAACCAATCTTAATCATTCCTTCTCCATAATTCGCCAACCCTACAAAAGAATCGCTGTCCGGGAGTGCAAATGGCGTACTGTTAATGTATAGTTTGCTTTTAAATGAATTCAGGAACACAATAATGATCGGAGAGATAAATAAAACCGATATTACCGTGAGAATTAAAATGATTATTATCCCGCCCTTTTTCTTTTTCATCAGTTTTCAACCTCCTTCCGCCTCGTAATAATAAGCTGTGTCACCGATATTGCGGCTACAATCAAGAAGAACATCACTGCTTTTGCCTGACCAACTCCTTCGTATCCCATCCTGCTGTAGAATGAATTATAAATATCTAACGCAACCAGAGAGGTTGATTTTCCCGGTAGTCCTGCTGTCAGCGCAAGGTTTAGATCAAACATTTTAAAAGCATTTGTCGTTGTCATAAACAGACAAATTGTAATTGCAGGCATAATCAGCGGCAGAATAATTTTTGTGACCATCTGCCCACTGGTTACCCCATCTATAAGAGCCGCTTCTTTCACATCATCTGAAATATTCTGAATGGCCGCAATATAAATGATCATCATATAGCCAATCATCTGCCAGTTCATAGCAATCACCATTCCCCAAAATCCATATGATGCATCCGCAGTGATCGTTGTTTCAAAAAAGGAAAGGACACCATTGATGATCAACTGCCAGATATAGCCAAGTACAATTCCTCCAAGAAGATTTGGCATAAATATAACAGTTCGAAAAATATTAGTTCCACGGAATTTTCTTGACAATGCATACGCCAGAGCAAAGGCGATCACGTTAATGGTCACAAGATTTACAAGTACAAATTTAACAGTAAACCAAAGAGACATAAGGAAATCTTTATCCTGAAACGCAACTATATAATTGCTCAAGCCAATCCACTTTGCATCTGTTACAGTCGTAAATTTTGTAAACGAAAGATAAATTCCCAGTATAAATGGAATAATAAACGCAACTGTAAATGCAATCAGCGTCGGCAGCACTAATATCGCAAATCTCTTTTTAAAAGCTTTTTCCATCTTTTACCACCCCTTTCTTTTATCACACAGGGCAGAAACATCTCTGTCTCTGCCCTGTGAATTTCTGCTACTGTGCAAGCAGCGCTTTTTCAGAAGCCCAACAATCAACTGTCTGCTTCACGACATCATCCCATGCCATATTTCCCTGCGCGTACTCCAGAAGATAACTTCCAAGCTGATTTTTAAATTCTTGACTCGGGAACGTTGTAAAGTCCCAAGTAATCGTATACAGCGAATCATCGTTCATGTACTTCATCATATCCTGCACAAGCGGATTGTCAGGTCTTTCATCCTCCCCAAATGTAGAGAACGGTGGGATCATTCCAAGGATCCCATTACAATATGACTTTCCGCTGTCACTGTTAAACAGCCATTCAAGGAACTCCATAGATGCATCCTGGTCAGCTTCAGAAACCTGGCTGTTTACACAGATATAATTTTCTGTCCCGATACAAAGTCCCTGTTCTTCCTCACCATCTACTCCTGTATAAATCGGAAGGAATTTGATATCTTCCTCGTTTACTACATTGCCGTCCAGGTCATAGATCATTGCCCATCCCCAGTTGCCGTTTTGGATCATAGCCACGTTGCCCATTGCGAATTCTGCCATAGATTCCTCAACATTTTTAGCCCCGACCATAGTTGGTTCAGTACATGAATTATTCAGATAAAGATCAAAAATATTTTTGAAATTTTCATTGTATGAAAATTCGATTTCTTCCAGATTATCTACCCCGTCATCTCTGTATTCATAGTAGATCGGGATATTCATAAGATGGGTCTGCCAGCGCCAGTCTTCTCCGGGGGCAAATGAGGTCGACCCAAAAACTCCCTGAATCCCAAGTTCGTCTTTGTGCTTCGTCATATCCTCCACTACCGCTTTGAGTGTGTCGAAATTCTTAATCTCTTTTGCATCGGAAATATCGACCACTTTATCCGGAAGCGCAAAATACTTCTGCATGATCGCATCATTATAGATAATCCCGTATCCTTCTACTGCATACGGTATACCATATACACCTTCTCCATCTGTAATCGCCATATCTTTGTCCGTCAGCCATTCATAAATCTGGGAATCTTTTAGATCCGCACAATAATCTTTCCATGTCTGGTATCCGATTGGCCCGTTAATATTGAATAATGTCGGCATTTCTTTTTTGGAAAGCTCGGATTTTAATGTCTGCTCATATGTTCCGCTTCCCGCTGTAACCACTTTCATATCAATTCCTGTTTCCTCTGTAAAGGTTCCTGCCACCTCTTCCCACTCAGCGGAAAGTTCAGATTTAAAATTTAAAAAATATACGGATCCTTTCTCAGAACCTCCTCCGGCAGTATCACCATTTCCGCCTGCTCCGCATCCTGCAAGAGCCAACAGTGACATTGATGCCGCAGCACCTACGGCAATGAATTTTTTTAATTTCATAATAACCCTCCTGCTAATTTTCATAATCATAAGGAATCCCCACACTTTCCCGGATCTGCAACACATATTGATTTTCCTTTTCGTCACGTGGTCTCTCGATTCCATCCATCAGATACAGCATACCGTTTATAATACACTTCGCCTGATATTCTACCGGCTGACTGATAGTGGACAGAGACGGAGTCACCCGTTCTGCAAACGGAATACCGTCAAACGAAAGTACCGATACATCCTCTGGAATTCTATAGCCATGCTTCATAAGCCATGACATTACCTCTATCGCCACTTCATCGCTGTAGCAAAACAGCGCAGTCGGCAGCTTCGGAGGTACAAAAATCTTCTCTATTACAGAAATTACACAGCTTTTTTCACATTCCCCATGTAGGCGGCCGATCAGGGATTCTTCCTGCTCCAGTTGCATCTGACTTACTCCTCTTAAAAACCCCCGTTCCCTTGCGATAAGGAAACTGTCATCTACTTCATCAATGCAAAAGATGCCCCCTATTCTTCTGTGGCCAAGCTGAGCGAGATAACACACAGCCTCATAGACAGAACTTTCGTTTTTTCCTATGATGTTCAAATGCATTTCCGGCGACTGCATATGGCATACTTTAATTCTGAAGTGTTCTCTTATATACGCCTCTTCTTCCCGTGAAACCAGGAAAAGACTGAAACAAACTTCAATCCCCCGTATCTCCAGATCTCTTAGTACTTCAAGTTTTTCCTCAAATCCGGAATTACAGTACCGAATAATGCAACCATAGCCCATCCGGCACGCAAACTCATTCAGATATCGAAATAGCAGAAGCTGATACTGATTGATATAGTTTGTCATTATAAATCCGAGCAGCCTTGACTGCTTGCCCGCCAGATACCGTGCATGGACACTTGGATTATAATTGTACTTTTTAATCGTATCTATCACTTTTTTCTGCAGCTTTTCGCTGACTGGTTTGGAACGGTTCATTACACGAGAAACAGTAGCAATCGAACACCCGCTTTTCTCTGCAATAAATTTAATGTCTATATTATTTGCCATATTTAAAATTCCTCCGGAAGAATTCTATATATTTATTTTATGGGAAAACGTTTTCATTTCAATTGTGAAATAATTACAAAATTAGGACTCATAATTCTTGTATTACTAATCAGAGGACGATACTCATATGTATGAATATCGCCCTCTAATCAATATTCTTATGTTCACTTTTTAAATACTTTTCCATTCTGCTAACGTATAATAGGCGTTCTAAAATGTTTCTGCTTTTCTCAGATCTAGTTCATCCGAAAAAGAAAAAGGAGTGTCTGCCACTCCTTTTCAACTGTATATTCTTTCATTCTATTACGCAAACAGCGCCAGCCACACACACACGCAACACATACAATGTATGTGAGAAGGCAGAGGATCGTTCTAATGATCGAACAGATAAATCCTGCCTGCGCCATGCCGGTCTGATCCGTAATCTTTTTCCCCTGAATCGCGAAAACAATACCGATAATTCCGATGATTGCGCCAAGCCAGCCAAGGCTTCCCGCACTGAATACTCCAATCACGATTGAAATAATTCCAAGTACAAGTGAAGCAACTCCCATTTCTTTTTCCTCCGTATAAAATATCAGCCTGACGGCTATGTGACCATTATATCCAAGTCTATGAAAAAAGAATCAAGAAATACATACTATTTATCTTTAAACTTAAAGATCCTGTCCTTCTTCTTCGGCGGCTTTTTCCCCTCGATCTTATCCGGCATAGGCTCATACACTTTCTCACTCTTCAAAAGCGGCATACGCTTATGGTTCTTCCGCAGATAAAGAAGTGAAATTCCTGCAAATACGACCACACAGCCCGCAAGCGCCTGGGACACCGGGAAACCGATCCCCGGAATCAGAAGCTGATCCGTGCGCAGCCCCTCGATCCACACTCTTCCGAGCGCATATCCGAAGATATAGAGAAGGAAAAGCTCGCCTTCATATTTCTTATGTTTGCGGTACAGTACAAGCAGGATCAGGAGTACAGCGCACCACACCGACTCATAGAGGAAAGTCGGGCTTACCTGTATATAATCCACGCCCCCTATGTTCTCCATATGCTGCCACATCTTCTCAGTGATATCACCGGAGCGCACCGCATCGACAGGAAGACGCATGGCGAAAAGACCATCTGTGTATTCCCCAAATGCCTCGCGGTTGAAAAAATTTCCCCAGCGCCCCAGCATCTGCCCGTTCAGAAGAGACATTGCAATGGTATCCAGGATCTGAAACGGCGACAGTCTCTTGACTCTTGCAAGAATAAACACTGCGATCACCGCAGCGATCACGCCGCCATAAATAGCAAGGCCGCCCTCTCGGAGATTAAAGATATCCAGCAGATTATCTTTGTACATATCCCACGAGAAGACAACATAATAGATCCTTGCTCCCGCGATGCCGGCGATCACGCCGATGATGCCCATATCCAGATAATCTTCCGGGTTCTGCCTCGTCCGCTTTGCTTCCGATGCAGCGATCAGAAATCCGATCAGGATCGCGCACCCGATGATAATACCGTAGTACGCGATCGTAAAACCGAATATGTCAATATTCTTCCCCACATGATCCAGGTAGATGCCCAGATTGGGAAAAGCAATATCATAATGCATGAAAACGCTCCTTTCTTCCGTCGCTGTTGTCCACGCGTCTCCGCGCCAGTTCAGCCATGCGTATACCTGACAGAAAACCTATGCAAGCATAGTTTTCTTGCCAGAGCATACGCATGGCTGAACTGGTGCTATACGTTGAACCTGAACAGCATGATGTCGCCGTCCTGCACGACGTAATCTTTTCCTTCGAGGCGGATCAAACCTTTTTCTTTTGCCGCAGTATGGGATCCGCACGCAATCAGATCATCATAGCTTACTACCTCTGCGCGGATAAATCCTCTCTCAAAGTCGGAATGGATCTTTCCTGCCGCCTGGGGTGCTTTCGTGCCTTTTTTGATCGTCCATGCCCGCACTTCCGGCTCCCCTGCCGTCAGATAGCTGATCAGGCCGAGCAGATGGTAGCTTGCCTTGATCAGTTTTTCCAGGCCGGACTCCTTCAGTCCAAGATCATCGAGGAACATTTTCTTCTCATCGTCGTCAAGCTGGGAAATCTCTTCCTCGATCTCCGCGCATACGACGAACACTTCACAGTCTTCTTCTTTGGCATATTCTCTGACAGCCTGTACTCCCGGATTATTTGCTCCGTCATCCGCCAGATCATCCTCTGATACATTTGCAGCGAAGATCACCGGTTTTGCTGTCAGCAGATTGTATCCTGCAAGCCAAGCCTGCTCATCTTCGTCATCTGTCACAAAGCTCTTTGCAAGCTTGTTCTCTTCCAGATGCGCTTTCACACGGTTTAAAAGATCCAGTTCTTTCGCCGCCGTCTTGTCATTGCGTGACAGTTTCACTGTCTTGGCGATCCTTCTCTCCAACACTTCCAGATCTGAAAAGATCAGCTCCAGATTGATGGTCTCGATATCACGCATAGGATCAATACTGCCGTCTACGTGTACGATATTCGTATTCTCAAAGCAGCGCACCACGTGTACGATAGCGTCAACTTCACGGATATTTGCAAGGAACTGGTTTCCAAGTCCTTCTCCTTTGGATGCGCCTTTTACAAGTCCGGCAATATCAACGAATTCAATCGTCGCCGGAATGATCTTTTTCGTGTGATACATTTCTCCCAGCACATTCAATCTCTCATCCGGCACTGTTACCACACCCACATTCGGGTCTATGGTACAGAACGGATAGTTCGCGGATTCCGCGCCTGCCTTTGTCAGCGAATTAAATAATGTGCTCTTTCCCACATTAGGGAGTCCCACGATTCCTAACTTCATAGTTCTTTAATCTCCTTATCGTAACTTTATTTTCAATCTCTCGTCTCCATCAGGATCACTTTCCCGTACACAAACGAGATCGTAACTTCGTCTTCTGCGAATTCATTGCTCACGCACAGACTGTCATTTGGCTTGAGGAAGTGATTCTTCAAGGGATACTTCGCGCCTCTGATGGTCAGCTCATCCACCGGCATTTCCAGCGGAAACAGTGAGAAATACGGGCCGAACGCTTCTGACTTCTTCAGCGTAATGTCCTTATCAATGAGGCGGATCTGATTATGGCTGTCCAGGATCCTGGCATCTGCTCCTGCATCCAGGGCAATCTGAAGGCACTGTACATTTGCCCACAGATGATCGATCCTGTTTCCGGTGCCTCCCAGGATCCAGATTGATTTCCTGTTAAGTCCCAGACAGAGTCTCAGCGCGATTTCTGTATCTGACGCATCTTTCACCGGGTTGAACTCACGGATCGGCACATTTAACTCCTCCCGGTAATAATCCACAAGCTCACGGGACACACTGTCAAAATCTCCTACAATATAATCCGGCTTAATCTCGTGTTTATAGAGGAACTCAAGTCCTTTATCCACGCCGATGACAAATTCTGTTTCTTCACTTTTCAATATTGGGAGCACGAAATCTTCTTCCAGCATTCCGCCGCTCACGATCACAGTTCTCTTACTCATAAGCTTTCAATATCTCCATGAATCCTGTCGTATTGTCTCTGATGTTCCCTTTATAGACGCCGGAGCCCGATACGATAATATTTGCGCCGGCTTTCAGCACTTCCGCCACATTGCTGTGATAGATGCCGCCGTCCACTTCTATATCTTTCTCAAGATTCCGATCCTTAAGCATAACTCGCAGCTGCCGGATTCTCTCCAAAGACTCCGGTATAAAAGCCTGCCCGCCGAATCCCGGTTCCACGCTCATGATCAGGAACATATCTGCCTGATCAAGATAAGGTTCCAATGCCTCCACCGGTGTTCCCGGCTTTATCGAGATTCCCGCCTTCACCCCGCAGTCATGGATCGCATCCAGAGTTGCCGCAGGATCTTCGCACGCTTCAAGATGGATAGTAATGATATCCGCCCCGCATTTTGCAAATTCCTTTACATAGCGAATCGGCTCTGTGACCATAAGATGTACGTCCATCACCTGCGAGGTCAGTCCCCTGATCGAGGAAAGCACAGGCATCCCGAAAGAAATGCTCGGGACAAAGATTCCGTCCATCACATCGAAATGGATATAGCGGGCTCCCCCCTCTTCTGTCTGTCTGATCTGATCTCCAAGTATCTTGAAGTCAGCTGAAAGTATCGATGGTGCGAGAATATTTTCCATAAGCTAATACCTCTTTCTTTCCTGTATCTCCTGGTACATGGCAAGATAATTTTCGTACCTTGATCTGTGTATCTTTCCCTCTTCCACGGCCCGTTTGACCGCACAATCGGGTTCGTGTATATGGCTGCACCCGTTAAATCTGCATTTTCCTTCGTATGGGGCAAATTCCGGGAAACAGTATTTCAACGAATCGTTATCGATATCGCTGATATAGAGAGAACTGAATCCCGGAGTATCCATGATATAAGAATCCTCTCCGAGCACAAGCAGCTCCGAATGACGGGTCGTATGCCTTCCTCTTTCGATCTTCCGGCTGATGCTTCCTGTCTCCATCTCCACTTCCGACTGAAGCAGATTGATAATGGACGATTTCCCAACCCCGGACGGACCTGCGATTGCCGTAGTCTTCCCTTTCAGGACTGCTTTAAGCTCTTCTATATGTTTTTCTTCTTTTGCGCTGGTAAATATCAGCGGATATCCGCATCTTTCATAAATGTCCCGAAGTTTGGCTATCTCCGGATCTTTCGCAATATCTGTTTTGTTAAAACACAGAATGACCGGAATCTCCCGGCTCTCCATCATAACCAGAAAACGATCCAGCAGATTGAGATGTGGCTTCGGTTTTGTCACAGCAAATACAACCATCGCCTGGTCGATATTTGCGACTGCCGGACGGATCAGATCATTTCTGCGCGGAAGGATCTGCATGATATTTCCTTCCATATCCTTTTCATCCAGAATCTCTATCTCGACATTATCTCCCACCAGAGGCTTTACGCCGTCTTTGCGGAAGATTCCTTTTGCTTTACACTCATAAACACCGGATTCTACCACGTGAACGTAGTAGAATCCGGCAATTCCTTTTACAATTTTTCCCTGCATATATTTAATAATTCCTCAGGCGGTCACTCCGTTCCGGTGTCTGTACCGTCTCCCGTGTCTGATCCGCCGCCGGACGGCACTTCCTGCTGTTCCGGTCCGAGACTTACCGTAAATCCTACAGAGGTTCCTTCCTCAACAGAGCTGCCCGGGCTTGCGGTCTGATCAATCACATACCCTTTCCCTACAGTACTGCTGTAAGCTTCACTTACTGTCCCCACTTTCAGTCCCGCATTTTCAAGTCTCTGCCTTGCCTCATCTTCCGTATATCCGCCCAGACCGGGAACTGTGACATACTCTGTTTCCGGCCCCCGGCTGACTACATAACTTACGGTTGTACCTTTAGACACCTTTGAGCCCGGATCAATACTCTGTGAGATTACCTGTCCCTCCGGGACATCGTCACTGTATTCTTCACTGGAACTACCGCTCAGCCCGGCGTCTGCAAGCGCCGATTCTGCAGCTGACGCTGTCTTTTTTCTGATATCAGGCACCGTTGCCTGCTCTGCGCCTTTGCTGACTACGATCGTCACCCCGGTTCCCTCATCTACCTCTGTTCCGGCTTCAGGATCACTTGAGATTACTTTTCCCTGCTCCACATCATCACTGTAGGCTGTCTCATGTACAACCGTGAGATTTGCATCCTGGATCATCTGCTCGGCTTCCGCTTCATCTCTGCCAACCACATCGGGCACTTCCGTTGTTTTGGCTTCTTCGCCGCTGCTCAGTACGACTGTAACCGTATCGTGCAATTTTGCTTCTTTGCCGGGCTCAGGATCCTGGCTCATAACCTCTCCCTCGTCATACTGATTGGAAGGCTGACGTTCATTTTCCACCTTAATACCAAGGCCGAGTTTATTCAGCTCCTCTCTCGCCTTATCCTCTGTCTTCCCCCGCAGATCCGGTACTTCTACTGTCTCATTTTCTTCCTGGACAATCCCCGGTCCGCTGAAGAATCCGGCGGCATTTCCGATCAGGAACAGTATAAGCAGAGCCACAACAACACCGGCTACAATCATGAGAATCTTCATGATACGTTTTGTATCGGAATTTACATTATTCTTTCTGCGTCTGCGGTTCTGGCGCTCTCTGTCGTAATCATCATCCTCATCATCGTCATAATCGTCATCGCCGTTTTCATCATCGTCATAATCATCATCGTCGCCATCATCATAGTCATCGTCATCTGTGTCATACTGGCGGCGCTGTACCCTCTCCAATTCCTCTGTGGACATAACAACTGTGCGGTCCGTATCCGTTCCCGCTCCGGCTCCCATAACAACAAAATCGCCGTCAGGATCTACAAGCGAACGCTTCAGGTCAAGAAGCAGCGAAGCACAGTCATGATAACGGAGCACCGGATTCTTCTGAGTACATTTCATAATGATGCACTCCAGACTGTACGGAAGATCCTCCACTTCCTCTGCCGGGGAAGTAATCTGCTCCTGAAGATGCTTCAGCGCTACAGACACTGTTGAATCCCCGTCGAAGGGCACGTGTCCTGTTACCATCTCATATAAAGTGATTCCGATGGAATAAATATCGCTCTTCTCATCAACGACTCCGCCGCGCGCCTGTTCCGGCGACGTATAATGAACCGATCCCATCACGCTCGTGCTGATCGTCTGCGTGGACGTAGTCGCACGGGCAATACCGAAATCAGTTACTTTTACTTTTCCGTCTTTTGATATAATAATGTTCTGTGGTTTAATATCTCTGTGGATGATATGATGGTTATGAGCTGCCTGAAGACCAGTCACCATCTGAATGGCAATACTGACAGTCTCTTTCGCTGAAAGTCTCCCTTTTTTCTCAATATAGTCTTTCAGCGTGATTCCCTCCACCAGTTCCATGACCATATAATAGAGGCCCCGGTCCTGCCCGACGTCATAGACATTTACCACATTCGGATGCATCAGTCCTGCCGCGGCCTGCGCTTCGCTTAAAAACTTCTTGATAAATACCTGATCGGAACGGTAATCACTTTTCAGCACTTTAATCGCCACATAACGGTTCAGCTTATGGTCTTTGCCCTTATAGACATCAGCCATTCCGCCGCTTCCTATGCGGCCCAGTATCTCATATCGCTTCCCTAAAATAACTCCTTCTTTAATCATAATACACTCACCTCATCTGCGAACGGTTCTACCAGAACAACCCCTATATTGTCCGTACCGCCGTTTTCCTTTGCAGCCTCCACAAGAGACTGTCCGGCTTCCACGATATCTCTGCCTCCCTGAACAATATGGAAAAGCTCTTCATCTTCCACCATATTGCTCAGTCCGTCCGTACACATCAGTATGATGTCTCCCCGTTTCAGACGGTGCTCGTAGAAATCCACATCCACATCGGCTTTGGCTCCGATGGCTCTTGTGATAATATTCTTATCCGGATGGTGTTTTGCCTCCTCCGGCTTAATGCCGCCGAGCCTTACCATCTCTTCTACCAGTGAATGGTCTTTTGTCAGCTGCTGGATTCCCTGATTAATCAGATACAGACGGCTGTCCCCTACATTCGCAAAGTACATCATCTGGTTCATGATCGTCGCAGCAACAACTGTCGTTCCCATTCCCTTTAAATGCTCATCCCGGGACGCCTCTCTGATAATCTCGCGGTTTGCAGTCTTGATTGCTTTGACAAGGCACTTCTCAACATCCTCGCCCTCGCTCATCGCAAGTTCCCGCTCAAGCACTTCCACCGTGTACTTGGAGGCATAATCTCCCGCCTGATGTCCGCCCATCCCGTCGGCAACTACGAAGAGATTCTGGAGAATACCCAGAGGTCTGTCTGTCGTATAGACATAATCCTGATTCACTTGTCGTACCATTCCCACATCTGTAATAGAAAATGTCCTCATATCTGTCTCCTTATACCCCGTCGGTTGTCTTCTCTTTCTCCGCATAACGGCGTCTGAGCTGTCCACAGGCTCCGTCGATATCAGAGCCCATTTCCCTTCTTATAGTAACATTTATTCCGCTTTTTTCAAGTTTATTTTTGAAATTCAGGGCATTTTCCCTGCTCGGACGCACAAAATGACGTTCTCTTACCGGATTGACCGGAATCAGATTCAGATGGCAGTTCCGCGGCTTTAGGATTGCAATCAGCTCCCGGGCATCCTCATCCCGGTCGTTCACACCATGCACAAGACTGTACTCAAATGTCACTCTGCGTCCCGTCTTTTCAAAGTATGTATCGCAGGCGGACAGCACTTCCGATAAATCATATTTATTTGCCACAGGCATGAGCTTCCTCCGTTTTTCCTGCGTAGAACCGTGAAGAGAAAGAGCAAGGGTAATCTGAAATCCTTCATCTGCAAGCCGCAGCATATTCGGGACAATGCCGCAGGTGGACACCGTCACGTTTCGCTGGCTGATGTTCAGTCCGTGTTCGTCCGTCAGCATACGGATAAACTTCACAAAATTATCATAGTTGTCCAGCGGTTCCCCGGTTCCCATGATGACCACATTTGACACCCGTTCTCCCGTGATCTTCTGAATCTGATAGATCTGTCCCAGCATCTCAGATGCGTTCAGATTTCTCTTCAGGCCTCCGATGGTGGAGGCACAGAATACGCAACCCATCCTGCAGCCCGCCTGAGAAGAAATGCACACGGAATTGCCGTGTTTATACTTCATAAGGACGCTCTCCACCATATTCCCGTCGTACAGACGGAACAGGAATTTATTCGTGCCGTCCAGTTTGGAAATCTGACGTTCTTCCATAATTACCGGCAATATTTCGTACTCCTCTTTTAACCTCTCCCTGAGCTTCAGAGACAGGTTGGTCATCTCGTCAAAGGTGTCTGCCAGCCTGACGTGCAGCCACTCATACACCTGTTTTGAACGGAACGGTTTTTCTCCCAGATGATCCATCTCTTTCTTCAGTTCTGTATATCCATATGAACGGATGTCTTTTTTCATACAGTCTTATTTCCTCCTCTTACCAGCCTTGCAATGAAGAATCCGTCGCTCATATGTATTCCCGGAAGCAGCTGCAGGCAGCCCTTCTCTGTCACGCTCTCCCTCAGTTCGGGACAGAGACGGTCTGTAATATCGTCAAGGGAGAACTCCGGATTTTCTTCCAGAAACCAGTATACATTCTCTGAATTTTCTCCCGGATTCACTGTACAGGTGCTGTATATAAGCGCCCCGCCCGGTTTCACATAATCACGTGCACAGTTTAAAATTCTGCGCTGAAGTCCGATCAGACTGTCAATCCCTTCCGGAGACACTCTGTATTTCAGATCCGGCTTCTTTCCGATCACACCGAGACCGGAACAGGGAAGATCAGCAATCACAATATCTGCCGTCTCTTTTGCAGATTCATCCGGAATTGAAGCGTCCCTGCACACAGCTGAAATATTTGGAAGTCCGGACCGTTCAATATTTTCGCGGATCAGATCGGTTTTCGACTCGGTCAGATCTCTGGCTTCCACATACCCCGGTCTTACGCCTGTATTTTCTTCCGGTCCTGATTTTCCATTTTTTAACTGTGCCTCATCCGCAAGGAGCAGCTTTTCCGCCATATGGAGCGCTTTGCCTCCGGGAGCGGCGCACACGTCAATTACCTGTGCCCCCGCCGGCGGATCCGCTATCTCGGACACGAGCATAGAACTCACATCCTGTACAGTAAACATTCCGCTTCGGAAAGCCTCCAGACTCTCCAGATGATCGTATCCTGATATGCAAAGTGCATACGGAAGATAAGGATGCCGATCTGCGCGGACTCCTTCCGCTTCCAGCTCCTCTTTGAGTATTTCCGGTGTCGTGCGGTTCAGGCAGCACCGGACAGTCAGAGGTTTCACTTTCTGGAAATCTTCCAGCATCGCCTCAATCACATCAGTAGCATATGTCCTGCTCCACAATTCCAGAATCCACTCCGGGCAGGAATATCTGACAGAAAGCTCTTTCATCTTTTCTTTCGGATACTGAATATCATCAAGTCCCCTGGCCACGCTTCGAAGCACTCCGTTTACATATCCTTTCAGCCCGTAGAAGCCTTTCCTCTGAGCCAGCTTCACCGCCTCGCTGCACACAGCCCGATCCGGCACACTGTCCATATACTTCAGCTGATATACTGCGCTTCTCAGAATCCCCCGGATTACCGGCTTCATCTTTTTAACCTTTACTTTTGAGAACTGATCCAGAATATAGTCGATTTCGATCATATGTTCCAGCGTTCCCTCTGTCACACGGGTAATAAAGGCACGCTCTCTCTTGTCCAGATACTGATATTTGGAAAGGACATCCCTTAAAATAATATGGCTGAACTGTCCGTTCTCAGTCACTTCCAGCAGGACTTCCAGCACAATCTCACGTTCATTTACCGGTTTAGTCATTCCGTCTTCTTCCTCCCGTTAAAATGATAAGCCTCAGAAGCTGCAGAATCATTGCGGCGGCACTTGCCACATAAGTCAGGGCAGCGGCACTCAGCACTTTCTTCACCGATCCCACTTCGTCGGGATAAAGCATCCCTGATGTCTCAAGCACTTTTACCGCACGCCCGGAAGCGTTGAATTCCACCGGCAGGGTGACAAGCTGAAAAAGCACTGCCGCAGAAAACAGCAGGATGCCCAGATTGATAAACAGCGCTGCGGTCTGCCCGTTCATAAAAAGCCCGATAATAATCAGCGGCCATGCCGCCATGGAGCCGATATTCGCCACCGGGACAAGTGCTCCGCGGATAGACAGCGGGGCATACCCTACTGCGTGCTGCACCGCGTGTCCGCATTCATGTGCCGCTACTCCGACTGCTGCTACAGACGTGGAATTATAGACGGTATCCGAAAGTCCCAGCGTCTTATTGCCCGGATTATAATGATCCGTCAGATTCCCCGATATGTGGATCACCTGCACGTCATAAATCCCGTTTCTGTGCAGAATCTGCTCAGCCGCCTCACGTCCGGTCAGCCCCAGACGGCTCGGCACTCTCGAATAGCGGGAAAAGACACTTTTCACCCTCGCTGACGCCGCAATACAGATCAGCGCTCCGATGAGTACAAGTATATAAGTCCAGTCGTAATAGTAGTAAAACATGATATCAACCTCCTGAAATTGCACGGACCGTCAGGTCTCTGTCATTCCTGTGACAGCACATCCCCCGGTTCCATAGAATTCCCCCTCAGGAAAGCTCCTGTATCCATTCTCTTCTTCCCCGGCATCTGAACTTCCTGAATCCGCAGAACTCCATCGCCGGTCTGAACTTCAAAATCATTTTTCCCCACTGCGGTAACCGTCCCAGGCAGCACCCCCGCAGGCATCTTCCCTGTCCGGCTGTCCGCTGTAACTTCTCCGTCCCGCACCACTTCGGCGCGCCAGATTTTCATAACTTTTCCTTCCCATCTGCTGTATGTGCCGGGCCAGGAATTCAGGCCTCTGATGAGCCGTTCAATCTTAACTGCCGGCTGTGTCCAGTCGATATTTCCCAGTTCTTTTGTGAGCATCTTCGCATAAGCCGTCGGACTTTCTCCCTGTTTTTCTCTTTTTGCAGTACCCTCTTCCAGCGCTTTGAGCGTCTCCACACAGAGATCTGCTCCCGCGGCTGCAAGCTTATCATGAAGCGTTTCTCCGGTTTCATCATCTGCAATCGGAACTTCCGTCTTCATGATCATATCACCGGTATCCAGTCCCTCGTCCATCTGCATCGTAGTCACACCGGTCACGGACTCGCCTTCAATGATGGCCCACTGAATAGGAGCTGCACCCCGGTATTTGGGAAGCAGGGACGCGTGTACGTTAATACACCCGTACGGCGTCATCTCAAGAACAGACTTCGGAAGGATCTGACCGAAAGCGACAACCACAATGACATCTGCATTGTATTTCCTCAGCTCTTCCACACATTCCGGATCCCGCACCTTTTTCGGCTGATATACCGGTATTCCGTAGAACATTGCCTTCTCTTTCACCGGCGTATACTGCATCCTGCCGCCTCTGCCCTTCGGCTTATCCGGCTGAGTCACGACCAGACATACATCATGTCCCGCCGCAACAAGAGCTTCCAGCGTTCCCACTGAAAAGTCCGGCGTCCCCATAAAAATCACACGCATCTGTCTATTCCTCCGTTTCTTCTCCTTCTTCCCCGCTGTCATATGTTACATCATGAAGGCCGTCCTCGGTTTTATCCACATAGAGCTGACCCGACAGATGATCAATTTCATGACAGAACGCTCTTGCCAGCAGTCCTTCTCCTTCCAGTTCTATCGGATTCATCTCCTGATCGAAGGCCCGTACTTTCACATGATTCGGTCTTGTCACAATCCCCCATTTCCCGGGTACACTCAGACATCCCTCTTCTCCTGTCTGCTCTCCGGATGTTTCTACAATCTCAGGGTTGATCAGAACGATCGGCCCTTCTCCCACATCGATAACTACGATCTGTTTCAAAACCCCTACCTGGGGAGCGGCAAGACCCACTCCATGATATTCGTACATTGTCTCCAGCATATCCCCGATCAGAATCTTGGTGCGAAGGGTCATCTTCGGGACCGCCTTGCACTGTTTCGTCAGTATATCGTCACCTATTTCTCTTAATTGTCTGATTGCCATAATTTTCTCCTTTACTTTAACAGTCCGGCAGGATGAATCCGAAATTACATGGGATTAAAATCAAACTGGATCCGCATCCTGTCAAACCCTGAATTTATCTCAATATATTGTTCTATTTTGTCTTTGATTCCTACCAGCAGACTATACTGCTCTGCTTTGATATATATAACCCTGCGATAGATATCCTTAATCTTGTCAATGCCCGGACTTGCGGGACCGATCACCTGCGCCGCCGGATCCCCGGCCTGCTCCCGGCTGTTCTGTTCTTCTGCATCATTTTCTCTGAGAGAAATACCTCTGATCACCCTCAGGATATATTCCCTTAGATAATGGCATCCTTTCTCCAGCAGCGCCTCATCACCCCCGGATACCAACACCGCCAGCAGGCTCTCGGCAGGCGGATATCCCATCAGCTCCCTATACCGGATTTCCTCCTCATAAAAAGCCTCGTAATCCTGCTCTGCTGCTGTCCGTATCGCATAGTGGGAAGGATCATATGTCTGAATTACCGCTTCGCCGGGCCTGTCGCCGCGCCCTGCCCTTCCTTCTGCCTGCGTCAGCAGCTGGAACGTACGCTCCCCGGAGCGGTAGTCCCCGGTATAAAGGGACATATCCGCCGCCAGCACGCCCACAAGGGTCACATTAGGAAAATCATGCCCTTTCACGATCATCTGCGTCCCCACAAGCACATCCGCCTCTTCATTGGCAAACGCGGAGAGAATCTTCTCATGGGCGTCTTTCTGTCTGGTAGTGTCCATATCCATCCTCAGCACTCTTGCCTGCGGAAATGTCTCTCTCACAAGATCCTCAATCTGCTGTGTGCCGGCGCGGAACTCCCCGATATAGCGTGATCCGCACTCCGGGCAGACCGTAACCTTAGGCTGTTCATATCCGCAGTAATGACAGCGCATTTTCCCGTCTCTGTGGACAGAAAGCGAAACATCGCAGTGCGGACATTTTATCACGTGTCCGCATTCCCTGCAGGAAATAAAGCCAGAATAGCCCCGCCGGTTCAAAAAGAGCATAATCTGTTCGCCTTTTTTCAGCCGGTCCTCCATCAGTTCTCTGAGCCTCCCGCTTAAAATGGACCGGTTCCCGTTCTTTAATTCTTCCCGCATATCAGCAATGTATACGTCTGCCATCTGCTGCATCCTGGAACGGTTCCGCATCTCAAGAAGCACGTACTCTCCGCTCCTTGCCCGGTACATGGCCTCCATAGACGGTGTGGCGCTCCCGAGCACCACGCTGGCGTCCTCAGTCTCTGCTCGCTGTATCGCAGTCTCCCGTGCATGATATCGGGGCGTCTGCTCGCTCTTGTAGGCGGTATCATGTTCTTCATCAATCACAATGAGCCCCAGATCGGGAAACGGGGTAAAAAGTGCAGATCTCGGCCCGATCATTACATCGACCTGCCCGGATTTTGCCCTCATCATCTGGTCATACCGTTCTCCCGCCGACAGTCTGGAGTTCATAACCGACACCCGGTCGCCGAATTTTCTGTAAAACCGCATCACAGTCTGATAGGTCAGGGCAATCTCGGGAATGAGCACAATCGCCTGTCGTCCCTGATCCACCACTGTGCGGATCATTTCCATGTAGACTTCAGTCTTGCCGCTTCCGGTTACGCCGTGGATCAGATATGTATTTCTTATCCCCTGCATATAATCTTTCCTGAAGCGTCCGATTACATACTGCTGCTCCGGTGTATAGACGATCTTCTTCTCATGATTCCCTGTCTGTCTGACCGGATTTCTGAATACCTGTTCTGTCTCGACCCGGAGCACCCCCTGCTCCTCCAGGGCTCGTATCACCGGCATAGTAATATTCAGCTTCTTTGTGACCAGATCATATTCCAGAACAGGATCGTCCAGAAGAGCTGCCATCAGTCTTGCTCTCGCCTTCTGATTCTTCTCCAGATAATAATGGAGCTGGCGCTTTCCTGTCTCCTTATCCAGCAGAAGCCTCAGTGTTTTCTTTACCTTAGCTTTCTCCTTATGCTTGATGGGAAGCACGGTCTTCAGCGCCTGAATCATGGTGCCTCCGTAGTTTGATTTCATCCACGCTGCCAGAGCTACCAGCTTAGCCTCAATCTCTACGGCACTCTCCGGAATCTCAATAATATCTTTCACTTTTGAGAGATCATAATCACAAGTCCGGGAAATCCCTGTCACATAACCTCTGATTCTCCGGTTGCCTTTGCCAAACGGAACAATAACCCCCATACCGGGCTCCAGCCTGCCTTCCAGGGATTCCGGTATCCTGTACTGAAATATCTTATCCAGTTTTTCATGCTGTATATCTACAATAACGTCTGCAAACACGCGGTTATTTCCCTTCTTTCAGCTCTTCGAGCACCTCCGCGATCAGGACACGCTCATCCATGGGATATTTCACTCCTCTGATCTCCTGATAATCCTCATGTCCCTTACCGGCAAGAACAATCACATCCCCGGGCTGTCCGTGGGAAATAGCATATCTGATTGCCTCTTTCCGGTCGCAGATCTCCACATATTTCCCGTCTGTCTTTCCGATACCGGTCTTAATATCATCAATGATCGCCTGGGGTTCCTCAAATCTCGGGTTATCCGAAGTAATAATGGTAAGATCCGCAAGCCGTCCTGATACTTCTCCCATCTCATACCGGCGCTCCTTTGACCGGTTGCCTCCGCATCCGAACAGGCAGACAAGGCGCTTCGGATTGTACTCCTTCAGTGTAGTAAGAAGGCTCTCAAGACTCATTGCATTATGCGCATAATCAATCATCAGTGTAAATTCATCTGATACCTTGACCATCTCGATGCGCCCTTTCACTTTTGCCTTCTTCAGTGCGTCCTTAATCTTCTCCACCGGCACATTGAAATGGCGGCATACCGAAATCGCCGTCAGGGAATTATATACACTGAACGTACCTGGAATATCAATCTCCACATCAAAGTCCATCAGACCTGCCACATGGTATGCAACACCCAGGTAGCCCGGTCTGGATACAAGCTGTACATTCTCTGCTCTCAGATCTGCCTCTTCAGAAAATCCGAATGTCTCCACGCGGCATGTAGCGCCGCTGAACACATCGCGGAAATACTTATCGTCCACATTTGCTATTCCCAGCTTACACTGCTTAAAAAGCAGACCCTTACATCTCTTGTAATCATCAAAATCCTTATGCTCGTTCGGGCCGATATGATCCCTTCCGAGATTCGTAAATATTCCGATCTCAAACGGAATGCCGGATGTACGGTGAAGCATCAGTCCCTGGGATGAGACTTCCATCACAACACAGTCGCATCCCTCTTCTACCATCTGCGCAAAATACTGCTGAATGGTATAAGACTCGGGCGTCGTGTTCGATGCCGGTATCTTCTTATCACCGATAATCGCCTCAATCGTACCGATGAGCCCCACTTTATATCCCACGCTGTCAAGAATAGATTTAATCATATAGGTAGTCGTCGTCTTACCTTTCGTACCCGTTATACCTATAATTTTCATCTTTTCCGCAGGATACCCGAAATAGGCAGCCGACATAAGCGCCAGTGCATATCTTGTATCATCCGCACGGATCACAGTCACGTTCTCCGGCACCTGTACATCGCGCTCCACAACCACAGCCGCCGCACCCCTGGAGACGACGTCCGGAATAAATTTATGTCCGTCTGATACGGCGCCGCTGATGCAGACAAAGACAGAACCTTCTTCTACTTTTCTCGAATCGTTAACCAGCGTAGTAACCTCAATCCCATCGCTTCCCTGCACAACTTCATATTTCAGACGTTCCAGTAATTTATCTAATCTCACAATACAATTCCTCCTGCTCATTTTTTACTTAATGAAGAGAATAATATAACACAATATAGGATAACACAATACAGAATGGGTTGCAAAGTTAACTTCCGATTTTTCGTACCAGCTCAGGAGTAGAAAATCATTTGAAAAGTGGTTAAATGCGGTATGACTGACTCACGTATCCGCGGACAGAGGAAAGGTTGA
>CAJFGR010000039.1 GCA_904377845.1 uncultured Ruminococcus sp. | reverse complement strand
CAGTATGTGATGGGACATGCGAACATCAGTGTTACGATGGAAGTTTATAACCACATCACAGACCGGTCCAGGATTGAAAAAGAGATTGCGAAGATGGATATGGTTCAGATCATGTGACCGGATTTTCAGTCTTCAAATCAGAGATTTTTTATCGTTTTGGAGTGAAAATTGCAAAAAATATCGGATTTTTCTGCTTTTGATGGTGTAGTAAATTACCTCAGATTTCCTTGGAGTTACAGGGAATTTTGGACGTCCCTGATTCTGAAAATGGTGTAGAAATGGTGTAAAAATGGTGTAGTAAGCCATTTTTTGAAAAAATCAAAAATTTGGAGACCCTGAAAAAGCCCGTAAAATCAAGCTTTTTCAGGTGTTCTCCAAAAAAATATTAAAAAAATTAGCACTCACCTCTTGACAGTGCTAATAACTCCTGCTATATTACAACTAGAACAAAGGAAGAGGAACAAAAGGAACCCTAAAGAGTTCCGAAAAAGTTCCAAATCCGGGTTCCCTGAAACCAACATCCGAGACTACATCGAGGGTGCTGATAAGGCTGCGTAAGCAGTCCATAGATTATTTCAGAGATTCACAGAAATGAAAGGAGAAATGACTTATGTTGATGCCTAGTATTTTTGGAGAGAATTTATTTGATGATGATTGGATGGATTTCCCGTTTGAGAGAGATTTCTGGGGAAAGAAAAATCCGTTGTACGGCAAGAATGCCAATAGAGTGATGAAGACAGATATCAGGGAGCATGATACAGGATATGAACTTGATGTAGATCTCCCGGGATTTAAGAAAGATGAGATCAATGTGGAGCTTGAGAATGGTTACCTGACCATATCCGCAGCAAAAGGTCTTGATAAAGATGAGCAGGATAAGAAAGGTAAATACATCCGCAGGGAGCGCTATGCAGGAGCAATGCAGAGAAGTTTCTATGTAGGTGATGAAGTTACTCAGGAAGATATCAAAGCAAAATTCGAGGATGGTATCTTAAGACTGAGCATTCCGAAGAAGGATGCTCAGGCTGTAGAGACGAAGAAGACTATCGCCATTGAAGGATAATAATTTTATAAGCTAAGTCAAGAAGGGCTCGGTGCCGGTAAGGCGCCGGGCTTTTTTCTGTTTCATAGTTTTTTTTCTGCAGAGTACTTCCCTCTTTCTCATTTTCTGCTATAATGTTCTGGCGGTAATGAGAAAGAGGGAATATAAGATGAAAAAAACAAATGATTTCGGCAGGGATTCTATCCCCCTGCTCGTGTTGAAGATATCGGTCCCGTTTATGTTCGCACAGCTTGTAAATGTGCTGTACAGCATCGTGGACCGTATTTATGTGGGCAACATTCCGGTGACAGGGGCGGACGCGCTGGCAGGAGTGGGAGTCTGCGCGCCCATTGTCACCCTGCTGTCGTCCTTCGGGACACTGTTCGGCATCGGGGGTTCTGTCCTGTTCTCTGTCAGGATGGGCGCCGGAGATGAAAAGAACGCCCGGAAGATCCTGGCGAACAGTTTTTCTTACCTGATCGTTGTCTCGCTGGCACTGACGCTGATTTTTCTTCTGACGAAAGAACAGCTCCTGAACTGGTTCGGCGCAAGTGACGTGACATTTCCCTATGCGGATACTTATATGACGATTTACACGGCAGGGACATTTTTTGCGCTTTTATCCACGGGGATGAATTATTTTATCACGGCGCAGGGGTTCCCGCTCCTCGGGATGACGACCACCCTGATCGGCGCGGTCATCAACATTATCCTTGATCCTGTGTTTATCTTTCTTATGGATATGGGCGTGGCAGGGGCTGCCGTTGCGACTGTGCTTGCTCAGATGTGTTCCTGTACGTTTGTGCTTTGCACGCTGCGCCGGAAGAAGATGCAGATCCGGCTGGGGCTTGTAAAGCCGGAACTCTCTGTGGGGAAACAGATCGTGAAGATCGGTTTCTCGCCGTTCCTTATCCTGGCGACCGACAGCATCATTATCATTGCGCTGAATGCAGTGCTCCAGTATTACGGCGGTGCCCGCTATGGCGATACGCTGATCACGGCCGCGACGATCGTGCAGAGCTATATGTTACTGATCACCTCGCCCATGCTGGGGATCACCGGGGGCTCCCAGCCTTTGATCAGTTTTAATTACGGGGCAAACAGACCGGATCGGATCCGGAAGACATTTTTCTGGGTGCTTATGCTGTGCTTCTGTTTTACAGCGGTCATGTTCCTGATCTCCAGATTCATGCCCCAGTATTTTGTGCGCATTTTTACAGACGAGCCGGAATATGCGGAGCTCGCAGTATGGGGCATCAAAGTGTTTACGCTGATGATCGTTCCGTTAAGTTTTCAATATGTGATCGTGGACGGGCTGACTGCTCTGGGAATGACAAAGATATCTCTGAGCCTATCTCTGGTCAGGAAAGGGATCTATTTCGGTGCAACCTGCATCCTGCCGCTTTTATTTGCCGCCCGGTCTGCTTTCTATGCAGAACCGGTGTGCGACGGGATAGCGGCGTGCTTGTCCTGCACGGTATTTTTCTTTGTCTACAGAAAATATCTGCGGGGAGAGGGCCGTCTCGGGGCAATTAAGCTGTAGCTTTGAGCTGTTTTTTGAAGATCGTGCGGAAGATCAGTCGCACCAGTGGCCCCACATAGAACATCTGGGCACACAGTGCGAACGGGAAATTCTGTACCAGCTTCATCAGCCAGTGCCCCAGAAGTTCCGGACACAGGCCCATGTGATAGATGGAGACATACAGCGTCATCATGGATACTGTGAATCCTGCGGTGGCAAGGATGATAAAGATCGGCTTGTCCTCGCCCGGTGTAAATACCCGGCGGACGAGCCGTTTTACAATGGGAGCTGCTATGTAGCGCTGTGCGATGAATGCTCCGATTACCTCAAACCACATATGGGTCAGGGCATAGCCGAAAGTGGCAAATGTAACGCCGCTTTCCAGTCCCGCGTTGTAGAAAGTCATGACATACACAAAGATGAGTACCATGATACAGGTAAATGTAAGATCCTGAAATTTTGTCTGTGGCATATTGATTCCTCCTCGTAATAATCCTGATTTTGCGGCAAAATAAAAACAACGAACGGTATCAGACAACTGGACTTACGCTTCTGATACTGCTCGTTGCTTGTTCGCAAATTCATTCTATATTTTATAATGTAAAGCGTCAGGAAACGTCCTGACAGGTAAGTATTCTATCATAAATCCCGCAGAATTTCAAAAGAATCTTTCAATTAAAAAGGGATATCGCAACAGTTCAGGCTGAACTGTTGCGGGATATCAGTGGTTGCAGGAATATACGAAAGAACTTATAATTAAGAAGAAAAATGAACATTAGAAAACCCAAAAAGAGAAATAGGAAGAATCATTAGGAAATAGAAACACAACAAAGGAGAGACATCATGATTAAAGTGATAGCGAGTGATATGGACGGTACCCTTCTGGGAGACGACCACAAGCCGGCGCCGGAGACGCTGGCGGCGGTGAAAAGGGCGTGTGACGCCGGAATCCGTTTTATGATAGCGACAGGGAGAAACTTTCCGGGAGCGATGACCGAGTTAAAAGACTCGGGGCTGGTATGCGATTATATCGTAGGCAGCGGGGCGGAGGTGAGAAATCCGCAGCAGCAGGTCGTTGCCGTACATCCGATCAGCATGGAACTGTGCCGGGCAATCTATAAAGAGGTAAAAGAGTACCCGTTGTCTGTGACATTCTGTACAGACGGGGATGACTATAAGATCGGAACTCCGGAGGAGATCCGGGAGAGCCTGATGCTCCAGATGCATCTCTTTTTCTCGAATCTTCCGAGGGAAGAACTGGTACACACGGAGACATATCAGCGGATTCTCAGGTCAACGAAAACAGTATCCGATATGGATGAGCTGGAAGCTGCGGAAGTCCCGGTTTACAAACTGTTTCTATATTCCGAGGATAAAGAAATGCTGGACGAGCTGAAAAGCCGGCTGGAGAAAAATAAGGATATTGCAGTTGCGTCCTCTTTTCCGACTAATCTTGAGATCACCGATGTCAGGGCCCAGAAAGGGCCGGTGCTCAAAGAGTACATTGAGTCGCTGGGATATACGATGGATGAGGTAATGGTGCTGGGCGACAGTCTGAATGATCTCTCCATGATAGAGATGGATTTCGGCGCTACGGTAGCTATGGAGAATGCCGATCCGGAGGTGAAGCGTGCTGCTAAGTACATAACAAAGTCCAATACGGAGTTCGGTGTGGCATATGCGATCGACCAACTGCTGAGTAACAGTTCAGCCATCAGGGATGGACGAAACTGAACTATTACACTGCTGAAACGCCGGAGAATAATAAGAGGGCTGAAACGAGACAGAAGGGGCAGGCAGCCCTTGCCATTGGGCGGGATATCACGTATAATATCCCTCATGGGAAGAGCGGATTTATTCAGGTATAAATCCGGCTCCTGACATCAGATGACTGCTGTTAGAAATAAATGGATAAAAAGAGTTGGGATAAAATATGAGATTAAGAAGTAAATTAGCGATCAGGGCTGCGAAACTGACCAGCGTTCTGATCAGGAAGATGAAAAGAGGAAGCGGCGTGACGCTCCCCGGGTATGTGGCGCGCAGGATTGATCCGAATATTCTGAAGGCGATGGCGGAGCAGGTCAGAGGCAAGATCATCGTCACGATGGGAACGAACGGAAAGACGACGACAAATGCGATTCTCTGCAGGGCGCTGGAGTCGGAAGGAAAGAAAGTTATTATCAACCGGACGGGAGCCAATATGCTTAACGGAATCATTTCGGCTTTCGTCCTTGCGACGGATAAGAAAGGCCGGCTTGACGCAGATTTCGCGTGTATTGAAGTGGATGAGATTTCCTCTGTGGGGGTGCTCCCGAAGCTGGAACCGGACTGCGCACTCCTCACCAATATTTCCAGGGACCAGCTGGACCGTTTCGGTGAAGTGGATATTACTTACAATAAGCTGCTGACCGCGGTAAAAAGTGTCCCGGATATGACGATGATTATTAACTGTGACGATATCCTTTCCTACTCTCTTGCGGAGGAGAGCGGGAATCAGTTTGTTACGTGCGGAATCAGCGAGCAGATCTTTGACGATATTTCCCGTTCTGAGATCAGGGAGAGTATCTTCTGCCGCAGATGCGGGAAGAAGCTGGAATATGATTTCTTCCATTACGGACAGCTGGGAGTGTACCGCTGCCCGAACTGCGGATGGCATCGTCCGGAGCCTGATTATACGGCCCGGAATATCGAACTGAAGGACGAGGTATACTCCTTTGACCTGGACGGAATGCACATTGATTCTACTGCGCGCACTCCGTACAATATCTATAATACCCTTTCGGCATACACGGCGCTGAAGACGATGGGAGCCGGATACGCCGGATTCAAAGAGATGATCGAGGCGTTTGACTACGGCAATAACAGAGAGAGCATTTTCACGATCGACGGAGCAAGAGTACAGCTCCATCTGGCAAAGAATCCCATCGGATTCCAGCAGAAGATCTCCCTCGTGCTCAAAGATGAAAAGCCGAAAGATATCATTATCCAGATTAACGATACAGCACAGGACGGACGCGATATCTCGTGGCTGTGGGACGTGGATTTCCAGTACCTGGCGGACAGCAGTGCGGCCAGGATCATTACGGCGGGAACACGGCGCTACGATATGGGTCTCCGCCTGAAATATGAGGATATCCCCTGCGAGACGACGACGGATCTGAAAGCGGCTGTGGCGGACTGCGCAAAGAACGGTACGAAGAATCTGTACGTGATCGTGAACTATTCCGGTCTGTACCGGACAAACCATATGCTTGCAGAGCTGGAGAAAGGAGGCGCGGCAGAGTGATGAAACTGACTATCGGACATTTATATCCGGATCTTCTGAATCTGTACGGCGACAGAGGCAATATACAGTGCTTCCGCAAGAGGCTTGAATGGCGCGGGATCGAGGCGGAAGTGATCCCGTTTCTGTCGGGAGATGAGATCGACTTCACGAAGCTTGACATCGTTCTGCTCGGAGGCGGCTCTGACAGGGAGCAGGAACTGGTCTGCGGATTCCTGCAGAATATCAAAGATGATTTCAGAGATTATGTGGAGGACGGCGGCGTTGTGCTGGCAGTGTGCGGCGGATATCAGCTCCTCGGAAAGTACTATAAGACAGACAAGAAGACGATAGAGGGGCTGGGCGTGCTCAATATTACAACAGACTGGGAGCCGGAGCGACTGATCCGGGATATTGTACTGGAAAGTCCGCTCTTTGACCGGCCTGTAGTGGGATTCGAGAATCACGGTGGCCGCACGGAGATCGGGGATCATACGCCTTTCGGAAAAGTAACCTACGGCTTTGGAAATACCGGAAAATCCGGGTATGAAGGCGTTGTGTACAAAAATGTGATCGCTACGTATCTTCACGGCCCGCTCCTGCCGAAGAATCCCCATGTATGCGATTATCTTCTGGAGCGTGCACTGAAGCGGAAATACGGTGAAGAGGCCGTTCTGGAGCCTCTGCCGGATGAAATGGAGCAGAAGGCGAATGATTATATCGTTGAGAGGTATAATGACAGGAAATATATTCTGAAAGAGACGATCAAACGTCACACCTGATAGCTGAACTGTTTTAATTCCCGGGAAGGCGGTGGAATGTATGGGACATACTTATGTAATGTCGGATATTCACGGTATGGCAGAGCTTTTCAAACGGATGCTGGAGCAGATCAGATTCAGCGATGAGGATACGCTGTACATCCTTGGAGATATGATCGACAGAGGTCCGGACCCTGCAGGAATTCTGGACTTCGCCATGTCCCACGGGAATGTAATCGCTCTGAAAGGCAATCACGAGGACGGGTTCGTGCAGTGGTACGAAAGTGTCGGGGACAAAATGCGCCAAAGATATTATTACAATACGTATGATGTTCTGGAGGACTGTGATGAGACGAGAGAAAAAATTCCGGAATATGTATGTTTTATGAAAAGCCTCCCGCTGTACAGAAAGGTAAAGGCGGAAGGCAGGTGCTATCTCATGGCGCACGCATCCACGGAGGAGATTCTCCGCATATGGAAACGGAAAGAGCGGCTTCTCTGGGATACGTCGCTGATCGACAGACAGACGGGAATACCGGGATATGTCTCAATTGTGGGCCATGTCCCGACTTTTATTATCCGGGGGTACCCGAAAGAACCGGCATCTGTCTGGCACAGCCCCAACGGGCGGATCATTGATGTGGACTGCGGGGCGGCATTCGGGGAGATGGGCGGGCGGCTTGGCTGCCTGTGCCTTGAGACGGGAGAAGAATATTATGAGAGTTCATTACAGGATTATAAATGACGGGATCGAGATTGTCCGGTGTTTCGGAACAGATCCGGAGATCGCGGTTCCGGAAGAGATTGACGGCAGACCGGTAAAGCGTATGGCTCCATACGCTTTTTCTGCGCGATACACCCGGCAGGCAGACGCCGTGCCTGCACGGGCGGACGATGATATATTTATCTATGAGACGAACGAAGACCGTATGTTCCGCGGAGATGAGCAGCTTCTGGCGGGTGATCTGGTGGAGAGCGTAAAGCTGCCGGACACCATGGAAGAGGTGGGGCGCTATATCTTTTATGGCTGCAGGAATCTTAAGGTACTCTGGTTCTCTGACCGCCTGATAAATATCGGAAGCGGCGCGTTTACCGGATGCAGGAGCCTGTCGCAGCTGCACGTGCGGCTTCTGGACGGAACCCGTTCCTGTGTGCCGGAGATCCTCGGGGATCTGTGGCAGCGCATTGATGTAGTTTTTTATGAGGGCTGTGGAAATGAAGAGAGGGGAAAAATATCAGCGCGGCTTGTATTTCCCGAACACTATGAGGAAGCGGTGGAAAATACACCGGCGCGCATTCTTTTTACACAGCATCACGGCTCCGGCAACAACTACAGACAGTGCTTTTACAATAAAGAGATTGACTACAGGAAGTATGACAGTCTGTTTTATTCAGCGCGGGCGCATGATAAGACGGGTGTGATTACGGATCTTGTGTTTTCGAGGCTGATGTATCCGGCGGGACTGACCGAAGAAGCGCGGGAGTCCTATGAGGCTTATATAAGGGAATATGCCCTGCCGGCGGCTGAGCATCTGACGGATACGGAGGATATGGCTGCCCTCCGTGAATTTTACGCAAGACGGCTGTGGTCGGAGGAAGCGTTAAACGGTGCAATCGGATACGCGTCAGAACAGGGCAGACGGGAAGTCTTAAGTTTCCTTATGAATGAGAAACACCGGCTGTTTCCCGGGAGGAAGAAAAAATATGAATTATGAAATGGCAGGGACGACAACGGAACAGCGGACAGGCGGAATATCAGAGCAGGCTGCGGAGAGATTGGAACAGATCGGCAGGGAGATCCTGGGCATATGCAGGGACGAGCTGTATTTCTCCATGCGGTTTCTGGATGTGGCGCTGAGCAGTTTCGTCTATGTGATGGACGCAGAGGCGAGCCCTTTTGGGACGGACGGATATCATATGTATTTCCATCCCCGGGAACTGGGCGGTTTATACAGGCAGAACAGGATCCTTGCAAACAGGGGGTATCTTCATATGGTGCTGCACTGTATTTTCCGGCATATATGGAAATCCGGCGTAAGCGCAGAGTCTGCCGGAGGGGAGGAACGCCGGCAGAAAGAGTGTCAGGAAAAAGACAGGCAGGAGAAACGGTACTGGGATCTGAGCTGTGATATCGCGGCGGAGCATATCATCGACGGGTGCGACCTGCGCCCGGTGCGGTTCTCCAGAAGTCTGCTCAGGAGAGAGACATACAGGAAACTGGAACTATCAGGCCATGTACTCAATGCGGAAAGAATCTGCAGGCTGCTGTCCGGCTGGAATCTGACAGACAGAGAACTTGCGATGCTGGAAGAAGAGTTCCGTGTGGATGACCACAGATATTGGGAGAATAGCCGGAAGAAACAGCCGCCGAATCAGCAGATGCAGCAGAAGTGGAAAGACATTGACGAGAAGATGGAGACGGATCTGGAGACGTTCTCCAAAGAAGCGGCGGAGAAGAACGGGGATTTTCTGGGAGAACTGCGCGTGGAAAACAGAGAGCGACACGACTACAGGGAGTTCCTGAGGAAGTTTTCTGTTTTCCGGGAAGAACTGCAGGCCGATCCGGATACTTTCGATTACGGATTTTACAGCTACGGGATGTCGCTGTATGGAAATATGCCTTTGATCGAACCTCTGGAGACAAGAGAAGAGCACCGGATTGAGGAGTTTGCTGTCGTGATTGACACTTCCATGTCCTGTTCCGGAGATCTGATCCGGAAGTTTTTAGAGGAGACATACAGCATCCTGACGGAGAATGACAGTTTCTTTCGGAAGGTAAACATCCATATCATACAGTGCGATGAGAAAGTGCATCAGGATGTAAAGATTACTTCCGCGGAAGAATTAGAGAATTATATGGAACATTTCCGGCTGTACGGGGAGGGCGGAACCGACTTCCGCCCGGCCTTTGAGTATGTCGAAGAACTGCGGCAGAACGGGGAGTTTGCGGCGCTGAAAGGAATGATCTATTTTACGGACGGATACGGGATCTATCCGGAGCGGATGCCGGCGTGGCGGACTGCATTTGTGTTTGCGGAAGATGATTACAGGGATGTGGATGTGCCGCCGTGGGCGATCAGACTCATTTTAAAGGAGGAAGACTTTGGATATTAAACGTGCAAAACAGGAGATTAAAGATGCTGTGGAGGCATATCTTTTAAAGGATGCATTCGGGGAGTATCGGATCCCCGCGGCCAGACAGAGGCCGATCCTGCTGATGGGTCCTCCGGGGATCGGCAAGACGCAGGTCATGGAGCAGATCGCAAAGGAGATGCAGATCGGACTTGTATCCTATACGATCACCCATCACACGAGACAGAGCGCGGTGGGGCTGCCGTTTATCCGGGAAAAGGAGTACGGCGGAAGGACATATTCCGTGACGGAGTATACGATGAGCGAGATCATCGCTTCTGTCTATGACAAGATAGAGCAGACCGGAAACCGGGAGGGAATTCTCTTTCTCGACGAGATCAACTGTGTTTCCGAGACACTTGCGCCTGCCATGCTTCAGTTCCTGCAGGGAAAGACTTTCGGCACCCATAAGCTGCCGGAGGGATGGATTATCGTAGCTGCCGGGAACCCGCCGGAGTACAATAAGTCTGTCCGGGAGTTTGATGTTGTCACTCTGGACCGTCTAAAGAAGATCGATGTGGAGGCGGATTTCCCGGTGTGGAAGGAGTATGCTTACCGCCAGGGGATTCATCAGGCCGTCATCTCCTATCTGGATGTGCGCAGAGAGAACTTCTGCCGCATCGAGAATACAGTGGACGGAAAACGGTTCGCCACCGCAAGGGGCTGGGAGGATCTTTCCAGAATGATCCAGGTCTATGAGATACTGGGAAAGACGGCAGACCGGGAAGTGGTTTATCAGTATATCCAGCACCGGACGATAGCAAAGGACTTTGCCAATTATCTGGAACTCTATTATAAATACAGAACAGACTATAAAACAGAAGAACTGCTGGCGGGCAGGTGGGATTCTGCGGTGATACGGAAGATACAGGCGGCGCCCTTTGACGAGCGGTTAAGTATTGTAAGCCTTCTTAACAGTGCCCTTGGAACTTTGTTCCGGGAATGCTTTGACCAGGACGCGTATGTGGCGAAGCTGTATGAATATCTGATCTATTACCGCGATAACCAGTCTGTTATGATGCTGGACGACGTAAGGGCGCTGGCGGAGAAAGATCTGGAAGAACAGCGCCGCGCAGAAATCCTTACAAAGGCACAGGAGCATACCATGAGCCGTGTGATCGACGCCCTGAACCGGTTCTCCCTGGAGATCCGGGGCGAGATGTTCGTGGGCGACGGGGCGCTTGATGAGGTAAAGGATATGTTCGGCCGGGAGAGAGAAGAACTCGACCGGATGACGGAACATACGTCAGAGTCCCTGGACAATGCATTCCGTTTTCTGGAGGATGCATTCGGCGAGAGCCAGGAGATGGTAGCTTTTGTCACAGAACTGAATGCGAATTCCTACAGTGTCTGGTTTATTAATGAGAATGGAAACGACCTGTATTACCGGCATAACAAAGGGCTGCTCTTTGAAGAACGCCACGAGAATGTGGTAAGACAGATGGAGCAGGCGGAGGAGATGCTGAACAGTGCGCTGAAATCGTAACAGCTGCGGATGAACTGTTTTTTGCAATTATCCCGCCGCATATGTTATACTGTCTATAATTACGGCGTATTGTTTCAGGAAAGTGAGGTCATCAGGATGAATGTAAGGCAGATGAGAAATGAGGCGCTCGGCAGACGTGTCGTAAAGGCGCTGGAATCAAGAAATATGGAGGCTTATTATGCCGGGACAAAGGAAGAGGCGGTAAAGAAAGCTCTCGAACTGATCCCGGAGGGAAGCACGATTAATATGGGCGGTTCGGCGTCAGTCCGGGAGGCGGGGCTGATCGACGCTATCAATGAAGGAAATTATGTTTTCTATGACAGGGATAAGGCGTCGACGCCGGAGGAAAAACAGGAGATTGCTCTGAAAGCATTTACGTGCGACTGGTTCCTCGGAAGCGTTAACGCTATGAGCGAGGATGGCGTATTTGTCAATATTGACGGCAATGCAAACCGTGTGGCAGCCTATGCGTTCGGCCCGAAGAACGTCCTTCTCATTGTCGGAATGAACAAGATTGTCAAGACGGAAGAGGACGCCATGCACAGAGCCAGAAATGAGGCGGCTCCGATCAATACGCAGCGGTTCGGCATCGATACGCCGTGCGTGAAGAACGGAAGCTGCTTTGACTGCAAGAGTCCGGACTGTATATGCTGTCAGATTATGATTACAAGATTCAGCAGAATACCGAAGCGTTTTAAGATCATTCTCGTGGATGAGAACCTTGGATTCTAAATGAAAGAGCGGCAGGAATAGTAGTTACAGATTCAGTACGGCAGCAGCGGCGCCGGGCTGGCATACAGAACGAAAGGAATTATCACTATGGGTACAGGAGAAGAAAAAAAGACCGGAGTTGACAGAAGAAGACGGAGAGCTGCGCACGCCAGAAAGAGAGCGCGCAGGGCGGAAACAGGGCGCCGGGAAGCAGGCGGAAAGGGCAGAAAGAAAAAGAATCAGAAGAGGGCGGCGTTCGATGTCGTCTCCGGTACGATACTGATCGTGGCGGTCTGTGTCTTTGTGTTTTCACTTTACCAGCTGGTAATGATGCTTGTTCCGTATCATACCGGAGGACAGGAGTATGATGAGATTAAAGATCTGGCGATTACATCGGACGGAGGGGCGGAAGGCTTTTCTGTTGACTTTGACGCCCTTCTGGAGATCAACCCCGATACGATCGCATGGATCAGGTTCGACGAGCCGTCGATTATAAATTATCCTGTGGTTAAAAGCGCGGATAATAACGAGTATCTGACAAAGACATTTGCGGAGAATGATAATAAACTGGGCGCAATTTTCATGGATATGAGAAACAGCAGTGATTTTTCCGACAGAAATACGATCATCTACGGACATCATCTCAATGTGAGCCCGGATATGTTCTCCCGTCTACATCTGTACGAAGACGAGGAGTTCTGTAAGGAGCATCCTGATTTTTACATCTACACGCCGGACGGCAGTGTAAGGACATACACAGTATTTTCCGCCGGAGTAGTAAATGCTGTATCGGATAATTACGATATTGAATTTGCGTCGGATGAGGAATTTGAACAGTATATACAGACCTGCAGAGATTCATCCAACTATCAGGTGGATGTGGATGTAAATGCCCAGTCGCAGATCGTAAGTCTCTCCACGTGTACCGGTGATCAGAGAGATGAACGTTTCCTGCTGCAGGGAGTGCTCACTGCAGTCGACTGAATCTGCGGTTCATCCGTCGGGGACGGGCGCGTACTGATCTGTTATTATGGCACACAAAATGTACGGCGCTCTGATTCGGACAGAAGAGCGCACGGAAGAAAGGAAAAGGATATGGCGGACAGATTTGAAGTTGGAGATGTCATCCGGATGAAAAAGCCCCATCCATGCGGAAGCCATGAGTGGGAGATCCTGCGTGTGGGGGCGGATTTCCGCCTGAAGTGCGCGGGCTGCGGACATCAGATTATGGTATCGAGGAAACTGGTGGAGAAAAACACAAGACAGATTATAAAGAAGGCACAGCCGGACGCGGGCGTGCAGTGAAAGATAAGGAGCTGGCAGAATGAAAGTTCTGATAATAGACGGACAGGGAGGCGGTCTGGGACGCCAGCTTGTGGCTGCCGTGAAGGAGTACGACCGGAGTATTGAGGTGCTGGCCGTGGGAACGAACAGCGCCGCCACAAATGCAATGCTGAAGGCCGGAGCGGATCAGGCGGCAACCGGAGAAAATTCCGTTGCCGTTGCCTCGAAAAAAGCGGATGTGATCATGGGACCTGTCGGAATCGTGATCGCGGACTCCATGCTGGGAGAAATTACCCCGCGAATGGCCGTGGCGGTAGGACAGAGCAGTGCAAAGAGGATCTTGATTCCCGTGAATCTCTGTGATAATATTGTCGTGGGCGTTTCCGATGCATCCATGGGAAGAAACGTGCAGAGTGCGGTTGAAGCATTGAAGAAGTGCAGAGAAATAATGCCGGCAGGAAGCCGGTGATAACGGCAGAAGCCGAAGCCGCAAAGCGGATGAGTTATTCGGAGATTCAGACGACAGCAGAATGTATGAAAAATCAATTATACAGATCAATATATAAATGAAGTTATTATAAACAGGATATCAGGAAGGTATCTGCTTTCAGGAGAGGGCAGATATCTTTTTTTGTTCTAAAACGGGAGGGCAGATATGGATTTACAGGAATTTTTTACACAGATACCGAAAGCCGCGATTGCGTTTTCAGGCGGTGCGGATTCGGCATTTCTTATGTGGGCGGCGAAGCAGTACGGATGCGATGCGCGCGCCTACTATGTGAAGACCGCATTTCAGCCGGAGTTTGAGCTGGAGGATGCAAGACGACTTGCGGGAGAACTGGAGATACCCATGAAAGTGGTCGGGATGGATATTCTCTCAGTTCCGGAGGCGGCGGATAACGGACCGGACCGCTGTTATTACTGTAAGAGAGCATTGTTTACCTGCCTGAGGGATGCGGCCCGGGCGGACGGATATACAGTTCTTCTGGACGGCACGAACGCTTCTGATGAGGCAGGCGACCGTCCGGGAATGCGGGCGCTGCGGGAACTGGATGTACGCTCGCCGCTGAGAGAGTGCGGCCTTACAAAATCAGAGGTCAGAAAGCGTTCCGAACAGGCTGGACTTTTCACATGGAAGAAGCCGGCATATGCCTGTCTTGCCACGCGTATTCCCACCGGAACGCGGATCAGGACCGGAGATCTGGAAAGGGTGGAACAGGCCGAGTCTCTGATGGCATCAATGGGATTCAGAGATTTCCGTATCCGTCTGTGCGGGGAAAGTGCACGGATACAGGTAACCGGAGAACAGATGGAGCTTGTGGCGGAGAAGCGAAAACAGGTGTATGAAACACTGTCTCCGCTGTTTGATGCGGTGCTTCTTGATCTGGAAGAAAGGATACCGTCAGCCTGAGAGATCCTTCAGGCGCAGCGGAGTATGAGAAGACAGAAAAGGAGATTCAGTATGGATAATAAACACGATATACTACAATTGCTGAGGAGTGTGGCAGACGGGACGACTTCGCCCGAAGATGCACTTCTGAATCTGAAAGAAAAACCGTTTGAGGATCTGGATTATGCAAAGATTGACTATCACCGGAGCATCCGGCAGGGAGCCTCCGAGGTGGTTTACGGCGCCGGAAAGACGCCGGAGCAGATCCGGGGAATCGTCACTGCCATGGGGGAGCGGGGATGCAGGAACATACTTGTCACGCGGATCGGACAGGAGGCAGCCGATATCCTGTGTCAGGCGGTTCCGGCGGAGTATCATCCTCTCCCGCGGCTTGCCGTCGCATATCCTGAGGAACAGGAGCATCGCGGCAGTATTGTAGTTGCTACAGGAGGCACAAGCGACATTCCGGTTGCGGAAGAAGCCGCTCTGACTGCCGAGACAATGGGAAACAAGGTTACCCGTATTTATGATGCGGGCGTAGCCGGTCTTCACCGGCTTCTCTCTAATCTGGATCCGCTCATGAGTGCCCGCTGCGTAGTGGCGGTAGCGGGAATGGAAGGAGCGCTTGCATCGGTGATCGGAGGGCTGGTGGACTGTCCGGTGATCGCGGTGCCCACCAGCGTCGGATACGGCGCAAGCTTCGGAGGGCTGTCGGCGCTCCTGTCCATGCTCAACTCCTGCGCGTCCGGATGCAGTGTCGTCAATATAGACAATGGATTCGGAGCCGGGTACCTGGCAAGCATGATCAATCAGATGGAAGGAATACAGGAGGCTTAGGATATGAGAACATTATATATAGAGTGCAGGATGGGGGCTGCGGGCGATATGCTTATGTCCGCGCTGTATGAGCTGATGGATGAGGAGCAGAAGAAAGAGTTCCTGGAACGTATGAACGGACTGGGACTGCCCGGTGTTAAGATTACATCCCGCAAAAGCAGCACCTGCGGCATATCCGGTACGCATATGGAAGTGACTGTGTACGGAGAGGAAGAGCATGAACACGAGCACGGACATGAGCATGGGCATGGGCATGGGGAACCGCACCCCGGCCATCATCATGCGGATCCCCTGCATATCTCAGAGCTGATCGGCGGTCTGGATCTGCCGGAGGAGGTGCGCGCCAATGCGGGACAGGTCTACGACGCGATCGCTGACGCCGAGGCGAAAGCCCACGGCTGTCCGGTGGAACAGGTACATTTCCATGAGGTGGGCGCGCTGGATGCGGTGGCCGACGTTACAGGAGTGTGCTATGCCATGTATCTGCTGAAACCGGAGCGTATTGTGGTATCCCCTGTCCATGTGGGGAGCGGGACTGTGCGCTGCGCCCACGGGATCATGCCGGTGCCGGCGCCTGCCACGGCAAACCTGCTGTCCGGTGTTCCGATGTACGGAGGCAGCATTCAGGGAGAATTATGTACGCCTACAGGCGCTGCGCTGCTCGTACATTTTGCAGACAGCTTCGGCGATATGCCTGTCATGTCGGGAACAGACGTGGGGATCGGCATCGGAACAAAGGAATTTGATCAGGCAAACTGCGTGAGAATCTTTCTGGGAGAAGAAATATCCGGGACAAATGTGAAAAAGTCAGGAAACGGGGAGATTGCGGAACTGGTGTGCAACATTGATGATATGACGCCGGAAGCTCTTGCATTTGCCGCGGCAAGACTGATAGAGCTCGGCGCGCTGGATGTGTATACAGTGGCGGGCACTATGAAGAAGGGGCGTCCGGGATGGGAGCTCACGGTGCTCTGTGAGACAGACCGGATCGATGAGACGGCAAAGAATATTATGAGAGAGACAACGACCAACGGAGTCAGGGTGCGGCTCTGTGAGAAATATTTTCTCACGCCCGGTATCGAAACGATACAGACAGAGCGAGGTAAAGTGCGCATCAAGACGGCGGAGGGATTCGGGATCCGGCACGAGAAGCCGGAATATGAGGATACGGCCGCCTGTGCGCGAAAGGAGCAGATCTCTTACAGGGAAGCGTATGAACAGGTGCTCGCTCTCAGAAAAGAACAGGCCGGGAAAACGGAGCAGGGAGGAGAACAGTAATGAGAAAGCGGTGGATTTCTTTATTGCTCGTACTGGCCATGACAGTATCAGTCCTTGCCGGATGTCAGGGGGGCAATTCGGAAAATCAGCCGGCGGTGCAGCAGCGGATAGCGGACTCTTCTGTAGTGATCGCCATGGATCCTAATTCCGAGCCCGAGGCGGGATTTGATCCGGCTTATGGCTGGGGCGCGGGAGAGCATGTTCATGAGCCGCTGATCCAGAGTACGCTCACAGTGACGAACACAGACCTGACGATCGGATATGATCTGGCGACGGATTATACAGTCAGCGAAGACGGACTGACCTGGACGGTAACCATCCGCGATGACGTGAAGTTTACCGACGGGGAGCCGCTGACCGCAGAAGATGTGGCGTTTACATATAATACGGTAAAAGAGTCCAGCTCGGTCAATGATTTTACTATGCTGGATTATGCGGAAGCCGCAGATGAGACGACAGTCGTCTTTCACATGACACGTCCGTTTTCCATCTGGCCTTATACTATGGCAATTGTGGGGATCGTGCCGGAGCACGCTTATGACAGTACCACCTACGGCTCTGAACCTGTTGGCTCGGGCAGGTATATCCTGAAGCAGTGGGACCGGGGACAGCAGGTGATTCTTGAGGCGAATCCGGATTATTACGGAGAGGAGCCGGAAATGAAACAGGTTACGATCCTGTTCATGGAAGAGGACGCGGCATTCCTTGCGGCTCAGGCAGGAGAGGTGGATCTGGCATACACATCTGCCACATATTCGGATCAGGAGATTGACGGATATGATCTTGCGGCATATGCAAGTGTGGACAACAGAGGATTTAACCTTCCGGCTGTGGAAGAGAGCACGGACTCGGAAGGGCGCACAGTGGGGAATGACTTTACTTCCGATGTGCTGGTCCGCCGTGCCATCAATATCGGCATTGACCGGCAGGAGATGATCGACAATGTATTAAACGGATACGGAAGTCCGGCATACAGTGTCTGTGACCAGCTCCCGTGGTACAATGAAGCCTCGGAAGTAGAGTATGATCCAGAGGGAGCGGCGTCACTGCTGGACGAGGCAGGCTGGACTCTGGGAGACGACGGCGTCCGTGAGAAAGACGGGGTAAAAGCAGAATTAAATCTGCTCTATTCCACCGGGGATTCGGTCCGCCAGGCCCTTGCTGCAGATTTCGCAGATCAGCTCGGGGAACTGGGAATATCCTGTACTCTTGAGGGCGTGGGCTGGGATACGGCGTATGACCGTGCCCTTTCGGATCCGCTGATCTGGGGCTGGGGAGCCCATACTCCAATGGAACTCTACAATATTTATCATACCATTGAAGGAACAGATTCGGCACAGTATTCGCCGTATTCCAACAGCACGGTGGACGCGTATATGGATCAGGCCCTTGCATCCAATGATCTGGAAGAGTCGTACGAGCTGTGGCAGCAGGCACAGTGGGACGGGAACACGGGAGTGACACAGGACGGAGATATTCCGTGGGTATGGCTTGTCAATATCGATCATCTCTACTGGGTGAGAGACGGCCTGAACGTGGCGGAGCAGAAGATCCATCCTCACGGACACGGATGGTCCATCGTCAATAATGTAGATCAGTGGAGTTGGAAAGGATGATTGAGTTTGAAACATCGTCTTCAGTTTACCGGTAAAAAATTAATTCGCATGGCACTGCTCCTTCTGGGAGTCAGTATCGTCACATTTCTCCTGATGTGTGCATCGCCTCTTGATCCCCTTCAGACGAATGTGGGACAGGCCGCGCTGGGAACCATGAGCCCGGAGCAGATCGCAAAACTGGAAGCATACTGGGGCGTGGATACACCGCCCCTTACCAGATATCTTGGATGGCTCTCGGATGTGCTGAAAGGGGATTTCGGAACATCTCTTCTCTACCGCCAGCCGGTGCTTGCCGTCATCGGTCAGCGCCTGGTCAGTTCGTTCTGGCTGCTGCTGTCCGCATGGGTGATCTCGGGCGTGCTTGGCCTGACGATGGGGGTAATTGCGGGAGCGCGCCGGGGCAGATGGCCGGACCGGCTGATCAGGGGATACTGCCTTCTGATCTCCAGTACGCCGGCTTTCTGGCTGGCAATCCTGCTGCTTCTGGTCTTCGCCGTATGGCTGGGGTGGCTGCCCATCGGACTTTCGGTACCTGCGGGGATGGACGCGGCGGCAGTTACTGCTGCAGACCGGCTCCGCCATGCCATACTTCCCGCACTGACCTTGAGCATCACCGGCGTTGCAAATATCGCGCTCCACACGAGGGAGAAGATGATCGACGTGATGGAGTCGGATTATGTGCTTTTCGCCCGGGCAGGAGGAGAATCGGAAATATCTATTATCCTGCGCCACGGACTGCGCAATGTGGCGCTCCCCGCGCTTACACTGCAGTTTTCGTCTGTCAGTGAGATTATCGGGGGATCTGTGCTGGTGGAACAGGTATTCTCTTATCCGGGGCTTGGCCAGGCGGCGGTCATGGCCGGACTGGGAAGTGACCTGCCTCTTCTTCTTGGCATCACGATTATCACGGCAGCGATTGTATTTGCCGGAAATCTGATCGCAGACCTGCTCTACGGCGTGATCGACCCCAGAATCCGGAAGGGGGCGGCGAGAGGATGAAAAGCATGACATTGAAAAACATGAGAATGGGAAAAGAACGGACAGCCGCAGGCAGGGACTGTCAGGCGGAAACGAATCAGAGAATCCGGACAGTTGCCTTCCTGATCGCGGCAGTTGTGATACTCGCCGCGGTGACGGCTGCCGGTATCCTGACAGAAGAATATGCCGTGGAGACGGATTTTTCCAGCCGAAACTTAAGCCCCAGCCTGCAGCATCTCTTCGGCACAGACTGGATGGGACGGGATATGCTTGCACGCACCTTATCCGGACTGTCCCTGAGTATCAGGATCGGTATTCTGACAGCAGCGGTCAGTGCTGCGGCGGCCCTTCTTCTCGGGACGGCGTCCGCGGTGCTCGGCCGGAAAGCGGATGCCGTGATTTCCTGGTGCATTGACCTTGTTATGGGGATTCCTCATATTCTGCTCGTTATGCTGATTTCGCTGGCGTGCGGAAGAGGATTTGCCGGCGTGGTGGCAGGTGTGTCCTTAAGTCACTGGCCATCACTGGCAAGAGTGATCCGGGGAGAGCTGATGCAGCTTAGGCAGGCGCCGTATATCCTTGTGGCGGAGAAGATGGGAGTGTCGAAACTGCAGAATGTAAGGAGACATATGATGCCTCATCTCCTGCCGCAGTTTCTTACAGGGCTGATCCTTCTGTTCCCTCATGCAATCCTGCATGAGTCCAGCGTGACATTCCTCGGTTTCGGGCTCTCTTCAGAACAGCCCGCCATCGGGGTGATCCTTTCGGAGAGTATGCAGTATCTGACTACCGGAAAATGGTGGCTTGCCCTTTTCCCGGGGCTGGCGCTTGTTCTGATCGTTGTACTATTCGCTCTTCTCGGCGAGAGGGTAAGACGCCTGCTCGATCCGTCAAGTGTGCATGAATAAGGAGATAAGATGGAACCGATATTACAGATAGAAAATTTATCCGTTTATTTCACACAATATGAACATGGTCCGCATTCTTTCGGGTTTCGGAGGCGCCGGCTGGCAGCGGTCAGGGATCTGTCGCTTGAGATAGAACCGGGGGAGATCGTTGCAGTTGTGGGGGCGAGCGGATCGGGAAAGAGTCTGCTCGCCCACAGTATTCTCGGAATTCTGCCCTATAACAGTCATATGGAAGGGGAGATACGATATAGCGGAGAGCTTCTGACGGAAAAGAGGGTGAGGAAATTAAGAGGGAGAGAGATATGTTTGATTCCGCAGGGAGTTACTTATCTCGATCCGCTCATGAAAGTGGGAGCGCAGCTGAGAAAAGGGAAAAAAGATCCGGACATGAAGCAGCGCTGCAGGACTGCCCTTGAGAGATATGGACTGGGAGCGGACACGGAGGAACTATATCCCTTTGAGCTTTCAGGAGGAATGGCCCGCCGGGTGCTGATCGCCTCGGCGGTGACGGAGAAGCCGAGGCTTATCATTGCGGACGAACCGACGCCGGGACTGGATGTGCGGGCGGCAAAACGGATTCTGAGCCATTTTCGGGAACTGGCGGACGAAGGGGCGGGAATTCTGTTTATTACACACGATCTGGAACTGGCTCTCTCTGTTGCGGATGAAGTGGCGGTCTTTTATGCCGGGGAGACGATCGAGAAGGCAAAGGCAGAGGACTTTGCCAGAGTGGAAAACCTGCGGCATCCGTATACCCGGGCTCTGTGGTACGCCATGCCGGAGCACGGGTTCAGGGCTGCTGAGGGCACACAGCCTTATGCGGGAACCGTCGGTAAAGGGTGTCCCTATGCCGGACAGTGTTCCGTATGCGGGGATGACTGCAGTGCAAAAGATCAGATTCCTCTTGTGAAGTACCGGGACGGTGAAGTCCGGTGTCTGCATCCGGACCAGATACGGTGAACCGTCAGAAAGAATACAGAGACTGGAAATAGAACAAGAAGGAAAAGTGAAGCAGAGCTATGATACTGGAAACACATAATCTTACTTTTTATTATCGGAACAGAAAGAAAAATCCGATTATCGACAGATTTGAACTGACAATCTCTCCCGGAGAGCGCGTCGGGCTCAAAGGATCCAGCGGGAGAGGGAAGACGACGCTTTGCCGGCTGCTGGCAGGATACGAACGGCCGAAGAAGGGCGAAATACTTCTGGACGGCAGACCGGTCGGGGAATACCGCGGCGCCTGTCCGGTACAGATGGTGTGGCAGCATCCGGAGACAGTAGTAGATCCGTTGCTGAGACTGAGGGAGACACTGGCGGAAGCGGGAGATATAGAAGAGCAGATGATGGAAAAGCTTCATATAGAAAAAGAATGGCTTGAACGTTATCCGGCCGAGCTCTCCGGCGGGGAGCTGCAGAGATTCTGCCTTGCCAGAGCCCTGCGGCCTGAGACGAAGATTCTGCTGTGCGATGAAATTACGTCAATGCTGGATCTTGTGACGCAGGCGCAGATCTGGGAATTTCTGCTGGAAGAGGCAGAAAGGCGGAAAATGGGGATGCTGGTCGTGAGTCACAGCGAGGCGCTGCTGGAGAAAGTATGTACGAGGATAATTACCCTTGAGTGACGGCAGTTCAGCCCGCGCCATTTGCAAAGCCGCACTGGCGTGCTCATCGCGGCTGCGCCGCATCTTTGCTTATAAAAAAATAAAAAACACTTGAAACTTCAACTTCCTTATGGTATCATGAATAACCGTGACATACTGTCGGATTACATCTGAACAGTTTCATAAATTCCTTGCTCCCGCGTAAGGACGGGGGCCAGAGACCATAAGGAGGTGCAGGACCATGAATAAGTATGAATTAGCTGTTGTTGTGAGCGCAAAACTCGAAGACGAAGCAAGAGCAGACGTGATCGAGAAGGTTAAAGCTCTTATCACACGTTTCGGCGGTAACGTGACAGACGTGGATGAGTGGGGCAAGAGAAGATTCGCTTACGAGATCCAGAAGATGACAGAAGGATATTACTACTTCGTACACTTCGAGGCTGAG
>CAJFGR010000038.1 GCA_904377845.1 uncultured Ruminococcus sp. | reverse complement strand
GCGTTCATCCTGAGCCAGGATCAAACTCTCGTTAAAAATGTTTGTTCCAAGTTCAGAACTAACTACTAGCTAATTCTTCCCTTTTTACTGTGTTTGGTTCGTATGAACCGTTCTTAGAAATTTCTCTTCAAAGAAATTTTCAAGGGTTGTTGTCTATTGTTCAGTTATCAAGGTTCCTGTCGTTCTCTCTCAAGCGACAACTTTAACATTTTATCAAATCCGTTCCGCTTTGTCAAGAACTTTTTTATTTTTCTGTTTCGCTCATCCGTTTCCCTTTCGGTCCGTTTCAAGCGACAGCCTGTATAGGTTATCACATCTGCAAGGCGTTGTCAACAGTTTTTTTCATCTGTTTTTTCAGCGCTTCCGGCTCCTTTTGTTCCGCTCTCCTGCCCCCGGCTGTTCCGCCTCCGCGTCTCCGGCTGGCCTGATCTCGTGCGGCTTTTCAAGGCCCCGTCATCAGCGACAGATGCTATCTTATCACTACAAAATGGAATTGTCAATGTTTTTTCTGTTTTTTATTTATTTCAGACAATTCACGCAATTCCAACTATTTTCATCTTCTCTTCTGGTATTATTCACACTGCAATGAATGTCCTCTTATCTTTATACTCCCAGTCACTAACAAAACGGATTTTTCCGAGCTGCAGATGCACCACGAAATTCATCCGGGCGATCCCGGAAGGCCCGCCCTCGAAAAGCCGCGCACTGCAATTCTGCTGCTGATCTCAAAATCGTTATAGCCGTCTGGTCAGTACTGCGGAACTTCCATTCTCTCAAAACTGCATTTGTACCCCAGCGTATCCTCCCAGCTCACTTTACGGTCATTTGGCACTCCTTCCACCGCACATTCCGAAAAGTTATCCAATGCCGCGGGATCTGCGCCTTCCGTCCACGAGAAACCGATCTTCCTTCCCCGAAGCCGCATAATATCTTCATTCAGTTTCTCTGCCTGAAGCTCATTGTCATAGAGGAGAAGACTGCTGTAAAATACATTTTCCGGAAGTCCGCTGATATCTGTCAGCCAGTTTCCGTTCAAAACAAGCGTGATTTCTTTTTCCGTATTAAGCTCCGGCATTGACTGCAGCGACTCAATACTATTATCCGATACATCGATCCACCGCAGCTGCGTACATTTTTCCAGACCGTTCAGTCCGGTTAGCCGACAGCCGGCCGCAGTGAGAACCTCCAGTTTCTCATTTGCGCCAAGGAAAGATAAATCCGTCAGCTCTGCATTGTGATCCAACCGTATTTCTTCCAGTGCATTACACTTTCCAAACATCGAAGCACATCCACTCTGTGTAAAGCTGTTATCCGAAACGTCCACTTTCCGCAGTGTCTTAGCACTTTTGGCAAAAAATTCAGGCGCATTCCGGCATCCGTTTCCCGATATATCCACAATTTCCAGCACAGTCAGATCATCAAGAGCCGAAAAGTCTGTAATCTGATTACCGGACAGGTTCAGCTCTGTCAGGCGAAGCGATGAAAATGCTGTCTGTGACGCGCTTTCCAATCCCGTTAATTCATTGTCCGCAAGAGACAGCGTGGTCAGGTTTTTCATCGTCATTATATTTCCTGCGTCTGCTATGGAGTTGCGCTCGAGATTCAGGGTATATAGTTCCGGCATCTTCTCGATCCAGCTGATATCCGTCAGCTCCGGGTTTCCTGATATTTCCAGATCTGTCAGGTTGTCCAGTTCACCGTCCGGACGGATAGAATCATTCTGCAGATTACAGTCACACGCCGTAAATGAATACAGCTGCGGAAGCTCATTCAGAAAATCCAGATCCGTCAATCCGGTACACGCTGTAAAGCCCAGTATTCTCAATTCTTTATATTGCCCCAGTTCTTCTAAATCTTCTGCGTCAAGACTGCAGTTTTCAAACTGCAGCACAGTCACAGACTTCATTTTCTTTAGTTTCTGCCAATCTTCCGAAGTAATCTCTCTGTCCGAAATATGGACCAGAGAATCTTTCTCTCTGCTGTACTGCTGTCCGCCGATCTCGACCGTATCATAAAGCCTGGCTGCCGCCATCACTCCAGTCAGAACTGCCGCCGCACCCACTACTGCCGCCGCAAGGTTCCTCAGTCTGTGCCTGCCTTTCTTCGGCTTTCTTTCTGTCCGTTGCCGCTTCTTGTTCACCGCGCCGACAGAGCCCGGGCTGTTTGCATCCTCTATTTCCGGGGCTTCCGGCTTTATCCCCGGAGTCCGGGATGAGAGTCTCTTCCGGGTCACAGTCTCGTCCCTGCAGCTGCCAAGTTCAGCAGAAGAAAGCAGTTCCCTGCATACACTGTCCGCCGAAGCACTATCAAAACACTGCACTGCCTGCGAAACGCAGAGCTGCATCTCCACTCCCGGAGTAAGACTTACCGGTTCCAGCATAACAGAAAGAAGCTGCTTGTTCTTTGCCACGGCAAAATGAATCTCTCTTATACAATTCTGGGAACGGATATAATTATTTGACAGAAATACCATAAATACCGTACAGTTTTCGAGCCTGCCCGCAACAATTTCCGGCCATTCGCTTCCCGGATGGATTCCCCTGTCATACCAGATGCGCGCCCCGTTCTCTGAAAGGCGTTTTATAACAGGCAGCACCCTGTCTTTATCCTGATGACAGTAGCTGACAAATATATAGTTTTCATCTCCCTCATACACGAATTCTTTCATTTCTGTAAATAGATCTCCTTATTTATTTTCAACGGCTCTGCCGCCTGATTTCACCTTTCCTGATCAGAAATCATATTTTTTTAATTCACAGTTTTTAATCCCGAACCGGGCGAATTCTTCATTCGTCATGTCCGTGAAATAAGACTGCACCGCTCTGGCAACACCGTTATGCGCGACCATGAGATATACCTTCGCGTCCGCCTCCTGCCTGATGTCATCTAACAGGTTATAGATCCTCTGGCAGAAGCGGATCATGGACTCCCCGCCCTCATAGCTGTTGACAAAACAGGTCTTGGCATACTGAAACTCCTCCCCGTTGCGCGGTGTAGACTCATATTTCCCAAAGTTCTGCTCTTTCAGCCTCAGCTCGACACGCATGGGAATTCCCGTTATTTCAGCAATATGCTGTGCAGTGTCCGCCGCACGCATCAGCGGAGAACAGATGATTTCGTCAATATGGATGCCCTCCCGCACAATTCGCTCAGCAAGCTCCTCTGCCTGATGATGCCCCCGTTCTGTCAGTTCAATGTCAGTAACTCCGCATATCTTATTCTCTACATTCCATACCGTCTGTCCGTGCCGTGTAAAATAAAAATATCCCATATCGGCTCCTTTCTCTTTTTTCCAAATGTATTTTCTCCCTATTTTAACACGAGACCTCCATCGAAGAAACACTATCGCGAAAATCCATATAAAAACAGTCTTCTCAAAAACGGTCAACGAGATATAATAATAAGTAATGATGCCAGGGTCAAAAGGTCTAAACCCACATGAGCTTGCTCATAGGTGGGTGAAGGACCTTGGGACCCGCCCCGATATGAGCATAAAAGTGGGATATATATCCCACGATATGCGAATATTGGGCAGGATTGTGGGAGTGCGCAGCACGGAACAATCCGTAGGCATCATAGTTGGGGGCTTTTGCCCCCAACATCAAGTAATACAATGCACTATCTTCATGATAATGCGGAAAGGCTGCTGATATGGATATTATCACTACAGAGCATCTCACTAAATCATACGGAAAAAAGAGAGGAATCATTGATCTGAATCTGGCTGTCAAAGAGGGGGAATTCTACGGCTTCATCGGTCCCAACGGTGCAGGGAAAAGCACGACAATCCGTACGCTGCTCGGATTGATGCGCCCTACTTCCGGGAGCGTCTCTATTATGAATATAGACGTGTATGTGAACAAGCGAAAAGTTCTTGCAAATATTGGATATATTCCATCGGAAGCTATGTTTTATTCCGGTGTGACCGTATCGGAAATCCTTAATCTTTCCGCAAGATTACGCAGGCAGGACTGCCGGGAGGAAAGCCGCAGACTCTGTGAAAGGCTCCAGCTAGACCCCGGACAGAAAGCAGACGAGCTCTCCCTGGGCAACCGGAAAAAAGTTTCCATTGTATGTGCACTTCAGCACTGCCCGAAGCTCTATATATTTGATGAACCTACAAGCGGGCTCGATCCTCTGATCCAGAAAGAGTTTTTTGAAATCCTCAGGGAACGCCGTACCAGCGGTGCAACTATTTTTCTCTCTTCCCACATTTTATCGGAAGTGCAAAGATACTGCAGCCGTGCAGCAGTCATCCGCGAGGGCAGGCTGATCGCCTGCGGTGATATCGCAGAACTGGCCAGGACGAACGCCAGACGAATCACATTAACCCTTGCGGAAGACTGCGCATCACTGCTCCGCCTGCTCAGAGGGCCTGTTGGACAGACAGACGGGCATCAAAACAGCGAACCGGAAAAGTATAACTTAAAAGGAATACGCGATCTGAAAGGTGAGGGGAACACTGTTTCTTTTCTCTACCAGGGTGATATGAAAGAATTGATACAGTTTCTCACACAGATAAGTCTTACGAACATTACAATCACAGAACCGGATCTGAATGAAATCTTTATGCACTTTTATGAATAGAGGGGGGAAGGATCATGACACTACTCAATTTTGAAATGAAAAGAAACCGGATCGCCCTGGCAGTCTGGACGGCGGCGATTGCTCTGCTCCTTACGATCTGCCTGCTCATATTTCCTGACATGAAAGATCAGGTAAATGAATTGAACACCGCTTTTTCTTCTATGGGCGGATTTACCGAAGCCTTTGGCATGGACCGGCTGAACTTCGGGGAACTGATGGGCTTCTATGGTCTGGAATGCGGCAACATCCTCGGTATCGGAGGAGCCTTCTTCGCCGCATACCTTGGTATAACCTCGCTTGCCGACGAGGAGAAAAACCATACCGCGGAATATCTTTTCACACATCCCGTCAGCCGCAGACGCATTGTATTCGAAAAACTGGTGCGCATCCTGCTGCAGATCATCATCCTGAATGCAGTGTGTATCCTGACCGCACTTATTGTCACTGCCGCTATAGGTGAGGAATTCCAGATGAAAGAATTTCTCCTGCTGCATCTTGCTTACTTTCTGCTCCAGGCAGAGATTGGAGCCGTCTGCTTCTGCATCTCCGCGTTTCTGAGAAGGAGCGGTATCGGCATCGGGCTCGGTATAGCTGCGATCCTTTATTTTCTGAACATCATCGCCAATATCACGGAAGACGCGAAATGGCTCAAATACATTACACCATTCGGGTATGCCGAAGCTGCTGATATCATAACCGACGTCAGGATCGATCCGGTACTGGCCGCCATCGGATGTACCGTAACACTTGCCGGGATTGCCGTGGCATTTTTTCATTACTGCCGGAAGGATATTTACTGATAAGAATCTCTCACATTTTCCGTCAGTTCTCCTCCTCCGCCAGCATACCACTGCTGTACAAAGGTGTCAAAATAGTCCACCGGCTCCTCTCCTGCTATGATCTTCAGGAAAGCCGCCGATTCCAGATCCTGCAGATTCTGCGGAATCTCTGCATCTACAGCTCCGAGGGAAATCGCGGGCTTCTTCCTCGTCCCAATACTGTTAAGCACCTCCACTGCCTGAATCCTGGAGGCATACGCTGCCCAGCCATTGGCTGTCGTCAGATTGCCGTTCAGGAAAGAACGGCAGGTGTTATAATAAGACTTCTCAAGCCCGGAAAGTTCCGTCACACTGATTTCGCCGTCCAGTGCTTTCTGCAAATTGTCCCCGCAGCGGTACAGAGCGTCTATATAATCAACATTAATATTCATAGGTCTTGCAGTAGGATCCACGTTAATCGAAAAATAATCATTTACCTCTGATGCATAATGATCATCCTCATATCTCGAATAATCAAAAATAGCGCTCACATATTTCCCGACGATCTCCGGATGTTCATATCCTTTGCGGACAACTACATACATCCATTCGTCATATGACTCAAACGTCTGCGGTTCATCCTGCACGTCCTCCGCAAAAAGATACGGTTTCCACTCCGCACTGTTATCCTCGCTGTAGGACAGGATCAGCGGATTGTTGGGCGCCCACCAGCGTCCGAAAGCAGCGCCTCAATATCCGTTTATGAGCAGCTCATCGATATTATCTGTCTTGCGCAGCAGGAAACGGGAATCCAGTATTCCGTCCTGATAGAGCTGATTCAGGTACCGCAGCGCTTCTTTTGTCTCAGAAGTGACAGAACCATACACCACATTTCCTTCATCGTCAAGGATCCACTTCTCCGGCGCAGATCCAAACTTGGTAAATATTCCGTCTACTCCGTAAGTCTCGCTGGGACCTGCAATAAGTCCTGTACTGCAGGCCAGACCCACTGTGTTTCCTTCCCCGGCAATATCGTTTTCTACGAAAGCCTTGATGATCTGCATCGCCTCATCCATCGTTTGGGGCTCTTCAAGTCCCAGTTCTCTGATCCAATCAGCCCGAAGCCAGAGGAGCATATGTCCGTCATCGATAGCCGTATTGGGGAAAGCATAGAGTTTCCCGTCAAATGTAGCGGAGCCCAGCAGGTCTTCGCCGTAGCTGGCATACATCTCTTTTATAACATCCGTCGTACATTCTTCATAGACCGAGGTCAGATCTTCCACAAGCCCGGCTTTCACGAGTTTCTCCAGATTGTCCCTGCCGTTTACTACAAGCACATCGGGAATCGACCGGTCTGCGATGCTCATCTCGAGAGCCTCCTCGTAAGAACCGCCTGCCTCCAGTTCAAATATATCTTCATTCTGGATATTCAGGACTTCTTTGAGATATCTCGTATAAGCGTTGTCTTCATAAGTATCCCCCGCGGGCAGATTGGAATTGTTCGCCCCCGAGATCTTTCCGAGAGTATACTCAACTGTCTCCGGATATTTCCCCAACGGCGTGTGTGCAGCCTCTTCCCATGCCGCCTGATCCGTCTCAGGCTCTGCAGCTCCTGAATGATCTGAGCTTTCAACGGTTTCTGTGTCACCGCTGCCCTGACCGGAACCGCTGCCGGAACAGCCGGCAAAAAGGAGTATCAACGCAGCGATCAGGGCTGCCAGTTGTAATACGCGTCTTTTCATTATGCTTTCTTTCCTGCTTTCTTCGGAATTTTTATCTTTACCTCTGTACCCTTGCCGGGGCTGCTCGTCACTTTCATCGAACCCGTTTCTCCATACAGAACCTGTATCCGCTCATACACATTTCTTACACCATACCCCGACGATTGATATGTAAGGATCTCATCCGCCTTTTGCTGTTCCATACCTACGCCGTTATCGCGCACGGTAAATACAAGGAAATCCTCATCCTGCGATACTCCGACATACAGACTTTTCTCCTCGTTCTCTGACATATCAAGCCCATGATCGATCGCATTTTCCACAAGAGGCTGAAGGATCAGCTTCGGAATCTCATACCCGGATATTTCCGGATCAATCTTTTCTTTCACGGCAAAGCTGTTGTCATGCATGACCAGCTGTATTTTCAGATAAGCTCTTATATTGCTGATCTCGTTCTCAACTGTCGTCATCGTCTCACCGCGATTCAGGCTCGTGCGGTAGTAGGTCGACAGCGCCAGTGTCACTTTGCTGATCTCGTCCTCCCCCGCCTCAAGCGCTTTCCAATTGATGATAGACAGGGAATTATAGAGGAAATGAGGATTAATCTGTGCCTGCAGGGCCTTCATCTCACTGTTCTGAAGTTTGATCTTTCCCTCATATACCTCCGAGATCAGGTGGTTGATCTGATCCATCATCCGGCGGAACGAGCGGATGAGCACGCCCACTTCATCATTCGAATTACTGGTGACCGTCACCTTTCGAAAGCCCAGATGGATCTGATTCATATTCTCCGTCAGGCGCTCCAGACAGGAGACCATCCGCCTGGAGAACACATAGCCGACAAGCACCAGCAGGATAATACAGATGACAACGATCGGAATATTTCTCGCGATAAGGAGCCACACAGATTCTGTTATGACTTCTGTAGGACGGTAAATATAGAACGTCCACCCCATCCCGTCCATGTCCTGTACAGAATACGTATAGTTCTCCATAATATAGTCCACAGACTCCGGCTGTGCAGGGGTGTATTTATCATCCATGGAATAACTGGAATATACTACATTGCCGCCGGAGTCAAGAATGATCCCGCCTGTATTGTCTCTCAGCTGGCTGGAAAATGGCTCCAACACCGCCTGATAATCCAGCGTCATGACAAGAACTGCCGTGACATCATCGTCATAGAACTTCCGGCAGGCTGTGATCTCCTGTCTGGCGCCGCGCCGGACCGACCACTGCAGAAGCGTGCTGTTATCCATTTCGGCATACCACGGCTGCTCTTCCGCTTCGGACAGAGGCAGAAGCGTATCTCCGTGAGCCACCTGGATGCTCTCCGAATACAGAGTGATCTCTTTGATTTCCTTATGATAAATCTGCGGCATCTGAAGCAGAGGGTCTGCCACATTGACATATTCCAGATAAGCTTCATAATCAGATTCCGGCTCTGTCGTCAGTATTGATCGGAGATCCTGAGAATAGGAGAGGTAATCCACAAGATTCTCGTAGATCATCTCCTGATTTTCAATTGCCTCCACCGACTGTTCCAGTGTATTCTCCATACTGTCCACTTCATTTTCACGGAGAATACTCACCATACCGCTCTGCATATAGATCACGATAATCACAACAGGGATCAGCCCCGCCGCAAGTATGAGCAGGGTAAGTTTATACCGGTATTTAAGATTCTTGAACTTCCTGTATAGATTCTTCATCCGTCCTTCCCTTTCTGCATGATTCCGGTGAAGTCCCGAAAAACTCCCGGAAACTGCGGCAGAAATACGAGCTGTTTGAAAAGCCCACATCTTTTGCGATCTGTGCGATTTTCTTATTCGTATTCTCGAGAAGTTCTTTCGCCTTATTCATCCTTACTTCACGCACAAAACGATTTAAGGTAACCTCTGTCTCCTCCTTAAAAATCGCACTCAGATATCCCGGGGACAGATATACAAGCGCAGCCAGTTTCTCCGGCCCCAGTTCTTTTTCTCCGTAATGGTGATATATGTAATTCTTTACTGTGGTTATCTCCCCGCGGAAACCGTCCTGCTGCTCCTGAATGTATTTCTCAAACTCCTCCACCGCTCCTGATACAATATCGACCACATCGTCAATCTTCCTGCCGTGGTAAAGCCGGTTCACCTTTTTCGAAAGGATCTTTTCGTCCGCCGCATCCATCTGTTCGTAGATTTCTTTCAGGATGCTGGAAAATACAAACTTCACATACATCTGCGAGAACTTCCCGCCTGCCCTGTATTTCTGCTCCAGCTTTCCGAAATCCAGCCTGAGATGTGTGATGTCTTTATATTTAATATCATGGCTGATCTGTTCCATGATCTCAGAATCTTCTCCCGCTGCGTCCTGTGTACTCTCGTCGGGTTCACCACTTAAAAATACGTGCTGGCCGGGCTGATAGAACTGTTCCTCCAGAAGCTTTTCCAGTCTGTGAAACTCTTCCGGCATATCCCTCCAGCTCTCAACCGGTTCGCTGACCGCAAAATAGCAGTCACTCTCAAACTGCTGCAGAAAGAACTGATGAAGTGTTTCTGCCAGCGTCTTGTAATCCGTATATTTCTCTGTAAACAATAGAAGGGATTCATTTGAATTCAGATTGATATAATAGAATTCCCTCTGGATCTGGTCTCGCAAAGCACCGGTAAAATACTCCTCTTCTGTCTCAAAGAATCCGTTGGACGCGCTTACCAGAATCATGCGTACACATCGGCTGAGGACGGAGTCCCCGCCAGCCGTCAGTTCTTCCAGTTTGACCGCATTCTCCTTATTCGATGTATAAAGGTAATCGATAAAGAAATATTTCATCAGGTAGTCTGTCTGCCGTCCCCGCTGCTCTCTCTCAGCCTCCCGGTCTCTGATATTCTGGATCACCCGTGAAAGCGTTTTTGCAAACTCAGCCGGATCCACCGGTTTTAAGACATAGTCGACCACTCCGTAGCGCAGGGCTTCCCTTGCATAAGAAAAATCATTATATCCGCTGAAGATCACGATCTCCATATCCTTGTCTGTTTCCCTTACCTGACGGACAAGCTCCAGTCCGCTCATATAGGGCATCTTTACGTCTGAGAAAAGAATGTCCACATGGTTGGACGTAAGAACCCCCAGCGCATCCTTTCCGTTTGCGGCTTCCAATATCCTGAATTCCTCTTTTTCCCGTTTCAGGAGAAATTTAATACCGCTTCTTTCCAGTTTCTCATCATCTACTATCAGAATTGTAAGCATTGTACCCTCCCTTTCAAAATGAATTATAGTATAATCAGACGTAAAAATAAAGCATCTCTGCACTGCCTGACGGACAATCCCGCCACGCGATGCAGAGATTACATTTCATGATATATTCTTATACGTATACGGAAGCCGAATCCGGCACCTCGTTATCCTTTGACCGCCCCTGCGACCACGCCTTCAATGATGTATTTCTGGCAGAAGAGATAGAAAATAATGATCGGCACGATCGCCAGCACGAGGGTTCCCATCATAGCACCCATATCAACAGAACCGTAACCGCCTTTCAGATACTGTACCGCCATGGGAACCGTCTTGTATTTTCTCTGGTCCAGTACAAGGGACGGCAGGAGATAATCGTTCCAGATCCACATTGCCTGAAGGATGGCGACTGTCACGCAGGTCGGTTTTGAGATCGGCATGACCACGCGGAAATATGTCTGGAGAGGCGTGCACCCGTCGATCATAGCCGCCTCTTCAATCTCCAGCGGAATGGATTTCATAAATCCCGTAAACATGAAGACTGAAAGACCGGCGCCGAAGCCCAGATATATCACAATAATGCCCCACGGATTCCCCATATGCAGCATATTCGCGATCTTGGAAAGTGTGTACATCTCCATCTGAAACGGCACTACCATAGCGAACAGGCATAATACATAGATTGCTTTTGTCACTTTTGTGTTTACGCGGCTGATATACCATGCGCACATGGAGCAGAACAGGATGATCGCCGCCACGGAAAATACTGTGATAAACACGCTCCATCCGAATGCCTTGATAAGATCCGTCTGTTCAATGCCTCGGATATAGTTCTCAAGCCCTACGAACATCTTGTCAGTCGGAAGGGAAAACGGCTCTTTACTGATATACGCTTTCTTCTTAAACGAGTTGATAAATACGAGCACGATCGGATATACGTACAGCAGGCTGATAATCGTGAAAATAACTGTCAGGATCCAGCCGTGTTTTGCTTTTCTTACACCCATTACTGCTGCACCTCCTTCGACCGCGTCAGTTTATTCTGAATCAAGGCAATAATTGCTACCAATACAAAGAATTCCACGGCTTTTGCCTGTCCTACGCCTTCCCACCCGGCTCTGCCGTAGAAAGTATTGTAGATATTAAGAGCCAGAAGTTCCGACATCTTGGACGGAGCTCCGTTTGTCAGCGCCAGGTTCTGATCGAAAAGTTTGAATCCGTTCGTCAGTGTGAGGAACGTACATATCGTAATAGACGGCATAACCATCGGTATCGTCACATTTTTCAGAATCTGCCATGAACTTGCCCCGTCAATCTTTGCAGCCTCAATCAGCTCGCCCGGGATATTCTGGATACCAGAGATATAGATAATCATCATATATCCCACCTGCTGCCAGAGGACGAGGATTACAAGTCCCCAGAATCCGTATACTTCTGAGTACGTCAGCGTACGGTCAAAATTTGCCAGAATACCATTTAAGAGAAGCTGCCACACGTAACCGAGCACGATACCGCCGATCAAGTTCGGCATAAAGAATACGGTACGGAAGATATTGGTTCCTTTGATGCCCTTCGTAAGAAGCAGCGCTACAATAAACGCCAACACATTAATGAGGAGTACCGTCACGATCGTAAAGAGCACTGTGTACCAGAGCGAGTGGATAAACTCCGCATCTCCCAGTGTTTTTATATAGTTGCCAAGACCGATGAAATCTGCATCCGTTACTGTTGTAAATTTACAAAAGGAAAGATAGATTCCCAGAAGGAACGGGGCTATGAATCCAATTGTAAAAGCTATCATTGTAGGGAGTACAAAGACAGGAAAATATTTCTTGATTGCTTTCTGCATTTCCTTTTTCTCCTTTCCTGATAAGAGCCCCGCCATTTATGCCGGGGCTCTTCGCTTTCTATAACACTTTTGACTTTTAGGAATAATAGCTGTCATCTGTCAGGAATGAGATCTGTCATTCGTTTGCAGCTGCGTACTCTGTTGACCATCCATCAACGAAAGCAGTCACTACGCCATCCCAGTCGCCTGTGCCCTGCGCATACTCAAGGAGTGCGCTGCCCAGATTGTTCTTCCAGTTCTCAGACGGCATTGTTGTAAAGTTCCAGCTTACCGGTATCTTGCCGGCTTCTGTGTATTCCTCATTTGCCTGAACGAGCGGATTGCTTGGCAGATAGTCTTCGAATGTAGTAAACGGTGTCACGAATCCCATCTGATTTGCCAGCATATCGCGTCCTTCATCACTCTCTACAACCCATTTCAGGAAATCAAGTGTGGCCTGAATATCTTCCTCAGAAGCGTTCTTATTTACACACCAGTAGTTCTCAGAACCTGTGCAAAGTCCCTGATCCTCCTCACCGTCAACTCCGATGTAGATCGGCAGCATACCAAGGTCTTCATCAGCTACTTCGTTATCTTTAATATCGTTGTATGCCCATGTACCATTCTGATAGAATACAGCCTCGCCGAGTGCAAATTCGCTTGTCGCGTCATCGCCTGTCTTGGATGAGATCATGGACGGCTCGCATGTAGCGTTGTTGATGTACAGATCCCAGATCTGTTTGTAGTTGTCAAGATATGTACCCTCGATCGCGTCTGTAGATGTAATGCCTCTGTCCTTATACTCATAGTAGATCGGAAGGTTCGCAAGGTGAGTCTTGAATCTCCAGTCTGAGGATGAATCCATACCTGCGGATGTGAATGCGCCTTCTACTCCGAGGTCATCCTTGTGTGCCTGAATCTCTTCCGCTACAGTCTTAAGTGCTTCGAAGTTATTCAGGTCATCGATGGATTTCACTGTCGACCAGTCTGCATCGAAGTAATCATTTAACAGAGCTTTGTTGTAGATAAGACCATACGTCTCGATTACGTATGCGATACCGAGCACCTGATCGCCGTCTTTGAGTACATAATCATCGCTCTGAACGTCCTTGTAAACATCACTGTCGGCAAGATCGTAGCAGTAATCTTTCCACGTAGCCAGCCCCACTGGTCCGTTTACCTGGAACAGTGTAGGAGCCTCGTCCTTCGCCATCTCTGACTTGAGCTGTGACTCATATGTACCGGATGCCGCTGTCTGTACGTCAACCTGTACGCCTGTCTCATCTGTGTAAGTCTGTGCCAGCTCTACCCACTGGTCTGCCTGCTCCGGCTTAAAGTTCAGGTAATACACTTTTCCCGTGCCTCCTGAAGAAGAACTGTCTGATCCATCAGAGCTGTCCGATCCGGAACTGCCGCAGCCGGTCGCAAGACTTCCCACCATCGCTGCTGCAAGTACAAGTGCAAGTAATCTTTTTCTTTTCATAAAACTCTTTCCTCCTTTGACCCATGAATGAAATGGTCTTTGTTTTTGTTGGCTTTATTATAAGAAAAAACACGTTTCCCGGATATGATAAAATCCGAAGAAACGTGTCACTATTTCAAGATGTTATATTTTGGGGAAACAGTTCAGCTTTACGAATGGCTCACCCTGAACTATCCCTCGTTTTCCATTCTCCACTCTTCCGCCAGACCTGTCACTTCATCCGGTTCACAGCCAATAAGACCGGATATTTCATTTTCTGACTTTCCGGCGTCTAACATATGTCCGACGACCTGCCTCAGGGCATCATGACGGCCTGTTGCTATTCCGCGTTTTTCCGCACTTTTTATCTGAGTATTATAGTCCCGTACCGCTTTCTGCCTCAGTTCATACTCCATTCTTTTCTGCTCATCCAGACTCAGCCTTTTCAGTTCATTATATGCCTCTTCGATATATTCATCTTTCTTAGCCATATCTTCAAACTCCTTTCGGCGCAACTAATTCCCGAATCTGTCTTCTATCTTTGCAATATCTTCTCTGCTTTCCACCCACTCTTCCACATAACCGCATTCACAGCATATATACTTGATCAGCGGAACCCTGTCCGCAAGCACCACAGCTGATTTCAGATATATGTTATTTCCGTTGGCATATCTGCCATTGTCCGGAATCCTTGCGATTCGTCCGGTACCGCACTTCGGGCATCTGCCTGAATTTTTCATTTATACCGCCTCCTTCTCAAAGATCAAATCCATTTTTCTTACACACCCGTTTATCTTCATCTCCGTCGGTATCGCTGTCACAAAACGATAGCCCTGTGCTGCGTACTGATTAATGATCTCCCGATGTTCGGATACATATGCGACAGCCAGCCCCTGCATTCTCCATCGTACATTTACATGGATATATTCTTTCATATGCACCACCTCAGAAGTCTTTCTTCGCCATAATATGACGGCTGCAGATATAAGAGATCAGAAGAGCCGCAACCGCTATGCCTGCGCAAAGCGCGAGAATCCCATTGTTTCCCAGAGTATTGAAAAAGGCTGATACATTCCTGAGTATATTTTCCGGCACATACTGTGAAATTTTTGATACCCCGTACGCAACAGCCGCAATCAAAGCAAACATGATGATATTGGCATATCTCGCTTTCTCAGAATCAAATCTAAGCCGAAGCGGCATCATAATACTCATAAACACCCACGCGATACAAATGTACATCAGGTTACCCCCGATCCATTCTCCGGCACCTGTTTTCGCGCCCTGTGCGATCATCAGGGCAGTACCTGCCGCCATGCCCACGCACCACGCAAATATAGAGATAAGAACACCAAAAATATACTTCTCGTTAACATAATTCTTCCTTGTGACCGGAAGAGTCATAAGAAACAGATAACCGTTGTCGTACTCATCATAACTGATGGTAGACGCCACGAAGATAGAGAGAAAAATTGTTACATATGCCACTACAAAAAACGGTTCTACATCTGATGAGACTACACCCAGAAATAAGGCGGCCAGTATGAGTATGGCAAGCAGGACCGCCCCCTGGCTTTTCATCAATCTTATATCTTTGATCAACAGACCTTTCATAATCTTTCCCCTCCTGTCATCATCGTGATCGCTTCATCCAGCGATCCGTTCTCAACTACAATCTCTGGATAATTTTCTCTATAATATCCTTTCTGATCTGTCAGGCATTCATAGCCGAAAGTCGTTCTGCGGACCGACAGGATGTGTTCTTTGTCCAGCCTTGCATACTGCCCGTCGTCTGCCTTGATGAGACCGTACTCATTTAACAGGTTATCCATATCCTCATGCAGGACGATCTTTCCTTCATGAATAATGTAAATATCATCGCACAGCCCCTCAAGATCCGATGAAATATGGGAACTAATGAGGATACTCCGGCTCTCATCCTCTTCCATATATTCACGGAACAGGTCCAGAATGCTTTCCCGCGCCGTTACATCCAGCCCTGTTGTCGGTTCATCCAGCAGGAGAAAATCAGCGTTATGAGTAACTGCCGCAAGTACTTTCAATTTTGCCTTCATTCCTGTTGAGAATTCTTTGATATATTTATCCAGCGGAATATTGAACTTCCGGCACAGACTCAGAAATCTTTCCCGGTCAAATCCCGGATACATCGCCACCATCACCGGCACGATGTCCTTTACTTTCAGATAACCGCTGAATCCGGATTCCGCCAGCGTCACTCCGATCCTCTCTTTTTCGTCCTCTCCCAGCTCTGCCGGAGACTTTCCCATCAGCTTAATATCGCCGCTGTTATAGCTGATAAGCCCCATGACGGCCTTAAAACAGGTACTTTTTCCAGCCCCGTTTTCTCCGACAAGTCCCGTAATACATCCACGCTCCACTCTCATAGAACAGTTCAGGGTGAAATCTTTATATTTCTTTACCAACCCGTTAATTTCCAGCATCATCTAGTCCTCCATTATCAACTCAAATAACTCCCGGATCTCCTCATCCGTAAGCCCGCACCTGCGGCCTTTCTGAACAGCGTTGTCAAGGTCTGTCTCAACTTCCCTCCGCTGCTCTTCCCTCATCCTCTCGGTGTTCGCTGCGGCAACATAAGTGCCTTTGCCGTGAACTGTGACCGTGTATCCTTCCTCTTCAAGGTTATCGTACGCTTTCTTGACAGTCAGGGCACTAATCTTCAATTCTTTTGCAAGAGTCCGGACAGAGGGGAGTACATCATTTTCTTTCAGACCACCGGCCGTGATCTGCGCTTTGATCTGATCCATGATCTGTTCATATATAGGTACCATTGATGAATTGTTGATTATAATCTTCATATGTGTCCTCCTCTTGGCAAACAGTATATAACAGTATAGAACTGTTGTCAACTGTTATATACTGTTATATTTTATTTCAGTGAATTATTTGTGAAAAACTGATATTTCAACAGATAGTCACAATTCACTGCTATACTTTTTAAAGCTGGAAACGATTGATTTTGCACAAAAATGGAGGTGTAATATGTTTCAGATCCTTATTGTTGACGATGACAAAAATACACGGCATTATCTCAGTACGGTTCTGGCAGATGCAGGATATACGCCTTATACTGCTTCTTCTGCCAGCGAGGCGCTGCTAAGGCGTATTTACAGAATGATCGCAACAGTTGCTTCTGTTGAGGAAGAAGATATCGTCTGCGTTCCGTTTATGAAAGAGAACCTGTATCTGGCCGTACCGGAAGATCACGAACTGTCAGGCTACAGGAAACTCTATCTGAAGGATCTGAAAGATCTGACCATCATCCTGCACAGCAGGATCGGATTCTGGTATGATCTGTGTATGCGCGAAATGGTCAATCCTGACTTTATTCTTCAGGATGACTTTGACCAGTTCCAGATACTCTCGCGCTCTACACTGCTGCCCTATTTTGTGACCAGTAATCTAACCCGCGGGTTACATCCGTCTACTGCTGATATAAATTATAGAACTGGTCTCGGATTTATTGAAGAAACAATAAGTTCCCCGGTTTATACCTTAAGGTTTTTGCTTTCAATGCAATTCCGGTTTATCATCCTCCCTGAGAGATTTCTGCATAACCCGGGAAAAATCTTCCATCTCTTTATTCATCATCACAGGAAGTCCCGTCCTGCTGTTAAGGAAACAGTGCCTCGTCGTCCCGTATGCGCTTAAAACACCGCCTTCCGACATATTATACATATCATATCGCAGCGTAAACTTCACTTTTCCGAGCTCCTGAAGGCTTACAACGATCTTTACTTCATCGTCAAATTTCACGCTTTTCTTATACTCGCATTCTGCGTGGAGTACCGGACTCATATATCCCAGCTCCTCAAATCTCCTGTAGGGATATCCCAGCTGGTTCAGCACATCGATCCGCGCCTCTTCCATCCAGCGGATATAGTTGGAATGATGGATGATTCCCATCTGATCTGTCTCATAGTATCTTGCTTTTAGCATATATGGTTTCATTTTTCTCTCCTTCCGCTATTGCATAGCTGCTTTCCCCTGTCAAAGCTGCCGGTATTCTCTAAATCTCACGCACTGCGTCACCGATATTTCTCACTCCCACCAGCTTGATCCCTTTGATTCCTTTTACCATCTTAAGCGAAACCTCCGGCAGGATGCACGTCTCAAATCCCAGTTTTTTCGCCTCTGCCACCCGCTGTTCCGGCATATTGACCGCACGGACCTCGCCGCTTAATCCGACTTCACCGAACACGATCGTCTTCTCATCAATAGGACGATTGCGGAAGCTTGACACAATCGCCATCACAATCCCGAGATCAATGGCCGGCTCATTCATACGGATGCCGCCCGCAATATTAACATAAGCGTCTGAATTTCCCAGAGCCATCCCCAGCCTTTTTTCCAGAACCGCCATGAGCAGGTTGACACGGTTATAATCTGTTCCCGCCGCTGTTCTCCTGGGCATTCCGAAATTACTCTGACAGACAAGCGCCTGAATCTCTATCAATATCGGACGGGTCCCCTCTATGGAACACGCCACAACAGACCCCGATGCATTTTCCGGGCGCCCGCTGAGCATATATTCCGAAGGATTCTCTACTTCCACAAGCCCCGCCTGCTGCATTTCGAAAACGCCGATCTCATTGGTGGAGCCGAAACGGTTCTTCACTGCCCGCAGGATCCGGTAGGAAGCATGGCGGTCGCCCTCAAAGTATAAAACTGTATCTACCATATGTTCCAGCACTCTGGGGCCGGCAACAGTTCCTTCTTTCGTCACGTGTCCCACAATGAAAATGGGAATGCACAGACCTTTTGCAAGCTGCAGAAAAATATTAGTGGACTCTCTGACCTGGGAGACACTGCCCGGAGCTGAGGAGACATCCTCGCTGTACATAGTCTGTATAGAATCAATGACCACAAGCTGAGGGCGCTCCTTCTCGATCACCCCGCGGATAATCTCGAGATTTGTCTCGCACAGGAGATACAGATTGGAGGAGAAATCACCCATCCGGTTTGCCCTGAGCTTGATCTGCGCCTGAGATTCCTCCCCGGAAATATACAGTACTTTCTTATCTTTAGAAAGCATACGGCAGACCTGGAGCAGGAGCGTAGATTTTCCGATTCCGGGATCGCCGCCCACCAGCACAAGCGATCCGGGCACGATTCCTCCGCCCAGCACCCGGTCCAGCTCGTGAATTCCTGTTTTGCATCTTGCATCGTCATCTGCAGTTACTTCTGAGAGCGGTACGACCTTTGCCTCCCTTACGGATTCCCTTACAGAGCGGGACGCTGATGTTGTTCCCTTCGTAATCCCGCTGTCTATCTTTTCTTCTACAAATGTATTCCACTCCCCGCAGGCCGGACACTGACCGAGCCATTTCGCCTCTTCGTGTCCGCAGTTCTGACAGAAAAATATGCTCTTTTTTGCTTTTGCCATTTTACATCCCCCAGCCATAGATTAATCAAAAAACCTGAAGATAGCTAAAACAGGGTGGATGAAACATCCGCCCTGTTACATATCATTATACATTCCGGCCTGTTTTCACCGGTCTTGCCGTCCGCACTTGCAGCCGGCACTTTTCCGCATCAGCACTTTACCACTTTTACCGGCACATTCTGTCCGTCTGAAAGTTCCACACTGACACTGAGTTTTCCGCTCAGATTCGTGCTCATCTTTCCTGCCGATGTTCCGTCAACAAATACTTCGTACTCGCTCTCCGGCTCAAGCTCAAGTGTAAACTGCACATCCCCGCCGGCGGAAACTGTAAATGACACTTCATTCTCCGTCTCCTTAAAGCTCTCTACCGCACTTCCCGGCACAGACTCGTAGACAAACATCCCGTTCTTCTCAAGCTTTGTGATCTCTGCAAATGTCTTTACTTTATAAATATCACCCTCGAATTCATAGTTGTCTTTCTTTGTCTTTGCACCGAGAGTATAATCTCCAAAGCTGAGTGTTCCGTCGTTTTCTGCGCGCAACAATTCTTTTACCGCTGCCATCTTATGTTTCCTCCTAAGTATCTCATATGAGTATTTTATTGTACAATGCCTCCGGCATTACCGCTATCGATATTATAATATAAAGCAATATTTTTTTCTACCGGAAGTTCTATGAAAATTTATCCTGTAATAAAGCGGATTTCCTTCTTTGACACTCCGGCTTCTACATGGTCGCCGGTTTTCACTTCTCCGTTCAGAATAGCATCGGCCAGTTTGTCTTCCAGCTCGGTCTGCAGAGCACGTCTGAGCGGTCTCGCGCCGTATTTTGCATCGGTGCCTTTCTCCACAATCAAATTCTTTGCCGACTCGCGCAGCGTCAGGTGGATATCCAGCTGATCAGCCAGACGCTTCGTAAAGTCACGGCACAGCAGAGTGACAATCTTCTTCATATGGGTTTTATCAAGAGCGTGGAATACGATAGTCTCGTCAATACGGTTCAGGAATTCCGGACGGAAAATCATCTTCACTTCATCCATTACATTCTGCTTCATCCGCTTATAATCGCCTGCCGGATCTTCCTTTGTGGCAAATCCCAGTTTCTTCGGCTCCACGATCGCCTTCGCGCCGGCATTTGAAGTCATAATAATAACTGTATTGGAAAAATCCACTTTCCTTCCCTGGGAATCGGTAATATGCCCGTCGTCCAGCACCTGCAGTAATATGTTGAACACATCGGGATGCGCCTTTTCAATCTCGTCAAAAAGGACAACCGAATACGGATGTGTCCTTACCTGGTCGCTGAGCTGTCCGCCCTCCTCGTGACCAACATATCCCGGAGGTGACCCTATCATCTTTGCAACAGAATGTTTCTCCATATACTCCGACATATCCACACGGATCATAGACTCTTCATTTCCGAACAGTGCTTCTGCCAGTGCTTTTGACAGCTCTGTCTTTCCCACACCTGTCGGGCCGAGGAAAAGGAAGGAACCGATCGGCCGACGGGGATCTTTTAATCCCACGCGCCCTCTCTTAACTGCACGTGCCACAGCACTGACCGCTTCGTCCTGACCGATGACGCGCTTATGAAGGACACTTTCCAGCTTCTTCAGCCGGTCTGCATCGCTCTCCGCCAGTTTCTGTACAGGTACTTTTGTCCATGCCGAAACAACTTCCGCAATGTCTTCTTCCGTCACAGAAGGATGACTTGAAGACGTCTTCTTTCTGAACCGTTTCTTCATCTCCTCCAGCTTTTTCTCCACCTGTTCCTGTTCCTTCTGTACAAGAGATGCCTCGGTAAAATCTCCCCGCCGGATACTCTCTTCTTTCTGAAGGGAAAGTTCTTTGAGAGAATCTTCCATTGCAGTCAGATTGTCAGGTACTTTATATCCCTTCAGGCTTACCTTTGAGCAGGCCTCATCCAACACATCGATTGCCTTATCCGGAAGATTACGATCTGTAATATACCTCTCCGACATTTGTACTGCGGCTTCCAGGGCATTTTCACTGATTTCTACTTTATGGTGCGTCTCGTATTTTTCTTTCAGTCCCTTCAGGATCTCAAGACACTGCTCTTTCGTCGGTTCCTCCACAGATACCGGCTGAAAACGCCGCTCCAGCGCCGCGTCCTTTTCAATATATTTGCGGTACTCTGCAATTGTTGTGGCGCCGATCAGCTGCAGTTCTCCTCTTGCAAGGGACGGCTTCAGAATACTGGACGCATCGATGGCTCCTTCTGCTCCTCCGGCTCCGATCATTGTGTGGATCTCATCCAGAAACAGAATCACATTTTCGCTTGATTCCACTTCGGCGATCAGTCCCTTCATTCGCTCCTCAAACTCCCCCCGGTATTTTGAACCGGCAATCAGGCCCGGCAGATCCAGTGTATAGATTCTCTTATCTTTCATTTTCTCCGGCACAACGCCCGATGCAATCCGCTGCGCGAGTCCTTCTATAATTGCTGTTTTCCCTACTCCCGGCTCTCCGACCAGACACGGATTATTCTTTGTGCGGCGGCTTAACACCTGCATAAGGCGGTGCATTTCTTCATCCCTGCCCACAACCGGATCAAGCTTTCCCTCTTCCGCACGCTCCGTCATATCTGTACAGAACTGATCCATCATAGAATGGGCGCTCTTTCCGTCCTCCTGAATCTCATCCTGATACTCCTTGGGATCCACACCCGACGCTGTCATAATATCCTGAAAAATCTTCTGGAGATTAATATTCAGTGTAATGAGTATACGTGCAGCCACACAGTCCACATCCCGGATCATCGACAAGAGCAGATGCTCTGTTCCTACATCTGCTGTGTGAAGCCTGTGCGCCTCTTTCATGCTGTTCTCAAGGATCTCCTGATAACGGGGACTTTCTTCCGGCCTGCTCTTAACCGGTTCATCTGTCCGGGGCACGATCAGTTCATCCATAAGCTGATAGATCTTCTCTTCCTCAACTCCGTTTCTCGCGAGAATCTGTCCCGCCACTCCTGAGTACTCCTGACACAGTCCCAGCAAAAGATGCTCTGTTCCGATATAAGGATGCTGCATCTCTCTCGCTTTTTTTGCTGCATATCTGATGGCGCTCTCCGCCTGCTTCGTATATGATATATGCATAAATTCCTCCTGCCTGCTTTTCTTCATTCATTATGATATCGCTATACTGCTCACTCATAATCATCGAATATCTCATCCACCAGATCATGTACCTCCTGGCGGGAAATATTCTTACAGCAGCCGCGGGCCAGCACAATTTTAAGTTCGCGCCTCATCTCCTCTAACTGCTCCATCTTATCAATATCAAGGGCAATCACTGCCCCGCGTCTCTTGTCAAGACTGATATAGCCCTCCCTCTTCAGCACGCTGTACGCCTTATTGACCGTGTGCATATTCACACCGATCGTATCTGCAAGCTGACGCACCGATGGAAGAGAATCGCCCTCACGGATCACAGATGTTGCGATTCCCATAATAATCTGATTACAGAGCTGGATATAGATCGCTTCGTCACTGTTGAAATCAACCTCTATGATCATAATAAGCTCCTTTCTCTGGCGTGTTATAGACATAATAGCACAGCGAATTTCCTCTGGCAAGGAAATTTCGATTTTTCGTACCGGCTCAGGAGTAGAAAATCATTTGAAAAGTGGTTAAATACGGAATGACTGACTCACGTATCCGCGGACAGAGGAAAGGTTGATCCCGTCTCCGGTTACAGAGAATAACGCAAACTAATAAA
>CAJFGR010000037.1 GCA_904377845.1 uncultured Ruminococcus sp. | reverse complement strand
AATCACAATCTCTACAGCACACGTTGAGTATGAGACAGAGAAACGTCACTATGCACACGTTGACTGCCCGGGACATGCTGACTACGTTAAGAACATGATTACTGGTGCTGCTCAGATGGACGGCGCTATCCTCGTAGTTGCTGCTACTGACGGTGTTATGGCTCAGACAAAAGAGCACATCCTTCTGTCCCGTCAGGTTAACGTTCCGTATATCGTAGTATTCATGAACAAATGCGATATGGTAGACGACGAAGAGCTGCTTGAGCTCGTAGAGATGGAGATCCGTGAGGTTCTCAACGAGTATGAGTTCCCGGGAGATGACACACCGATTATCCAGGGTTCTGCTCTGAAAGCTCTCGAAGATCCGGACGGACCGTGGGGAGACAAGATCATGGAGCTTATGGACGCTGTTGACGAGTGGATCCCGACTCCGGAGCGTGATACAGATAAGCCGTTCCTGATGCCGGTAGAGGACGTATTCTCTATCACAGGACGTGGTACAGTTGCTACAGGTAGAGTAGAGCGTGGTACACTTCACATCTCTGATGAAGTTGAGATCATCGGTATCCATGAGGATGTTAAGAAGACAGTTGTAACTGGTATCGAGATGTTCCGTAAACTGCTCGACGAGGCTCGTGCAGGTGATAACATCGGAGCTCTGCTTCGTGGTATCCAGAGAACAGAGATCGAAAGAGGTCAGGTTCTTATCAAACCGGGTACAGTTACATGCCATACAAAATTCACTTGCCAGGTTTACGTCCTGACAAAAGATGAGGGTGGCCGTCATACACCGTTCTTCAACAACTATCGTCCGCAGTTCTACTTCAGAACAACAGACGTAACAGGTGTTTGCGAGCTTCCGGAAGGCACAGAGATGTGTATGCCTGGAGATCATGTTACAATGACAGTTGAACTGATTCATCCGGTAGCTATGGAGGAAGGTCTGAGATTCGCTATCCGTGAGGGTGGACGTACAGTAGGATCAGGAACAGTTGCTTCCATTATCGAGTAATTAGGCGTAAGGCTGAAAGCCCTATGACGATAAATAAAAAAGTGTCTGTCGAGAGTTTTCTCTCGTACAGGCACTTTTTTTATAGAAAACTCCGTCTCCCTATTAAAAACGCCCCGCGGGATGCGCATTTGCACGAAGTGGAAATTTGCCGCTAAAGCGACCGTGCTCGGCGCGAGCGTTCATATTTTATCATACTGATTTGCGACAAAAATATGATTTTCTATGGCTCCCTGTAATACCAGATAGATATGGAAAGTATTCTGCGATAAAGTAAGATTACAGAAGGGAGGAATGTTGTGTGATGGGAAGAGCAAAACGGTATCTGTTGATTGTAATTATAGGGAGTGCTTTTTTAGGTACAGCCTGCGGAAGCAGTGAAGATTCTTCAGACGGTTATACGACTGAAAAAGCGGTAGAAGATGCCGTTGCAGACGCAGGGGAAAAAGAGAAGTTTGATGCAGCTGCGCTTACAGAAAGCGAAGTGAAAGCTATGAGTACGGCGGAACTTGTGGATGCCATCCTCCGAGATCCGAAAATGACCATTTTCAGTGCTTATAATGACAGCATACAGGCATTGGAGATGTTCCGGCAGACTTATAACGTATACCGGGAGCTGAACAACCGGGACGATGTGCTGGAGACATTGGCGGATGTCTATGACGAAGTCGAGATACTTACAGCAGAGGAGATGAAAGAGAATAAAGAGAACGGGAAAAACGACAGTAGTGAATTTTTTCTGGTGACAAATGTCGAAATTCTGATTGCCTCTGAACTGTTTAAAATTCCCGGCGATGCCCTGACGGACAGTCAGCGCCGGCTATGCGACAGAATTATGGAACGCAGTCGAAAAGTACAGGAGGCCAGGGATGATCAGGGGGATGTATACAGCTTGTACAGCAACGGATTTTACGAATTCTATATTAAGCTTGCAGACTCGGAGTATCAACAAACAGCGAACCAGTCGGCGCTTATGGCTTTTGTGCCGCAAGAAGAATAATTTTTTTCACGGTGGAACATACTATATCCTGTAACCGGTATGTGTCGGGCACTGATGCAGAGCTACAGGTGTGTATAAGAAATGAACAATAAGAAAACAGTTTTTAATTTAAAAGGAAAATTTGATTATAAGATTCTTATCTGGGATCTTCTCTACGATATTGCCGGCAGTATACTCTATGCTGCCGGCATTTATACCTTTGCGGGCAATGCCGGATTCGCACCGGGCGGTGTGTCCGGCCTGGCGCTGATCCTGAATTATCTTCTGGGACTTCCCGTGGGGACTGTAACACTTCTGTTTAATATCCCTCTTGTAGTTATCAGTTATAAAGCAGTAGGCAGGACGCTTCTAATTAAAAGTGCCAAGACAATGGTAATTTCTTCGTTGTTTCTTGATGTGATATTCCCCTATATTCCCATGTATACAGGAAGCCGGCTGATGGCCGCCGTCTGCTCCGGTGTTTTTATGGGAGCAGGAATGGCGCTCTTCTATATACGCGGCTCATCGTCCGGCGGGATTGATTTTCTTGCTCTGACGATCAAGAAGAAAAAGCCGCACATGACCATGGGAGTGATTACCCTTCTCATTGACCTGGTGGTCATACTGCTCGGGTGGCCGGTGTTCGGCGATATAGACGCAGTGCTTTACGGAGTGGCATCCACAGGAGTTTCTACAATTGTGATTGACAAGATTCTGTACGGTACAGGCGCCGGTACGCTGGCAATTATCATAACGGAAAAAGGAGATCGGATTGCGGCGAAGATCGGTGAAAATGTAAGACGAGGCGTCACTACGATCCCGGCATCCGGAGGATATACAGGTACGCACAGGGATGTGCTTCTGTGCGCCTGCTCAAAGGCGGAGGCGTATCTGGTCAAAACTACCGTGCAGGAGACGGATAGCCAGGCGTTTTTAATGTTTACTGAGACAAGCGAGGTGTTTGGTGAAGGATTTAAGCGTGAGAGAAAATGAAAGTATTGTGAAAATATACAAATAGTAGAGATATATCCCCCACAATATTGCATATTATACACAAATATGATAGTATAACTATCAGAAGCGAACTTTGGGAGGAGTACGAAAATGAGAGAGTCTGCAGCGCGGATGCGCAGGATACAGTACCGTGCGCAGAAGATCCTGGAAGCAGCCATGGAGCTGTTCTGTGAGAAAGGTATAGAAGAGACATCGATTGATGAGATTGCAGAGCGGGCGGGTGTCGGAAGCGCTACCATCTACCGCTATTATGAGACGAAAGCTCAGCTTGCGATCCAGAGCGGCGTTGCATATTGGAGGAAGATTGCAGGGCAGTATTTAAATATCACGGACATAGAGGGGTATTCAGATATGACCGGGCGGGAACAGCTTGAGTGTATCATGGATGCGCTGATCGCGATATTTGAGCGGGAAAGAGGTTTTCTCAAATATCTGCAGGAATTTGAAGTGTTTGTGCGCAGATATGCCATTAATATGGAGCGGCTGGCCGAGTATGAAGACAGTATTATGAGCCTGAAGCCGAGAGTGACAGATGCACTGGAGAAGGGCCGGCAGGACGGGACGCTTTTTTTTGAGTGGTCTTCCAATGAAGTGTGCTATTCCCTTGCACATACTGCGTTCGGGGTAATGAAAAGGTTTGCGTGGAACGGAAGTATGCTGGAGCTGGACAGCCAGGTGGAACTAATCCTGCAGGTGAAGATTGCCGTAAAGCTGCTGATCAGAGGGCTTGCAGGAGAAGCATCCGGAGGATAAGGCGGACGGGAGCGTGAAGTACAAGTACAGCCTTAGAGTGACACAGAGCATGAATGAAAGCGGGATTTATTATGACAGAAGAGGAGCGGGATAATGTACAAAGTATATGAGATTAAGAAAAGAATTTTTGACGACAATGATCAGGAGGCGGAGAAAGTAAGAAAAGAGTTAAAAGAGGACGGAACATTTCTTATTAATCTCATGTCATCGCCCGGCGGCGGAAAGACAACTACTCTGAAGAGAACCATTGATGCGTTAAAGGGCGAGATGAGGATCGGCGTTATGGAGGCGGATATTGACAGCGCTGTGGATGCGGATGCCATCAGTGAGACCGGAGTGAAGGTGATACAGCTGCATACCGGAGGTATGTGCCATCTGGATGCGGATATGACGCGGCAGGGACTGGATGAGCTGGGAATGGAAGATGTGGATCTTGCCATACTGGAAAATGTGGGGAATCTCGTGTGTCCGGCGGAATTCGACACGGGAGCAGTGAAGAATGTCATGATCCTGAGTGTCCCGGAGGGAGATGACAAACCACTGAAATATCCGCTGATGTTCCGGGTGTCCCACTGTCTGCTGATTAACAAGATCGACGCTTTGTCCTGCTTTGATTTCGATTTTGAGGCGTGCAGAGAGCGGGTGCTGCGTCTGAACCCGGATATGAAAATCATCCCGATCTCGGCGAAGACGGGCGAGGGTATGGATGAATGGTACGAATGGATAAGGAAACAGGTAAAGGAATGGAAGGAGGCGGGTAAATGAGCGAAGAGAGAAAACTGATCCTGAAACTGGGACAGATGATCACGGACCGGATCGGGCACAAAGTAACGGTTGACGACCCAGAGTACTGGGGGCTGGCGGAAGTGCTGACCGATGAGATGGCGGAAGTGTGCCTGTCCATGAAGGTCAGGAAACCGATGACACTGGAGCAGATCGCGAAAAAGTCAGGAAAAGATAAGGAGAGAGTACAGCAGCTTCTGGATGAGATGTCTGTTATCGGCATGATCGAGTACAACTGGGAAAATGAGGACAGGCACAAACAGTATGTGCTGCCCATGTTTGTCCCCGGCTGTGCGGAATTTATGGTGATGAACAAGAAGCAGTGTGAGGAGCATCCGATCCTTGCGGATTTTTTTGAAAATATGTCCCGGCTGCCCCTTGAAAAGGTGACTCCTATGGTGCCGCCCGGAGGTTCCGGCATCGGTATGCACGTGATCCCGGTGGAGAAAGCGATCCCGGCACACCAGCAGTCTGCAAGCGTGGAGCACATTTCCCACTGGCTGAAGAAATATCAGGACAAATATGCAGTGGGCGCCTGTTCCTGCCGCCGGCAGCAGAGGATCCGCGGAGAGGGCTGCGGGGAGATCGAGGGAGATCTGTGTATCGGCGTGGGTGATATGGCGGATTATCTCGTTGAAACGGGAAAAGGACGGTACATAGATTTTGACGAGGTGATGGAGATACTGGAGCGGGCCGAGAGAAACGGTTTTGTACACCAGATCACCAACATCGACGGTGAGGAGAAAATCTTTGCCATCTGTAACTGTGCGCCCGGTGTGTGCAACGGCCTCAGGACGTCGCAGCTCTTCAATACACCGAATATGTCGCGCTCTGCATACAGAGCCCACGTGGAGAAAGAAAAATGTGTGGCCTGCGGAAAATGTGTGGAAGTCTGTCCTGTGGGCGCGGCGAAACTGGGACAGAAGCTGTGTACGAAATATGGTGAAATCAAATATCCGAAAGCTCTGCTCCCGGATACGGAAAAGTGGGGGAGAGACAAATGGGATCCGGATTATAAGGATCATGCCAAGATCAACTGTTACGAGACGGGGACATCGCCGTGCAAGACCGCCTGTCCGGCCCACCTTGCGGTACAGGGATATATTAAGATGGCGGCAGAAGGCAGATATATGGACGCCCTGAAGCTCATCAAGCAGGACAACCCGTTCCCGGCTGTGTGCGGCGCGATCTGCAACCGCCGCTGCGAGGATGCGTGTACGAGAGGGACTGTGGATAAAGCGGTTGCCATCGATGAAATCAAGAAGTTTATCGCCGAGAAAGAACTTCATGAAGAACACCGCTATATTCCGATCTGTGAAAACCATGAGGGAAAACAGTTTGAACAGAAGATCGCGGTCATCGGGGCAGGACCGGCGGGAATGTCGGCGGCATATTATCTCAGGACAAGAGGATATCCGGTGACGGTATTTGAAAAGGAAAAAAGACCGGGCGGGATGCTGCTCAACGGAATTCCTTCTTTCCGGCTGGAGAAATCTGTGATCGATGCTGAAATCGATGTGCTCCGGCAGATGGATGTGGATTTCAGGTGCGGCGTGGAAGTCGGAAAAGATATTACGATCCCGGAGCTGAGAGCAGAAGGATACAAGGCGTTCTATGTGGCTGTGGGAGCACAGGGCGGAAGAATGGCGGGGGTTCCCGGAGAAGAGGCGGAAGGCGTTCAGACAGGCGTAGATTTCCTGCGGAAGGTCAATCTGGCGGAAGAAGCTGTAATGGCTGCCGGCAGTATGGACAGTCCGGACAGTACGGACAGCCCCGGCAGCGGAAAAGTGCCGGACAGTGAAAAGCTCCCTGACGGTGTAAGGCTTCATGGACGGACTGTCGTGATCGGCGGCGGCAATGTAGCAATCGATGTGGCGAGGACGGCTCTCCGTTCCGGCTCTGAGAGTGTGGGTATGTACTGTCTGGAGTCTCTGGCAGAGATGCCGGCGGCTGCGGATGAGGTGGCAGAAGCCCGCGAGGAAGGCATCGTGGTCTGGAACGGCTGGGGGCCGAAAGAAATCCTTGAGGACAACGGGAAAGTAAAAGGGATTGTTCTGAAGAAATGTGTTTCTGTATTCAATGCAGAAGGAAGATTTGCACCCGTGTATGACGAAGAAGACTGCATTACAGTGGAGTGTGAAAATGTACTTCTCTCCATCGGCCAGTCTGTCTGCTGGGGTGAGCTCCTGAAAGATACGGCGGTAGAATTTAACCCCAACGGCACGGCGAAGGCGGATCCGGTAACTTATCAGACGAAAGAGCCGGACATCTTTGTGGGCGGCGACGTATATACAGGACCGAAATTTGCCATCGATGCCATCGCGGCCGGAAAGCAGGGCTGCGAGTCCATTCATCGCTTTGTCCATGAGGGACATTCTCTGACGCTGGGACGCGACCTGCGGCAGTTTGTGGAGCTGGATAAGGACAGTGTTGTGGTGGAAGAATTCGACAACGCAAAACGCCAGATCCCGGGAAAGAAAGCGGGCGTTGCAAAAGAGAGTTTCCGTGACCTGCGTTCCACATTTACGGAGGAGCAGGTAAAAACAGAGGCGGCAAGATGTCTCGGATGCGGGGCGACGATCGTGGATGAGAACAAGTGCATCGGCTGCGGCCTGTGTACGACAAGATGTGAGTTTGACGCGATCCATTTAAGCCGCGACCTGCCGGAAATGAGCACGATGCGCAAAGCTGAGGACAAGCTGAAGGGAATCCTTCCCTATGCGCTCAAACGAGCCATAAAGATTAAGATGAAGAAATAAAATTACAGTGTGAGAGCAAAGACAAACTATCAGGGAAGACCATGCACGAATTGGGGATCATTGTACATATTACAAAGACTCTGCAGAGTGTTGCGGAGGAAAACAATTTAAAAGAGATTGCTTCTGTCACGCTGGAAGTGGGAGAAGTAAGCTCCATCGTTCCGGATTATCTTACCGACTGCTGGCAGTATTACAGGAAGAAATTCCCGCTGATCGAACACGCGGAGATGCGGATTGAGATGATGCCGGCAGTGACATACTGCGAATCCTGTGAGAAGACCTATCCTACCGTGGAGTATGGGCGGCAGTGTCCGCACTGCGGGAGTTGGGAGACTTTTCTGCTGACAGGGGATGAATGTAATATCCGGGAGATCGAGGCACAGTGACAGGCGGCTGTGACGCTGCCGGAGAGAAAAGGGGGTAATATTTATGCTGTTTCATGTTTACGGTTCAGAAGCCATACCACAATGGATCGCCATGCTGGGAGTGCTGGCGGCGCTGATCCTGCTGAATGAATTCGCAAGAAGGACGAAAGCCGGAGGAATCATTATGTTCTTTGTTATTCCGGCTGTGCTGACCGTTTATTTTATCGCCATCGCTGTAGGCGCGGGGATGGGAGCGCAGTGGGCGCTTGAAAATCAGACCCATGTGTATATGAACGGCTGGTTCCATTACGCGAAGCTGTATGCATCACTGGCAGGCTGTATCGGATTCATGATGATCAAATACGAGTGGGGAATCGGGAAGACGCATTGGTTTAAGGCGTATCCATTTGTGATCGTTGCCATCAACATTCTGATTGCCGTGGCAAGTGATTTTGAGTCTGCCATCAACGGCTGGTATTCATGGTGGTTGTCTTCCGAGGATGTGTGGCTGTTCGGCGGCTGGCACAATGTGTTCAATGGGATCGCCGGCATTATCAATATCTTTTGCATGACAGGATGGTGGGCTGTTTACTCCTCCAAAGACAAAAAAGACATGATCTGGCCGGACATGATCTGGGTATATATTATCGTGTATGATATCTGGAATTTCGCGTATACATATAACTGTCTGCCGACGCACGCATGGTTCTGCGGCATTGCCCTTCTGCTGGCGCCGACGATCGCGGCACTTTTGTGGAACAAGGGCGGATGGATCATGAACCGGGCAAACACCCTCTGCATCTGGTGTATGTTTGCCCAGGTATTTCCGCTCTTTCAGGAGACGCTCTCGGACGGGACGCAGATCTTCCCGTGGGCAACACTGCCGAAGCTCTATGCGGACGGCACGCTGAACGGCACCACCGCAGGCGGAAATGCGAATGCAGACCCGACGATGATGACGGTTGTCAGCGCACTTGCACTTGTGACGAATATCATCGCATTGGCATATATCATCTATGTGTCCGTAAAGAGGAAGAAGAATCCGTACAAGAACGAAGTGTTTACAGAGTTCAAGTACTACAAAGACGCGGCGGCGAGAGCTGTGATAAAATAAAGCAAAATGAAAAGAATATGCAGGAGGAAATATGGGGAAGAGGTATTTGGACTGTACAGCGTCAGAAATTGCGGAAATGGATGGAAAGCAGCTTGTGGAGGCTATCGCGGGAAGCGAAGGGCGCATCCTCGTATGTGAGACGATCGGCGCCGTGCGCCCTATGCTGGGGGATGTGACGAATGCAGAGTTCGCAGCGTCCATGGGAGCCGATCTGCTCATCCTCAACCTGTTTGATGTAAATGAGCCTCTTATACTGGGGCTGCCGGATGTTGCGCCGGAGGATACCGTCCGGGAAGTAAAAAGACTGACCGGCAGGGCAGTGGGGATTAATCTGGAACCTCTTGAGCCGGATGTGGAAAGTTCTGTGGAGACAAATGCAGAATGGCAGTTTACTTCAGGCCGCGCGGCAACAGTGGAAAATGCTAGAAAAGCCATTGAGATGGGAGTGGATTTTATTGTGCTCACAGGAAATCCCGGAGTGGGCGTGACGAACAGCGCGATCATCCATACGCTCAGAAAATACCGGAAAGAGTTCGGCGACCGGGTGATGCTCATTGCGGGAAAGATGCACGCGGCGGGAATTCTTTCGGAGAGCGGTGAAAATATTATCACTGAGGAGGATACAAGAGCATTTGCCGGGGCAGGGGCGGATGTTATTCTCATGCCGGCGCCGGGAACGGTTCCGGGCATTACCACAGAGTATATCCGGAAGCTTGTATCCTGTGCCCATAAGCTGGGCAAACTGACGATCACCGCGGTCGGGACATCCCAGGAAGGAGCAGATACGGCGACGATCCGCGAGATTGCCCTCATGTGCAAGATGACTGGGACAGATCTGCACCATCTCGGCGATTCCGGATATCTGGGAATGGCGCTGCCGGAAAATATTCTCGAATACGGGAAAGTGATCCGGGGCGTGCGCCATACTTATCACAGAATGGCGTCATCGATCAACCGATAAAAATTAATTTAAAAAAGAGTGAGCCCTCTCCCGGTACAGGCAGGTACAGTTTCGATGTTTTTGCGGAAGCCCTGTTCTGTGCCGGGAGTTTTTATGTGGCAGAAGCTCAGGCAAAAGATCGGGGTATTGCAAAATGTTCTGCAATGCCGTACAATAAAATGCAATGAAAATTCGGGAGGATTGATCATGCCGACAGAGATGATACAGGCCGAGAAGCTGGTCTATGAATATGACAAGCGGGATGAAGAGGGCAATATAATCGGATCCGAGCGTGCCATTGACGGCGTAGATATTGATGTGCCTGCGGGATCATTTGTGGCTATACTGGGACATAACGGATCCGGCAAATCCACTCTCGCAAAGCATATGAACGCGATCCTCATTCCTACGGGCGGGACTATGTGGGTGGATGGAAGAGATACCAAAGACCCTGGAGAACTGTGGAATGTGCGTCAGACTGCGGGGATGGTATTTCAGAATCCGGACAACCAGATCATCGGTACAGTTGTAGAGGAAGATGTGGGATTCGGACCGGAGAATCTGGGCGTGCCGACGGATGAGATCTGGCAGCGTGTGGAAGAAAGTCTGAAGGCAGTGGGAATGCTGGAGAGAAGAAAGGATTCACCGAACAAACTCTCCGGCGGACAGAAGCAGAGGGTAGCAATTGCCGGGGTTCTTGCTATGGAGCCAAAATGTATTGTACTGGATGAGCCCACAGCTATGCTTGACCCGAACGGCAGAAAAGAAGTGATCCGTGCAGTGGAAGAGCTGCGAAAGAAAAAGAACGTTACGGTTATTCTGATTACCCATTATATGGAAGAAGTGATAGATGCGGATCAGGTGTTTGTTATGGATGACGGACATATTGTGATGCACGGGACTCCGCGGGAGATATTCAGCCGTGTGGATGAGCTGAAGGCGTACCGGATGGATGTACCGCAGGTGACTATGCTTGCGGAAGCTTTGCGGAAACGGGGATTGAATCTTCCCAAAGGAATCCTGAGAAGAGAAGAGTTGGTGGAGGCATTATGTCAATTGCATTAGAACATATCAGTTATGTATACAGTCCGGGAACAGCCTACGAAAAACACGCGCTCAAAGATGTCAGTTTCGAGATCCCGCAGGGACAGTTTGTGGGGATTATAGGTCATACCGGATCGGGCAAATCCACGCTGATCCAGCATCTGAACGGGCTTGTGAAAGCAACGTCCGGCAAAGTGATCTATGAGGGCAGAAATATTTATGAAGACGGATATGATATGCGCGCCCTGCGAAGCCAGGTGGGGCTGGTGTTTCAGTATCCCGAGTATCAGCTCTTCGAGGTGGACGTGATCAGCGATGTATGTTTTGGACCGAAGAATCAGGGCTTGTCTCAGGAGGAATGTGAGAAGAATGCGAGAGAGGCTCTGGAGCTGGTCGGTTTCCCCGAAAAGTATTATAAACAGTCGCCCTTTGAACTGTCCGGCGGACAGAAGAGAAGAGTGGCGATCGCGGGTGTGCTGGCTATGAAGCCTAAAGTGCTGATTCTGGATGAACCGACAGCGGGCCTGGATCCTAAAGGGCGGGATGAAATCCTTGACCAGGTGGAGAAACTGCACAAAGAGACTGGAATGACTGTTATTCTGGTGTCCCACAGTATGGAGGATATTGCGCGTTATGTGGAACGCATTATTGTCATGAACCATGGAGAGAAGATGCTGGACGGCACTCCGAAAGAGGTATTCCGGCATTATAAGGAACTTGAACAGGTGGGGCTTGCGGCACCTCAGGTAACCTATGTAATGCACGATCTGAAAGAGAGGGGATTCGATGTTTCCCCGGATGCCACGACGATCGAAGAGGCTGCGGACGAGATTATGAGGTCTTTCCGGGGCTGAAACTGAGTTTACAGATACAGAGGAGTTATTATGATCAGAGATATAACAATCGGACAGTATTACCCGGCGGAGAGCCGGATACACAGACTGGATCCCAGGGTGAAGATTGTCTGCACCCTGCTCTTTCTTGTATCCCTTTTTATACAGAACAGTCTGCTCGGGTATGTGATCGCGACAATTTATCTGGGCGCCGTGATACGACTGTCGAAAGTGCCCCTTAAATATATAGTAAAAGGCCTGAAACCGATCGTGATTCTGCTGCTGTTTACCGTAGTAATGAACTTGTTCCTTACACGGAGCGGGGAGACGCTGGTACATTTCTGGATCTTTACGATTACGGAAGGCGGACTGAGAACATCAGTATTTATGGCGGTCCGGCTGATGTATCTTGTGGCGGGATCGTCCATCATGACATTTACCACGTCGCCTAACGGATTGACTGACGGCATGGAGAAACTTCTCCATCCGCTGAATAAACTGAATGTGCCTGTCCATGAAGTAGCGATGATGATGTCGATCGCGCTTCGCTTTATTCCGATCCTGCTGGAGGAGACTGATAAAATTATGAAAGCACAGCAGGCGAGAGGAGCAGATTTTGAGAGCGGAAACATTATCCAGCGGGCAAAGGCGATGGTGCCGATCCTTGTGCCGCTGTTTGTGTCCGCGTTCCGCAGGGCGAATGATCTGGCGATGGCGATGGAGTCCCGCTGTTACCACGGCGGAGAAGGGCGGACAAAGATGAAACCACTCCGATATAAGAGCAGGGACAGGATCGCTTATATTTTGACCTTGATCTATCTTGTTGTTATATTTGTAGTTGGAAGATTTGTTCCTTTTAAATTGTGGATTTTTTAGATGAAACTGATTGATCGATATCCGCTTTGGGACAGACTGATGTTTAATTGGGGACGTAGTAAAACCTGGTTTTACTACGTCCCCAATCGGGGGTATTATGCGTAGAATTAAGCTTATTGTCGCCTACGACGGTACGGATTACTGCGGCTGGCAGATCCAGCCCAACGGCATTACGGTGGAAGAAGTATTGAACCGTGCGCTGTCCCGGCTGACAGGTGAGGAGATCCGGGTGATCGGCGCCAGCCGGACAGATGCGGGAGTGCATGCACGGGGAAATATAGCTGCCTTAGATACAGCGTCCACGATACCGGCAGAACGTTTCGCCTATGCGGTGAATCCGCTCCTGCCCGAGGACATTGTCGTGGTGAAGTCGGAAGAAGTGCCGCAGGACTGGCATCCGCGGTATCAAAACTCTGTCAAGACATATGAATACCGTATTCTGAACAGGGAAATGCCGGATCCGCTCAAAAGAAAATATACATGGCACGTGTCATTTCCGCTGGATATTGATAAGATGAGAGAGGCTGCGGAACATCTGAAAGGGCAACATGATTTTCGAAGCTTCTGCAGTGTTCATACTGCGGTTAAAAGTACGGTGCGGACGATTTATACGCTGGATATAGTAAAGTCAGGGGATGAAATTATCATCCGTATCAGCGGCAACGGATTCCTTTATAATATGGTCCGTATCATCGCCGGGACTCTGGCGGAAGTCGGAAGAGGATTCAGGACTCCGGAGGATGTGAGAGATCTGCTCACGGCAAAAGAGCGGGAACAGGCCGGTGCTACCGCGCCGCCTCAGGGACTGACACTGATTCGTATTGAATACAGATAAAAATGGATTTGTTTTCTGTGCCGATAGAACTTGACAAAAGCTGTGGCGGTTGTTAGTATTAATTTATCAGAAGGCTGGATTGTTACTTCCAGGAGGCAAAACCAGATTTTCAGGTGTTGAAGTATATCTTTGGGCCTGAAAATCTGGTTTTATTTTTCGGGAAAATTCCGGGTCTTTGTGTGATGGGATCTGTCCGGACCAGCCATTTTGTTCAGTGGAAAAGGAGGAAATAGGAAATGAGGATTTATGAAACGGCAAATTATGAGGAAATGAGCAGAAAAGCAGCAAACATACTGTCAGCACAGGTGATCTTAAAACCCGACTGTGTGCTTGGACTTGCTACGGGATCTACACCGATCGGTACATACGATCAGCTGGTAGAGTGGTATGAGAAAGGCGATGTTGATTTTTCTGAAGTGAAGACAGTAAATCTGGATGAGTATAAGGGACTGACACGTGACAATGACCAGAGTTACTATTATTTTATGCACAAGCATCTGTTCGACAGAGTTAATATCAAACCCGAAAATACCAATGTTCCCGACGGCACAGAGCCGGATGCGGAAAAAGAGTGTGACAGATATGAGAAACTGATCGAATCTATGGGCGGCGTTGATATTCAGCTTCTGGGCCTCGGTCATAACGGACACATTGGTTTTAATGAGCCGGACAGTTCCTTTGCAAAGACAACACACTGTGTGGATCTTACAGAGAGCACGATCGAGGCAAATAAGAGATTCTTTACATCTGCAGACGATGTCCCGCGCCAGGCATATACAATGGGGATCGGAACGATTATGAAAGCGAAGAAGATTCTGCTGGTTGTTAACGGAGAGGCAAAAGCGGATATTGTGGCCAAGGCGTTTTTCGGTCCGGTAACTCCCGAAGTTCCGGCGTCAATCCTTCAGCTTCATAATGACGTTGTGATCGTAGCTGACAGCGCAGCTCTTTCCAAAGTGCCGAAACAGGCATAAGAAGCGGTCTCAAAAAGTCTGTTTATAATTGATGCAGACAGTAATGTAATGCATGGGGGTGCATGATATGGTTATAAAAAATGTAAAAATCTATACAGAAGATAAAGAGTTCATTCCCGGAGAAATCGGAGTGAAGGATGGAAAATTTGCAGATGTGGCAGCAGTCGGCGCGCCGGACGGAGATATTGATATTATAGACGGCGAAGGCTGCTACATGATTCCGGGGCTGGTAGACATTCATTTCCACGGATGTGTGGGAGATGATTTCTGCGACGCGAATGAAGAGGCGATCGCCAATATGGCGAAATACGAGGCTTCCATAGGTGTCACATCGATCTGCCCTGCAACAATGACTCTGTCCGAAGAGGAGCTCCATGATATTATGAAGACTGCAGGAGCCTATCGGGGAACCGAGGGGGCCAAGCTCGTCGGAATCAATATGGAGGGACCATTTATCAGTGAGAAGAAGAAAGGCGCCCAGGCTGCCAAGTACATCAGAAAATGTGATGCAGAGCTTTTCCGCACACTTCAGGAAGAATCCGGGAATCTGATCAGACTTGTCGATATCGCTCCGGAGAACGAAGGAGCTCTTGAATTTATCCGTGAGGTAAAGGATGAGGTTGTAATCTCGATCGCCCACACAGTGGCAGATTATGATGCGGCTTTCAGGGCGCTGAAGGAGGGCGCAAGCCATGTGACCCATTTATATAATGCGATGCCGCCTCTCAATCACAGGGAGCCCGGAGTGATCGGGGCAGCACGCGATGATGAAAAATGCCATGTGGAACTTATCTGCGACGGCGTGCACATCCATCCGTCGGTAGTGCGCGCAACATTCGCTATGTTCGGGGCAGACAGGGTGATTCTGATCAGCGATAGTATGAGAGCTACAGGGCTTACTGACGGTCAGTATACTCTCGGCGGCCAGGACGTGTTCGTAAAGGGACCGAAAGCGACACTGGCTGACGGGACAATCGCAGGTTCGGCGACAGATCTTATGGGCTGTATGCGGGTGGCTGTACAGAAGATGGGAATCCCGCTGGAAGATGCTGTAGGATGCGCAACAATGAATCCGGCGAAAGAGATCGGAATTTATGATCGCTGCGGCAGTATCACCCCGGGAAAGGATGCGGATTTCGTCCTTCTTGATAAAGAACTCAATGTAAAAGCCGTGTATGTAAATGGTAAAAGGCAGTAAAAAATAATAAATAAAAAATAAATTGTATAAACAAAAAATAAAAAAGTACATTGACTTTATCATCAGGATCTGATATAGTATAAACAATAAGTAAATACGGTAGGATTGTTACTGTATGGCAGGCAAAACCAAATTTTGTAAACATAACGTTTACGGATATGTTTATGAAATTTGGTTTTTTTGTCTCCTGAAAGGATCAATATGCGAATAGAAAAGGTAATCAATAATAATATCGTTTCTGCGTTTGATGACACAGGGAGAGAAATTGTTGTAATGGGCAGAGGCCTCGGTTTTGGTGTGCGGCCGGGACAGCCTGTCAACGAAGATAAGATCGAGAAAGAATTCCGGATTAAAAGCCGGGATACGGCAGATCAGCTGAAAGAGCTACTGGCTGATATGCCTCTGGAGAGGGCGCAGATTTCAGCAGATATTATTTCGTATGCAAAGAGCAGTTTGAATCTCAAATTGAATCAAAGCATTTATGTGACTCTTACAGATCATATTAATTTTGCCATTGACCGCTTTGAAAAAGGAATCAATTTACAGAACGCTCTTTTGTGGGATATCAAAAGATTTTATCCGCGGGAATTTAACCTGGGACTGTATGCTCTCAGACTGATTAAGGAACGGCTTGACGTGGAGCTGCCGGAAGATGAAGCCGGATATATTGCCCTGCATTTTGTAAATGCCGAATATGGCACGAATATAAAGGATGCGTTCCGTTTTCCGAATCAGTTAAAAGATATCCTTCAGATCACAAGTGATGAACTCGGAATTGTACTGGATGAAAGGACGCTTCATTATGAACGCTTTGTGACGCATCTGAAATTTCTTCTGCAGAGAGTGTACCGCAGAGAACTTCTTCCAAATGAGGAAAATGAACTGGCGGAACTGATGCGTACGAAATATCCGAAAGAATATGCCTGCAGCTGCAAGATCGCAGAGTATATTGAGAAAAATGCAGACTGCAAACTTTCGGGAGAGGAAGTTATGTATCTTGCAATCCATATCAGACGTGTAACTATGGCAGAAGACTAGTAAATAAACATCGATGGAGAAATCCAAGAAAGGAGGAGTGAGATGTTTAATTTTTTTAAGAAGAAAGAAACAGGACATATAATCGGATCACCGGCAAAGGGAAAAGCGGTGCCGCTTAAGGAAGTAAACGATCCGACATTTGCGGAGGAGATGCTTGGCAAAGGAGCGGCGGTCATTCCGGAGGATGGGAAAATATATGCTCCGGCAGCCGGTGAGATCGGAATGGTGTTTGAGACACTTCATGCGGTCAGTATGACGACAGATTTCGGTGCAGAGCTGCTGATTCACATCGGGCTGGATACAGTCAAGATGAAAGGAGACGGCTTTACCGGCCATGTAAAGTCCGGAGACCACGTGAAAAAGGGTGACCTGCTTCTCGAAGTTGATCTCGAGAAAGTGAAAGCGGCCGGGTATGATATCATTACTCCCGTGATTGTATGTAATACACCGGATTATGCATCTGTAAAAGGAATTGAGTCCGCGCACGTGAATGCCGGGGACGATCTTATCATAATATCATAAGAGAGCCGCTGTAATGCGGCAAAGTACAAGATGATTTTAACCGGGATATCCGGTTGAAATAGAAAAAAAGGGATTATGACGAGAGTCAAAAAAGGAGGGAAACTAATGAAGTTTTTACAGAAATTAGGTAAAGCATTAATGCTCCCTGTTGCTTGTCTGCCTATCTGCGGTATCCTCATGGGTATCGGATACGCTCTGTGTCCGGCGACAATGCAGGGTGGTGAAGTAACAGGAATTATCCAGCAGATCGGTTATTATCTGGTGAAAGCAGGCGGCGCCCTGATTGATAATATGGCGATCCTGTTTGCAATCGGTGTCGGCGTCGGTATGTCAGATGAGAACGACGGTACAGGCGGTCTTGCAGCCCTTGTTTCATGGCTGATGATCACAAACCTGCTTTCTACAGCAAATGTTTCTGTCATCAGAACACTGTCAGAGGATGCTACACTTGCATTCGATAAAATCCAGAACCCGTTCATCGGTATCATCGCAGGTATCATCGGAGCTCTGTGCTACAACAGATTCAAGAGCACAAAACTTCCGGATTGGCTGTCATTCTTCAGCGGCAAACGCTGCGTTGCTATCGTAGCCGGTGTTGTATCTATTATTGTTTCCGTTGTTCTGCTCTTCGTATGGCCGATCCTCTTCGGTGCACTTGTTGCACTTGGCGAGGGAATTGTAAGCCTCGGATCAGTCGGAGCCGGACTGTATGCATTCTTCAACAGACTGCTCATTCCGTTCGGTCTGCACCATGCACTCAACAACGTATTCTGGTTTGACACGATCGGCCTTGGAGACCTGTCTAACTTCTGGGCTGGTATGCAGACAGGCGATATAGGGACAACAGGACAGGAAATTACATGGAGCCTTGGTATGTATATGTCAGGATTCTTCCCGTGTATGATGTTCGGTATCCCGGGTGCTGCTCTGGCAATGGTACATACAGCAAAGAGCAACAAGAAGAAAGTTGCTATCGGTCTTCTGAGCTCCGCGGCTATCGCAGCATTTGTCTGCGGTGTTACTGAGCCGTTCGAGTTTGGTTTCATGTTCCTTGCACCGGTTCTGTACCTGATCTACGCACTGCTCTACGCAATCTTCACAGTGATCACAGTAGTAGTAGGATTCCGCGCAGGATTCAGTTTCTCCGCCGGTCTGACTGACCTTGTATTCTCTGCTTCCCTTCCGGCAGCTCAGAATACATGGATGATCATTCCGCTCGGTATCGCAGCGTTTATCGTATTCTACGTTGTATTCCGCTTTGCGATTGTTAAATTTGATTTGAAGACACCGGGACGTGAGGATGATGACGACACAGATGCAGAGATGAAAGCAGTTCTTGCAAACGACAACTTTACGGATGTGGCAAGAATTATTCTGGAAGGTGTCGGCGGCAAGGAGAACGTAACATCTATCGATAACTGTATTACAAGACTTCGCCTTGAAATCAAGGATTACACAAAGGTTGATGAGAAGAAGATCAAATCTGCGGGAGTTGCAGGTGTGATCCGTCCGGGCAAGAATTCCGTACAGGTTATTGTTGGAACAAAAGTACAGTTCGTTGCAGATGAATTCAAAAAACTCTGCAAATAAATGAAAAATAATAAATAATCCCTTTTGAGTGCGGTTGGGGACGTAGTAAAATCCGATTTTACTACGTCCCCAATCGTGTTTTGCCCTGTCCCTAAATACTGTTTTGTGAGAAATGACGCTTGACAAACCATTTTAGATACGCTAATATCACCATATGATTTATCATGAAAGAGACAGTGAAGAGAAGAAGTAGCAGGTATCGGTGAAAACAGAAAGCAGCCGGCGGATGAGAGGCGCGTGATACTGTATCTGTGAATACATCTCGGAGTCCCGCACCGAAATCCTGCGCCGGATAGAAATGCCGGAAACGGAAGAGAAAGTAGGCTGCGGCGGAGCGGCGCACGTTATCGCGTCTGAATGAGGCCGGGAGACGATTGCTTCCGGTGAATTAAGGTGGTACCACGGTTTATATTCGTCCTTATTGCGAGAGCAGTAAGGTCTTTTTTATTTTGCAGAAAAGTCTTCCGGACTTTTGATATTACAGTTAAAGGAGAGAAAAGATGGGAATTTATGAAGAACTTCAGGCCCGCGGCCTGATCGCCCAGGTGACGGACGAGGAGGAAATCAGAGATCTTGTAAACAATGGGAAAGCGGTATTCTATATCGGCTTTGACCCGACAGCAGACAGCCTTCATGTAGGGCACTTTATGGCTCTGTGCCTTATGAAACGTCTTCAGGAGGCGGGAAATAAACCGATCGCCCTGATCGGAGGCGGCACAGGATATATCGGTGATCCGTCGGGAAGAACGGACATGAGAAGCATGATGACACCGGAGCAGATCCAGCACAACTGTGACTGCTTTAAAAAGCAGATGAGCAAGTTTATTGATTTTTCTGAGGGAAAGGCTCTCATGGTAAACAATGCGGACTGGCTGCTTGATCTGAATTATATCGAGCTGCTCCGCGAAGTCGGTCCCCATTTCTCCGTCAACCGTATGCTGACTGCCGAGTGCTACAAGCAGAGGATGGAGAGAGGACTGAGTTTCCTCGAGTTCAACTACATGATCATGCAGGCATATGATTTCTATGCACTGTTCCAGAAATACGGCTGTAACCTTCAGTTCGGCGGTGATGATCAGTGGAGCAATATGCTGGCGGGAACAGAACTGATCCGCCGCAAGCTCGGTAAGGATGCGGGCGCTATGACGATCACGCTCCTTCTGAATTCGGAAGGAAAGAAGATGGGTAAGACCCAGTCGGGCGCAGTATGGCTTGATCCGGAGAAGACGTCTCCGTTTGAGTTCTATCAGTACTGGAGGAATGTGGCCGACGCAGATGTGCTCAGATGCATTCGTATGCTGACATTCCTGCCGCTGGAAGAAATCGATAAGATGGATTCATGGGAAGGCGCTCAGCTCAACACAGCAAAAGAGATTCTTGCTTACGAGCTGACCAAGCTGGTACACGGCGAGGAAGAGGCAAAGAAAGCACAGGAAAGTGCACGCGCGCTGTTCAGCAAGGGAAACGCAGCGGAGATGCCGACGACAGAACTGACAGAGAATGATTTCGCAGAAGGGAATATCGATATCCTGACAATGCTTGTAAGAGCCGGACTTGTTCCTTCTAAATCTGAGGCGAGACGTGCGGTGCAGCAGGGAGGAACTTCAGTCGACGGAGAGAAAGTGACAGATATCAAAGCCGTATTCGCGAAAGACGCCTTTGCGGGAGAAGGACTGATCCTGAAAAAAGGAAAGAAAAACTTCCACAGGCTGATTTTGAAATAACATTGTAACAAAAATATACGTGGTGCAGCAACGGGGCGCATCTGCTTATTGAAGCAGCGCTCCGTTTTCTGCAAAACAGGGAGGAATTAATATGAGTATGAATCAGACGCCGATGTCCGAACGGGTGCACATCGGGTTCTTTGGAAAACGAAATGCAGGAAAATCCAGTGTTATGAATGCGGTGACGGGTCAGGATCTGGCGGTGGTATCGGAAGTGAAAGGGACAACGACTGATCCGGTATATAAATCAATGGAGCTTCTTCCGCTCGGGCCGGTTGTCATGATGGACACTCCGGGGATTGACGATGAAGGGGAACTGGGAAGCCTGCGCGTAAAAAAGAGTTATCAGGTTCTTAATAAGACGGACGCTGCAGTCCTTGTGATCGACGGCACGGCCGGTGTTTCCGAAGAGGACAGAGCCCTGCTTGAGCGGATCCGGAAAAAGAATATTCCATTTGTAGTGGTTATTAATAAGAAAGAACTCGCGGATAAAGCGGTCGAGAAGAATGTGAAAGAAGAGCTGGCACTGGAAGACGGTCAGGCTGCTTTTGTAAGTGCGGCAACAGGAGAAGGCATTTATGAACTGAAAGAGCAGATTGCTGCGATTGCGGGTACAGAAGAACCGGAGAAATATCTTGTAAGGGATCTGCTTGATCCGTCAGATATCGCAGTGCTTGTTGTTCCCATCGATTCTGCTGCGCCAAAGGGGAGACTTATTCTGCCGCAGCAGCAGACGATCAGAGATGTCCTTGAGGCGGATGCTGTCTCTGTAGTAGTAAAAGAAACAGAGTTGAAAGAGACTCTCGGACAGTTCCGTAAGAAGCCTAAGATGGTTATAACAGACAGCCAGGCATTTGAACAGGTATCAGCCGATACGCCTGAGGATATCCTGCTGACTTCTTTCTCCATATTAATGGCGCGTTATAAAGGGAACCTTGAACAGGCAGTACGCGGCGTGACTGCTCTGGACAGTCTGGAGAACGGGGATACCGTGCTGATCAGCGAGGGTTGTACCCACCACAGACAGTGTGATGATATCGGTACGATAAAGATCCCGAGATGGATCAGAGAATATACGGGAAAAGAGATCCATATCGAAACAACATCCGGCACTGAGTTCCCGGATGACCTGACCAAGTATAAGCTGATCATTCACTGCGGAGGCTGTATGCTGAATGAGCGGGAAATGAAATACCGGTTAAGCTGTGCGGCAGACCAGGGCCTGCCGATGACAAACTATGGGATTATGATCGCGTATGTGAAAGGAATACTGAAGCGGAGTGTGGAAGTGTTTCCGGAAATTTACAGGATGCTGTGAACAGATACGAACAATATGTTGACGGACTGTAAATGGATCTTTGAACAAAATACCGGCAGAGCTGGCGCAATAATTTGCAGAAGCTCTGCCGGTGAAATATTTATATAATATGTAACATATTCAGAATGAACAGAATTAAAACAATCGGAGAGGAAACACTGCTGATGATAAACAAAGCAAATTTGAATCCCTCGAGCCGTTCGAACTTACGGTACTGCTGTTTTACTTTTTCACTGTAATCATACAGAACGTGAGTGGCTTCACTGACTTTCGCCAGCTCATTGTCACAGGAATCTTTGACGTTTTTCTGGATTGACTGTGCCAGAGCGAGAGTGAGCCTCTGGATTTCCTTATCGATGCGCGCGTTGAGAGAATCGCTGGTCTTTTTGAGCCCGTGAGCCAGAGTCTTAATTGTGTCAAGCTGCTGATTCACTGCAGTATTGTTTTCCAGCACGAGAGTGTGTATAAGGCTTTCGTATTCACTGTAGTGTTCTTTGTAACTATCCATGAGCCGAACCAGTTCGGCAGACTCAGCTTTGGCAAGAGCGAGCTCACTGTCCGCTTTGCGCAGATCCGAAAGATATCTCAGATAATTGCTCTGATTGATTTTGGTTTCAGCGTCTTTATCTGTGTCGACGCCATCTTCAAAAGGCTCTGCCTCTTCAAAAAGTTCCGGAGCGGTCGCGTCCCTGCTGTGAGCAGGAAATTCGGTTGTCGCTCCACTGCCTTTACCGAGCTGAGAATCGGACAATTCTATGATAGAACTGTCGTTTTTGTACAGTATTGTGTTGTCATTTGATACTCCCATAATGTTTTACCCCTTGTCTTTTGTATACCTTATTAATATACGCTGCCGTAAATTGACGACAAATAGTAACTACATTATATTAGACAAGTATAACTTTTGCAATATATAAAATTGTATTGAAAAAAATACAATATTTCTCAAAAACCTCTTGAAATAAATTCCACCATCCGCTATACTGATAAAGCTGTGACATGATAGCTATGAAGCGTGAGGTTGCCGCCGGGGCAAAGAAATAAACAACGGCGGGTTTTCCGTGGAGCGAATGTCAAGTTAAGAAACTGGCGACAAGTCACTGTACGAATCACAACAGTATCTCGTTTTTGGGCGCGGAAACAGCACTGCGTCATGAGTTGAAAAAGCGAGAGCGCCGTGTATGTTTCTCACGACACACACGGGAGAGTGTACAGTCACCGCTTGTCGTACTGAGTTACAAGTACGAAAAGGAG
>CAJFGR010000036.1 GCA_904377845.1 uncultured Ruminococcus sp. | reverse complement strand
ATCTTTTTCTCTGTCTGTGGATACGTGAGTCAGACTGCAGTAGGTGACTGTGTCCAGACGTTGTGCGTAACATCAGCCGATACGAAAAATCGGAATTTTTTTACCAGGACTGGAAGAATACGTTATCTCCGATTATGATGCCGTCGCGGTTTGTTCCGTGTGCATACAGGAAGTAATAGCAGTCGGATACTGCGGCAAGTCTTGCTCCGTTAATAGCATCCTGTGCTACCCGCATTGAAAGACTGGTGGGACCGGCGTCAAGAACTTTCTGAAGACGGCCTGTCCATACAGGTTCAAATTGTCCGCTGGCATAAATTACACCGCTGATCGAGTTGGGGAATCTGGGGCTTTCTACACGGTTCATGATTACAGTGGCCACGGCAAGTAAGGAATCATAATCCTGATAAGCCTCGCATTGGATAATGGCAGCAAGTAATGTAGTATCATCCGCAGATACATCGATCCCGCCTCCGTTAATAACGGAATTGTCATATCCGCCGCCGGAACCACTGCCCGGACGGCTTGAATTGTTTACAGACGCAGCTGCTTCTTCCGCTGCTTTTCTGCGGGCTTCCTCCTCGGCAGCGATACGTGCAGCCTCTTCATCTTTTGCCTGCTGCAGACGTGCCTGTACATCAGCAAGATTAGTAGAAGTTTCATTGGCTTTTGCCTGCAGTTCAGCCTGCTGGGATTCCAGCTGGTCGCTCAGATCTCTGAGGGAATCCTGCTGTGCCTGCAGGTTTTCCTGTTCTTCTTCGATCTGATTGTGGATCTCTTTCAGGTCATTGAGGGCATTTCTGTCGTATTCACTGAGATTTTCAATGAAGTCCGCTTTGTTCAGAAAATCCGACATATCTTCGGCAGAGAAGAGCAGTTCAAGCAGTGTTGCATTCCCGTGTTCGTACATATATTTTATACGGGCTTTCATGTTCTCGTACTGCTCTTCTTCGTTTGCGGTTGCATCCGCGAGCTCATCCGACGTACGGGCGATCTCGCCGTTAAGCATTTCCACCTGCATTTCGGTGGCTGAAATTTCGTCGCTCAGTGCGAGGATATCTGAATTAATCCCCTGAAGTTCATTTTCAAGAGAGGATGACTGATCCTCCAGATTCTCGATTTCTTCGTTGTCCGCAAAAGCGGGAAAAACTGAAAGTACAATTGCGAGAGAACAGATCAGGGCTAATCCGGACCGTATCCATCGTTTTTTAGAGATTTTCATACAATAAAATCCTTTCTTGTTTTGCGCTGTTCAGTTGCGAGTAATTATTATACTACAAATTGCGTTATTTGGCAAACTCTGATAGAATAAAATAAATGTAAAATAAATACAGAATGCTGCAGTTGGAGTTGATTATGAAACACAGGTTAAAAATGATAGGGCTGGATCTAGACGGTACTCTGCTCACGGATAAGAAAGAGCTTACAGACCGGACAAAGGCGGCGCTTCGCAGAGCAATTGAACTTGGAATTACAGTTCTTGTCGCCAGCGGACGGCCATGGATGGGCGTTCCCGAAGAGCTCAGAAATTTCCCGGGGATGCGCTATGCGCTCACCTCGAACGGCGCAAGGATTATAGATACAAAGGATGACAGGGTTATTGAAGAACATCTTCTTTCGCCGGAACTTGCATTAAAAGCATTGGCAGTGTGCGGAAAATATGATACTCTTCAGGAAGTGTATTTTGACGGACAGGGGTATGCGCCGGAGGATCAGATGGCATATGTGGAGAAGTACCACAGGAATCCCAGTATGTGTGAATACATGAGAAAGACCAGACTTCCGGTCAAGGATATCAGAAAGCTGGTGGAACAAGAGAACAGAGGGCTGGATAAAGTACAGGCGCTTTTCGCTGATATGGATGAGCGGGAAACTGCCTGGAAAGAACTGGAACAGGAAAAGGGACTGGAGCTTGTCGGTTCTCTTCAATATAATATTGAGATCAATGCCGCCGGAGTTAATAAAGGAACCGGACTGGTCAATCTTGGAAGAATGCTGGGGATCAGGCGCAAGGAGATTATGGCATTCGGGGACGGTGACAATGATATAGCGATGCTCCGGGAGGCCGGCTTCGGAGTCGCTATGGCCAATGCTGACGAACAGGTGAAAGCAGCTGCGGATTACATAACCCTTTCTAATGAAGAGGAAGGTGTGGCGGAGGCAATTGAGAGGCTGGTTCTGAAACAGTAAAAGCAGGAGAATGAATAATCATTAAGGAGGAAAAGAAATGTTGGATATATTAAAAGCGATTATTTTTGGTATCGTGGAAGGAATTACGGAATGGCTGCCAATCAGCAGTACCGGACATCTGATCATACTGGAGGAACTTCTGAAGCTGAATCAGGGAGACGACTTTTTTGAAATGTTTCAGGTAGTAATTCAGCTCGGCGCAATTCTGGCTGTGGTGGTGATCTATTTCCATAAGCTGAATCCGTTTTCCCCGAAGAAGACACAGAAGCAGAAGATGATGACATGGCAGATATGGATCAAAGTTATTATCGGCTGTCTTCCTGCCGCAGTGGTCGGGCTGCTTTTTGATGACTGGATCGATAAAACGCTTTATCACTGGTATGTGGTGGCTCTGATGCTGATTGTATACGGTATTTTATTTATTGTGGTGGAGAATTATCAGAAAGGAAAGACCCCGCAGGTAACGAAGTTTTCTCAGCTGACGCTTCCCATGATCCTGATTATCGGCGTATTTCAGATGCTGGCCATGATTCCGGGAACATCCCGCTCCGGAGCAACTATTGTAGGTGCGCTTATGATCGGGGTTTCCAGAAGTGTTGCAACGGAATACACTTTTTTCCTGGCGATTCCGGTTATGTTCGGGGCAAGTCTGCTTAAGCTGCTCAAGTTCGGATTTGATTTTACGGCCATGCAGGTGGCGGTGCTTTTGGTGGGGATGATTGTTTCATTTGCGGTATCCATTGTTGCAATCAAGTTCCTGATGAGCTATATCCGGAAAAATGATTTCAAGGTGTTTGGATATTACAGGATTATTCTCGGTGTGATCATATTCCTGTTCTTTGGTATTCGCGTGCTGCTTGCCTGAACTGTCACATAAAATGCATAAATTATCATCAGGGGACTTGAAATTTACAAGAAACATGGTAAACTTAGTAGGATAATCTGTATGATTATGCAAATTGAACACTAAATGGAGGAGTGAAATGATGAAAAAGTTATTGGCGGTATGCTTAACAGCGGCACTTACTGTCGGCCTGGTTGCAGGATGCGGAGGCAAGAGCAGTGACGGAGACAGCAGCAATTCCGGAAGCAGCAGTGCGAAGACAGCAAAGGTTATCGATGTAGACCTTACAAGCGAAGAATATGCGTTCGGTGTTGATAAGTCTCAGCCGGAACTTCTGGATCAGGTAAATGCATTTATTGCAAAGATTCAGGAAGACGGAACGCTGGATGAGATCTTTGATAAATATTTCGGCGGCGGAGAGCCGACACCGGTAGAGTCCGCAGAGTTAGATGAGTCAAAAGACCAGCTTGTAGTTGCAACGAATGCAGCATTTGAGCCTTTTGAGTATATGGAAGGCGAGAACTATGTAGGTATTGATATGGAGATTGCAGCCCTGCTTGCAGAGGAACTGGGTCAGGAACTTGTAATTCAGAACATGGATTTCGATGCAGTGTGCCTCTCAGTCGGACAGCAGAAATGTGATATCGCGATGGCCGGTCTTACAGTAAGCGAAGAGAGAAAAGAATATGTTACATTCTCAGACACATATTATCAGGCATCCCAGCGTCTGATTGTTCCCAGCGATGACACGACATTCGATGATATGACAGATGCAGATTCAATTGCGGCAGCACTTGCGGAACTGGATTCTTCCGTGAAGATCGGGGTACAGCAGGGAACGACAGGAAACAGCTATGTTGAGGGAAGCGAAGATCTCGGATTCCCGGGGCTTGAGGCTACCTGCCAGACATATAAGAGCGGATCTCTTGCAGTGCAGGATATGCTCAACGGAAATATCGATTATGTGATCATCGATGCGGCTCCGGCGGCAGCGATCACAGCGGCAATCAACGAGATGCAGTAAACAGAACAGGACTTAAATTCAGGAAGGAAAATACAGGCATCCATGGAGAGTGACAGAGCTCATTGAAGATGCAGGCATTTTCCTTCTTTTGAGAAGGGACGGAAATGGGTAATTTTAGTCAGAAGTTAGATAAGTTCATAGAGATATTTATAGACCAGAACGGCTATGTGAGAGTGGTGCAGGGGCTGCAGAATACACTGCTCATCGCGGTGTGCGGTCTGATCATCGGTATTCTGATCGGTACGATCATCGCGACCGTAAGGGTGCTGCCAAAATACAAAGTGCTTCCGAGAGTGCTGAATGGAATCTGCAGCTTTTACGTTGCGCTGTTCCGCGGTACGCCGATGGTGGTACAGCTCCTTGTATTTTACTATGTGCTCCTGCCGATCATCGGATGGAATATCAATGGAGTGCAGGTGTCCATGCTCGTGTTCGGGCTGAACAGCGGCGCCTACATATCCGAGATTATGCGAAGCGGTATTCAGTCTGTTGACCCCGGGCAGATGGAAGCAGGACGGGCAGTGGGATTAAGTTTCGGGGCAAGCATGACGAAGATCGTCATTCCGCAGGCTGTGAAGAACATTCTCCCCACGCTGGGAAATGAGTTTATTTCCCTGATCAAAGAGACGTCCGTGGTAAGCTTCGTCGGCGCGGCGGATCTCTATGTGGCGTTCAACTATATTGGAACAAACAATTATGAGTTTATGGTGCCGTATCTGGTGATGGCGCTGATCTACATTGCTCTTGTGCTTGTGATCACCCTGCTCATAAAATTACTGGAAAGGAGCCTGAAGAAGAGTGATAGACGTAATTAATCTTAGGAAAAGCTTCGGTGATCTTGAGATCTTAAAGGGAATCAACATTACCATCAATAAAGGCGATATCGTTGCAGTGCTCGGCCCGTCAGGTTCCGGTAAGAGTACGTTCCTGCGGTGCCTCAACTGTATGGAAGACCCGACATCGGGCAGTATTATTTTTAAGGGTGTTGATATTGCTGATATGAAAGTGGATATCAATGTACACCGCCGTCATATGGGAATGGTATTCCAACATTTCAATCTGTTTAATAATAAGACGGTGCTCCAGAATGTGATGATGGCGCCAGCTTATTTGCGATGCAAAGATCTGAAAAAGGCAAAGCGGAAGAACCGGATGATCCGTTTCAAGAATATATTCCGCAGCAATAAGGAAGAGCTGATTCCGATTACAACGACAAAGGAGCAGATCAAAAGTGAGGCAAAGCAGCAGGCGCTTGATCTGCTGAAACGTATCGGACTTGATGACAAGGCGGATGCTTATCCGTCCACACTGTCCGGCGGTCAGAAACAGAGAGTGGCAATCATCCGTTCTCTCGCCATGAACCCGGATGTGATCCTTTTTGATGAGCCGACGTCAGCACTGGATCCGGAGATGGTCGGAGAGGTTCTTGATCTGATGAAAAAGCTTGCAAAAGACGGCATGACCATGGTTGTTGTGACGCATGAGATGGGCTTTGCAAGAGAGGTTGCTTCGAGAGTGATCTTTATGGATGACGGACAGATCCGTGAGGAGGCTCCGCCTGAAGAGTTCTTCGAGCATCCGAAGGATGAGAGACTGAAAGAGTTCCTTTCCAAGATTTTATAAGTTTATATTGACAGAAAGATACGCCGAAATTATGATGGCTTTGCGGCAGCAAACGGGAGTCCTCTGTATGCTGTATGCGATGCGCAGTAATTTCGGCGTAATTTTGTCAGATATATATTCAGGAGTGAACAGAATATGAAATATAAGAGAATTCACAGGGCTTTTTTCATCGAACGTCCAAATCGATTTATTGCATATGTCATGTATAATGGCAGAAAAGAGAAGGTTCATGTGAAAAATACGGGGCGGTGTGCGGAACTGCTGGTTCCGGACGCGCCGGTCTACATTCAGGAGAGTGACAATCCGGCCAGGAAGACAAGATGGGATCTGATTGCAGTGGAGAAAGGAAAACGCCTGATCAACATGGACTCACAGATTCCGAATAAAGTGGTGCAGGAGTGGGTGGAGCAAGGAGAACTTTTCGGAGATATCAGTATGCTGCGACCTGAGACAACGTACGGAAATTCCAGATTCGACCTTTATGTGGAAGCGGGAGAACGAAAGATATTTATTGAAGTGAAGGGAGTAACCCTGGAGGAAGACGGCGTGTGCAGATTCCCGGATGCGCCCAGCGACCGTGCCGTAAAGCATCTTGAGGAGCTGATACGGGCCAAGGAAGAAGGGTATGAGACATATGTATTCTTCGTGATCCAGATGAGGAATGTGCGTTATTTCACACCGAATACAGATACCCATCCGGCATTTGCGCAGGCACTGAAGAAGGCAGCGGCAGCCGGTGTGAAGATTCTGGCGTATGACTGCATGGTGACTCCCGAGAGTATAGAAATCCATAAACCGGTAGATGTAGTGCTGGAGAGCCCGAGAATGAAAGAAACGGTAAAACCTCTGGTTGAATGGTACCGGACAAACAAAAGAGATCTGCCCTGGAGAGAGAAAATGGATGCATACAGGGTATGGATATCTGAAATTATGCTGCAGCAGACAAGAGTGGAGGCTGTAAAGCCGTATTATGAGCGTTTCCTCAGAGAACTGCCTGATGTGAAGGCGCTGGCGGAAGTTCCCGAGGACCGTCTCCTGAAACTGTGGGAGGGGCTCGGGTACTATAACCGCGCAAGAAATCTGAAGTATGCGGCCTGCCAGATTATGGATGAATACAACGGAAAGTTCCCGGAAACATATGAGGAAATCCTTTCACTGAAAGGAATCGGGAGTTATACGGCAGGGGCGATCAGCTCTTTTGTCTATAATATCCCGAAAGCTGCTGTAGACGGAAATGTTCTTCGTGTTGTCAGCCGGATTACGGCAGATGGGGAGGATATTTCCGGTGCAGGGACAAGGAAGCGTATTGAGAAAGAGATAGAGGAGGTAATCCCCGAAGATGCAGCCGGTGATTTTAACCAGAGCCTCATTGAACTGGGAGCTGTCGTGTGCCTGCCTAACGGCGCACCCCGCTGCGGCAAGTGTCCGGTAAGAAATATCTGCCTTGCGCATGAGCAGGGAAGGGAGAATGAGTTCCCGGTGAAAAAGAAAGCAAAAAAGCGGCGGATCGAGAAACGGACTGTGCTGCTCTTCCGGGATGAGGAGAAAGCGGCGATCAGAAAGAGACCGGACAGGGGGCTGCTGGCAGGGATGTACGAATTCCCGAACAGGGAAGGTTATATGAGCTATGATGATGTTGTAGCGTACGGAAAGTCTCTCGGGCTTACACCTGTACGGATCAGAAAGCTGGGAAAGGCGAAGCACATATTCAGCCATGTGGAATGGCATATGACCGGATATGAAATTCTGGTGGATGAGCTTGAAAAGGATATGGAGGCGGCCGAAAATGAAAGAGAGAACGGTGTGATCTTTGCGGGGATCAGGCAGCTTCGGGATGAGTATCCCATACCGTCTGCATTTGAGGCGTATATGCCGTAATGCAACAGCTGCATCTGATGGCTGAACTGTTACGCCGAAATAACCGAGCTCGCTCTGTTTTCTTGAAACCGGCAGATGCTTGTGGTACAATGGGTGGTAGAAAATAACAGGAGAGTATCATAAAATGAGTGAAAAGGGATCTATTTCCAGACAGCAGCAGAAGTCGCGGGAGACGCGGGAAAAAATATTTCAGGCGGCAAAGCGTATTCTGCAGAAAAAAGGATATGAGGAACTGTCTATAAAAAATATCTGTGAGGAAGCAGGGGTTTCCAACGGCAGTTTCTATCATCATTTTAAGACAAAGGACGATCTGCTGTCCTACTATATCGAGGATCAGCCGAAGATCGATCCGGATCTCCTTGAACTGCCGGAAAGTGTTGCAGGGGTAAAGGAAGGCATTATCCAGGTGTATATGAATTATGTGAAATACTGCAGGGAACTGGGCGTTGAATTTGTATCGGAATATTATGATACGAAGAATCAGGCGCTGAATGCGGCAATTCGTATGGAGCGTCCTTATCCTATTGTGACAGTGCAGAATTATGTGGAGAAAGCAGAACAGGCCGGCATCGTGAGCCTGAATGTGGGGATTGAAGAATTTACAACAGATATCAGGATGATTGTCATCGGAAATGTGTTTGAGTGGTGCGTAAAGCATGGAGATGCGGATTTTGAAGGAAATATGGCAAGGTCACTGGGTATGTATCTTGATGCTGCTCTCTGTAAGGGGGCGGGACTTCCGGGATGAAATATCATTTTATTGTTAACGCCAAGTCGCGTTCGGGTATGGGCGGGATGGCTTGGAAGATGCTTGAACCTGAACTGAAAAAAAGAAGGACAGATTATCTCTGCCATCTTACCGAGCGGAAAGGCCATGCGAAGAAGATTGCGGCACAGATTACGGAGGACGGGAAAAAGCATACATTAATCGTGATGGGCGGAGACGGAACGGTAAATGAGGTTATAAACGGAATTGCAGATCCGTCGAAAGTGATGTTCGGGTATATTCCGATTGGCTCAAGCAATGATTTCGCCAGAGGTCTGGGCCTTGAGAAAGACCCGCTGAAAGCACTGAATATTATTTTGAAACCGACAAAGATTACGGAACTGGATCTGGGAGAACTGAGAAACAGAGCGGGCAGCAGACGGTTTGCGGTGAGCGCCGGTATCGGGTTTGACGCAGCTGTATGCCATGAAGTCTGCGTATCGAAATGGAAAGTGCTGCTCAACCGGATCGGACTGGGAAAACTGAGCTATGCGGTAGTCGCTCTGGACCGGCTTAAAAAAGACCGGACGGTGAAGATGAAAGTCAGGCTTTCGGACGGGACGGAACAGGTTTTTGAGAAAACATATTTTGCGGCGTTTATGAATCTGCCCTATGAGGGAGGCGGCTTTAAGTTCTGCCCTGATGCGTCTCCGTCGGATGGCATTCTGGACATAATTGTGGTGCATGGGATTACGGTGCCTAAGACCCTGTTTCTGCTTCCGCTTGCGTTTGCAGGAAAACACGTGGGATTCAGGGGGATTACATTTTTGAAATGTGCGGGAGCAGACGTTGAGGCAGATGTACCGATGCCGCTGCACACAGACGGAGAACCCGGATTCCCCAGAAAAGAAATTTCCGTCTGTTTTACCGGAGCGCGTATGAATGTGATTACCCGGTAAGAGTTTCGAAAGATTTATTAAATGTTTTGTGGAGACAGTTGTTGAGCGTTCTAAATCGTGCTATAATCGATGCGAATTATGGATGCAGGGTATGTGCGCCGGGGGATATAGTAAGCAGGTAAAACTGTAATCAAGAGGGGCATCGTTATGAAGCTGAAGAATAGATTGGCAGAGCTGGTCAGGAAATATAAACACGGATGGGTGTTCTTATATATTTTTATTTATTTGCCGTGGTTCCTGTTTCTGGAAAAGCACGTGACTACACACTATCATGTGATTCAGATCAGCCTGGATGAACATATTCCGTTTATTGAATATTTTATTGTACCGTATCTGTTGTGGTTTGCATTTATTATTGCGGCGTTTCTGTATTTTTTCTTTACGGATGTGCCGGGATTTTACAGACTTGCGGGATTTATGTTTACGGGTATGACTGTATTTCTTATTATCTGCACCATATTTCCGAACGGTCAGGATCTGCGGCCTGTTGTCTTTGAACGGGATAATATATTTGTGGATATGGTAAGGGCTCTTTATCGTGCAGATACGTGTACGAATGTATTCCCGAGCCTTCATGTTTTTAATTCGCTGAGTGTATGCATAGCGGTAAGTGAGAGTGAAGCCCTCAGAAAGCACAAAGGTGTCTGCATCGGGACATATGTGCTGGCGGGCCTGATCATTCTAGCGACTATGTTCCTGAAACAGCATTCTGTGCTGGATGTAATGGGAGCGGGAGTGATGGCATACGTTCTGTACCAGTTTGTATATGCGCCGCAGAAACGCCGTGTACCGAAATATGCAAGACAGAAGAGACCGGTGCTGTAAATGAGAAATTCGGACTGGCGATCAGACCAGTAATAAGTAATGGAATCAGGAGGAAGAAGAATGAAGAAAATTATGCTTACCGGAGACCGTCCTACGGGAAAACTCCATGTCGGACATTACGTGGGGTCTTTGAGACGCCGGGTAGAGCTTCAGAATACAGGAGACTTTGACGATATATTTATCATGATAGCAGATGCGCAGGCCCTGACTGACAATGCGGACAATCCGGAGAAAGTGCGCCAGAATATTATCGAGGTGGCGCTGGATTATCTTGCATGCGGGCTTGATCCGGAGAAATCAACTCTTCTGATCCAGTCCCAGATCCCGGAGCTGTGCGAGCTGTCGTTCTACTATATGAACTTGGTGACTGTGTCAAGGCTCCAGCGCAATCCTACGGTAAAAACCGAGATTAAGATGCGTAATTTCGAGGCGAGCATCCCGGTCGGATTCTTTACCTATCCGATCAGTCAGGCGGCGGACATCACGGCGTTTAAGGCAACGATCGTGCCTGTAGGCGAGGATCAGATGCCGATGCTGGAGCAGACAAAGGAAATTGTACACAAGTTTAATTCTGTTTACGGAGAGACTCTTGTGGAGCCGCAGATTCTTCTTCCGGACAATGAGGCGTGTATGCGCCTGCCGGGAATCGACGGAAAGGCGAAGATGAGCAAGTCTCTCGGAAACTGTATCTATCTGTCGGAGGAACCGGAGGAGATCAAGAAGAAAGTATTCAGTATGTTTACGGATCCGACACATATCCGAATTGAGGATCCCGGAAAACTGGAAGGCAATACGGTGTTTACTTATCTGGATGCGTTCTGCAGACCGGAGTATTTCCCGGAGTTCCTTCCGGAGTACAATAATCTCGATGAGCTCAAAGAGCACTACAAGAGAGGCGGGCTCGGCGATATGAAGGTGAAGCGGTTCCTGAACAATGTGCTTCAGGCTGAGCTGGAGCCGATCCGCAAGCGCAGGAAAGAGTGGCAGAAGGATATCCCGGCTGTGTATGAAATTCTCAGAAAAGGAAGCGAGAAAGCAGAGAAAGTTGCTGCGGAGACATTGAAGGATGTGAAGGCTGCGATGAGGATCAATTACTTTGATGATGAGGAACTGATCAAAATGCAGTCGGCGAAATATACGGAAGAATAAAGAGCAGGCAGGGCAGAGTGCCCTGCCTGTTTTGCGGTAAGTCGGGCAGGAAGATGCCCTGCCCGCGCGGGCAGGCATTTGTCCGGTAAAGAAAAAAGAGCATTTCATTAAGAAATGCTCTTTTCTACGTGCGATAGAAGATTCGAACTCCCGACCTTCTGGTCCGTAGCCAGACGCTCTATCCAGCTGAGCTAATCGCACATTTATTATTTGCTGTCTCGTCCACAGCAAAAATTATTATAGTATAGTTTTTTGTATATGTCAACAATTTTTGCAAAAAAATTATTTGAATTAATCTGTTGACAAAACTAAAGCACTAGTGTACTATCTAACTATAACACTGGTACATAAAACATATGGATGGAATAGTATCTGTGAATATAGATTAGCAGAGGAGGTATGTCATGGAATACAATACAGGCGCTCCGATCTATCTTCAGGTAATCAATGAGTTGAAGAAGAAGATGGTGAAAGGGGAGTTAAAGCCCGGAGAGAAGATGCCGTCCAGCCGTGATCTGGCCGTGGAGTACAAGGTCAACCAGAATACGGCCGCACGGATCTACCGGGAGATGGAAATGCAGGGCTGGTGTTTTACAAGACGCGGAATCGGAACTTTTGTGTCAGAGGAGGAGAATATGTTTCGGGATTTAAAAAAAGAAATGGCGTCGGAGCTGCTTAAAAACTTTATGCATGAAATGAGCGGGCTCGGATACAAGAAAGACGATATTATCGATCAGATCGCAGATTATAAGGAGGATGGAGAAAATGATGCTTGAGTGCAGGGAACTGACAAAATGGTTCGGATCGAAAGAGGCGGTTGCCGATCTTACACTGAATCTGGATAAAGGGAAAATCTACGGACTGCTCGGCGAGAACGGGAGCGGCAAGACTACATGGATGAAGATGGTTGCGGGGCTTACGAAGCCGGGCCGGGGAGAGATACTCTACGAAGGGCATCCCATCGGCTGGCGTGATAAGGCGAAGATCGCATATATGGCTACGGAGCCATTCTTCTATGACTTTATGAAAGTCGCTGACGTGGGTGAATATTACGAGGCCTTTTTCGATGACTTTGATCGGAAGAAATATATGGAAACGACCAGAACGATGGGGCTGGAACAGGATATGAAGGTGAGAAATCTCTCCAGCGGTATGAGCGCGAAGCTGAAGCTTGCGGCTACACTGTCGAGGAAGGCGGAACTGTATCTTCTTGATGAGCCGCTGAACGGGATCGACTATAAGGCTAGAGAAGAGATCATCAGTCTGATCCTTGAGGAGGCGGACGGAGAAAACACTTTTGTGATTTCCACGCATCTGTTGGAAGAGGTGGAAAGCTTTATCGAGTATGCGATTTTTATCAAGGACGGACATCTGGCGGATAAGGTGAATCTGGAGTCCGAGCGGATGAAGAGCGGCAGGTCTCTCACAGAACTCTATACAGATATTTTGTGATTGTGAAGAGTGCGTAGCACGGGTGAATCAATACTAAACATCAGTTATGAGAAATGAAATCAGATGATCAATCAGGGAGGAGCTTAAACTATGGGTAAACTGATCAAATATGAACTGAGAAAACAGCGGGCATCCAGAATGGTAATTTTTATCGCTCTGGCAATCGCGCTTGTCGGTTTCTGGACGGGGATTTTATTTATGAATAATACGCTTATGGGAGTAAGTGCTGCCGCAATGGTATTTGGTGCTGTGTTTGTTCTGTTTTATACGGGTATTGAAGGGATTCTTGTATTCAACAGAGACCTGAGGACAAAGCAGAGTTATATGCTCTGGATGCTCCCCAGATCTATATGGGAGATACTCGGAGCAAAGTTTATTTCAGCAATTCTTCAGATGCTGATTGTATTCGGCATATCCTGTGCGGCGGTAGGAATAAGCACAGCAGGAGCGGTACTGACCATCGGCGGTCTTTCGGATTTTTTGCGGATGTTACAGAATGTGTCTAAGGCATTTGTGGAAGGCGGTCTGAACTGGGGCGATCTCGTATCTCTGGCGTTTCTGTTGTTCCTGTCGTGGACACTCATTATCATGACCGGATTTCTTGCGGTGATTCTTGCCAGAACTGTCCTTGTTAAGTCGAGGTTCGCGGGTCTTCTGGCGGTGATCCTGTTCTTTGTCATTAATTTTGTGATAGAGCGGGTGTACGATCTGACGAGTAAAATCCCGTTTGTCGCGGCTGCGAATAATATGGGAGCACTGGGCTGGAATTTAAGGGATGTTATTTTTTATATCATTGTATGTCTGGCACTGTTTGGGATCTCCGGACTGCTGGCGGAGAAAAAGCTGAGTGTGTAAATGAATGAGATGGGATGCGGCGGCAGTAAAAACTGCGGCGCTATCTGGAAAGTATCTTTCTCATATCTGCCGGCAGCGGCGCCGTGAATTCCATCTTTTCTCCTGTTATGGGGTGAGTAAACGACAGGCGGTGTGAGTGAAGAGCCTGCCTGTCGATGTATTCCATATCGGGATTATACAGATAATCCCCGACAAGAGGATGCCCGATATATTTCATATGAACACGGATCTGATGGGTACGGCCCGTCTCCAGGATAAGGGAGACGAGGCTGTGCCCGTTTTTTTCTTCCACGACATGATAGTGGGTGACCGCGTGTTCCCCTTTCCCAAAGTCGATTTTCCGCTCGATCAGGGAACTCCCGGTCCTGCCGATGGGAGCGTCTATTGTCCCTTCCGGCGGGCTGAGCACTCCGCGGACGATGGCAAGATATTCCCGGGTGATCTCGTGGCGGACACCCATTCCGGAGAGTATGCTGGAGCTTACCATGTGTTTGGCAACTACGGTCAGTCCGGAAGTATCGCGGTCCAGCCGGTTCGTACACCGGAAGATAAACGGCTTTCCCTGCTCCTGATAGTAGTACATCAGCGCGTTGGCGAGCGAGTTTTCATAGTTGTTGAGAGACGGGTGGACGGGCATTCCTGCGGGTTTGTTTACTACGATGATGTCCTCGTCCTCATAGACAATATCAAGAGGAAGGGCTGCCGGCGGGATGTTCGGGGAAGACTCCGGCTCCTGAATATGGACAGTCAGGATATCGCCGCCTTCCATGGGCGTGCGCATATAGGACCAGACGCCGTTCAGGAGAATGCTCTCGTGCATCTTCTTAAGCTGGGTCAGGTTCTGATATGAATAGCCGCGGCGGCGCAGATACTGTTCGATGCGCAGTCCGGCGGATGTGCTGTCAATGTGATAGGTGATAATTCGTTCCATAGAGAAACTCCTGTCTTGTTTTTTACAGAGCTCAGCCGGTACTATTTGCGAAGCCGCACTGAGGAATATAGAATATTGTGCAGAATCCGGATGAAGATGTCAACATACCAGCGATATCTTTTTACAGGTTCCGCGGAATTACTGGATTCTTCCACCTCTTTTATGATAGAATGGTTTGAAAACGACAGAGAGGACAATTTACATATGGACATTAATCAGAAACTGACCGAAGAACTTGGTGTAAAACGCTGGCAGGTTGACGCCGCGGTGAAACTGATCGATGAGGGCAATACGATTCCTTTTATTTCAAGATACAGAAAAGAAGTTACCGGATCATTAAATGACGAGCAGTTAAGAAGGCTGTACGAACGTCTGATATATCTGCGGAATCTGGAGGAGAAGAAAGAACAGGTTATCTCCAGCATTGAAGAACAGGGAAAAATGACAGAGGAACTGAGACACCAGATTCTGGCGGCGGAGACTCAGGTTACTGTGGAAGACCTGTACCGTCCGTACCGCCCGAAACGCAGGACAAGGGCAACGATTGCAAAGGAGAAAGGGCTGGAGCCGCTGGCGGCGTTTATTATGCTGCAGAATGCAAAGGAGCCGCTGGAAAATACGGCGAAGCAGTACATCTCCGAAGAAAAGGGCGTAAAGAGTGCGGCAGATGCAATTGCAGGGGCAAAAGATATCATTGCTGAATCCATTTCCGATAATGCAGATTACAGGAACTGGATCCGGAAGACTACGATGAGAAAGGGAAAGGTTACTTCCACTGCAAAAGACCCTGAGGCGGAGTCGGTGTATGAGATGTATTACGAATTTGAGGAGCCTGTATCAAAGCTTGCGGGACACAGGATACTGGCGTTAAACCGCGGGGAGAAGGAAAAGTTCCTGACGGTGAAAGTGGAAGCGCCGGAAGAGGATATTCTGCGCTATCTGGAGAAGAAGACGATACATAAGGACAATCCGTATACTGCTCCTGTGCTGAAAGAGACAGTGGAGGACAGCTATCACCGTCTGATCGCGCCGGCGATCGAGCGTGAGATCCGGAACGAGCTGACAGAGAAGGCGGAGGACGGCGCCATCGAAGTGTTCGGAAAGAACCTGCACCAGCTCCTTATGCAGCCTCCGATCGCCGGAAAAGTGGTACTCGGCTGGGATCCTGCGTTCCGCACAGGGTGCAAACTGGCGGTAGTGGATCCGACGGGAAAAGTAATCGGGACGACAGTCATTTATCCGACCGCGCCGACGACGCCTCAGAAGATCAAGGCGAGCAAGGAACTGCTCAAGAAGATCATACCCAAGTATCATATTTCGCTTATCTCCCTCGGGAACGGCACCGCATCGAGAGAGTCGGAGCAGTTTATCGTAGAGCTGCTTAAAGAAATTCCGGAGGAAAAAGTGCAGTATGTGATCGTAAATGAAGCCGGAGCGTCCGTGTATTCCGCAAGCAAGCTGGCAAGCGAGGAGTTCCCGAATTTTGACGTGGGACAGAGAAGTGCGGCGTCTATCGCGCGGAGGCTTCAGGATCCTCTGGCAGAGCTGGTGAAGATCGATCCGAAATCCATCGGTGTGGGTCAGTACCAGCATGATATGAACCAGAAGAAGCTTGGAGAATCCTTGAGCGGCGTAGTGGAAGACTGCGTAAATAAAGTCGGGGTGGATCTGAATACTGCGTCCGCACCGCTGCTTTCTTACATTTCCGGGATCAGAAGCACGATCGCGAAAAACATCGTGGCGTACCGTGAGGAGAACGGACGGTTTACAGACCGCAGAGAGCTTTTGAAAGTGCCGAAGCTGGGACCGAAAGCATACGAGCAGTGTGCCGGATTTATGAGAATACAGGGCGGCAAGAATCCGCTTGATATGACAGGTGTACATCCGGAGTCTTATGATGCGGCAGAAAAACTGCTTAAGAAGCAGGGATTTACTACGGAGGATGTTGCCGGACATCATCTGAACGGGCTGTCACTGACGATCAAAGATTACAAAAAGCTTGCCGAAGAACTGGGGATCGGGGAGATCACACTTCGGGATATTGTAAAAGAGCTGGAGAAGCCGGCCCGCGATCCGCGCGATGAGATGCCGAAACCGATTCTCCGCACAGATGTCCTTGAGATGAAAGACTTAAAAGAAGGCATGGTTCTCAAAGGAACGGTGAGAAATGTTATCGACTTCGGAGTCTTTGTCGATATCGGGGTTCATCAGGACGGCCTTGTGCATATCTCCCAGATCACGGACCGGTATATCAAGCATCCGCTGGAGGTTGTAAGTGTGGGAGACATCGTTGATGTGAAAGTGATGAGCGTGGATCTCAAAAAGAAACGGATCCAGCTTACCATGCGCGGGCTGAACTGTTATAATTTAGCCATCTGAATTTACAGCCACTCTTGACATTTGTCAAAATAGTTGTTATATTACAAATAGAACAATGAATTAATGTTAGATTATGATATCCGCATGGAGTTTTCTCTATGCGGATGCTCTTAGTATAGAGGCTGACAGCTATGATACGGGAGGGTGGTTACAATGTCAGAGAAAAGAGATTACTATGAAGTGCTTGGAGTCAGCAGAAATGCGGACGACGCACAGATTAAAAAGGCTTATCGAAAACTTGCGAAAAAATATCACCCGGATACCAATGCGGGCGATGCAGATGCGGAACAGAAATTTAAAGAAGTTACAGAAGCTTATACAGTCCTGAGTGATAAAGAAAAGAGAAAAATGTACGATCAGTTCGGCCATGCGGCATTTGACCAGACTGCAGGCGCAGGAGCCGGAACCGGCGGCCCGGGCGGCGGTTTCTGGAGAACATACGGCGGTCCGCAGGGCGGCTATCAGGAGTATCATTTCGAAGGCGGCAATATGGATGATATTTTCGGGGATATTTTCGGCGACATCTTTCATCATGGAACCGGCGGAACCGGACGGACGTCTTATGGAGGCACATCGGGAGGAAGCTCACGCGGACGCTCGCAGAGCGGTGCCTACGGTTCTCAGGGCGGCTTTGGGGGATTCGGCGGTTTCAGCGGCTTCAACAACAGCGATTTCCGCCAGAAAGGCAGTGATGTAAGGGCAGAAGTGATGGTCGGATTTGATGAAGCGGCATTTGGCTGTGACAAGGTCATCCGTCTGCAGGATCCCTCAAATCCGAATGGAGGCGTTCAGTCGCTTCAGGTGCATATCCCTGCGGGAATTGACACCGGAAAGTCGATCCGTCTGAAAGGCAAGGGTATGCCCGGGGTAAACGGCGGCGAAGCCGGAGACCTGCTGCTGAAAGTAACCGTGGCAGGCAAACCGGGATATGAGAGAAAGGGCATGGACGTATATACCACTGTGCGCGTTCCGTTTACAACGGCGGTGCTGGGCGGCGAGGCGGTTGTCCGGACACTGTACGGCAATGTGATCTGTAAGATCAGGGAAGGTACCCAGTCAGGATCTAAGATCCGTCTGAGAGGAAAAGGAATTGTTTCAATGAAAGATCCGTCCGTACACGGCGATCAGTATGTGACTGTTGAGATCGACGTGCCGCAGAACTTAAGTCCGGAGGCAAAACAAAAGCTCAGGGAATTTGAGGCGGTGTACGCCGGAAAGGTAAGAAGCGCATAAGAAATCAGTTCTATGGGAAGACATATACGGAAGAGCAAAGAACTCTGACGTGTATGTCTTCTTTATTCTCTCTTTTCTTGCGCTTGCAGTTCGAATTTGTTATGATTAACAGGTAAAATATACAGACAGGGATGCGGTCAAAATCTTACTGTCGGAAAGAGGAAAAAATATTATGAAGATAGGCATTGGAAATGATCATTCTGCATTGGAACTCAAGGCGGAGATTGTAGATTTCCTGAAAGAAAAAGGACATGAGGTTGTTGATTACGGCACAAATTCAACTGAGAGCTGTGATTACCCGGTCTACGGGGAGAAAGTGGCAAGAGCAGTGGCGGCAGGCGAGGTAGAGCAGGGAATACTGATCTGCGGCACGGGACTTGGCATTTCACTTGCAGCTAATAAAGTGAAAGGGATCCGCGCGGCAGTCTGCAGCGAACCGTTTACTGCCAAGATGGCAAGAGCGCATAATGATTGCAATATCCTTGCGTTTGGAGCGAGAGTCGTAGGAGCGGAACTGGCCAAGATGATGGTGGAAACATGGCTGAATACAGAGTTTGAAGGCGGACGTCATCAGCGGCGGGTGGACATGATCAGCGCAATAGAGGAAAAAGAAGAAGCATAATTGAGGAGAGAAAGCAGCAGTCATGCCCATCTGTGATGGATGAACTGCTACCGCGGGAAAAGGAGCAGCGATGCACACATATCATTTGACACAGTGGCTTTTGTTCTTTTTTATCTACAGTTTTATCGGATGGATCTGGGAGAGCTGCTATGTATCGATAAAGAAGCGCCGGTGGGTGAACCGGGGATTCCTGCACGGGCCGATGCTGCCGATCTACGGATCGGGTGCACTTGTGATTCTGGTCAGTACGATCGGTGTCAGAGAGAATATCTGGCTGATTTTCCTCCTCGGGATGATCGCTGCGACAGTACTGGAGTATATTACGGGCGCGGCGATGGAGCGTCTATTTCATGTCAGATACTGGGATTACACCGGCAAGAAATTGAACGTGAACGGCTATATCTGCGCAGGGTCTTCTCTCTGCTGGGGCGTATTTTCTGTGCTGCTGGTGAGAGTGGTGCACATACCTGTCGAGCGGGCGGTTCTTGATATCCCCATGTTTATAACGGACGGTGCGGCTCTGGTATTTACAGTAATTATGTCGGTGGATCTGACGCAGTCGTTCAACGAGGCTATGGACCTGAAACAGGTGCTTGTACAGCTAGAAGAGAGCAAGGAGCAGATAAAGAAGATACAGGAGAAACTAAGGGCGGTTTCCGAAGAGGCTGTGGAAGATTACAGACGGCGTTCCGATGAGCTGATGGCGGAATACAGACAGCGGTCAGAGAAGATTCTGGAAGATTACAGACAACGCGCAGAAGAACTGGCGGAAAAGGGACGCTCACGCAAGGCGGCATATCTGGACTGGATCGACATGAAACGGGCGCAGAAGCGCCTTCAGCTCGAAGAACTGGCGGAGCGTGCGGAGTCCCTTTTGAAAGAGGGCCCGTTCAGGCTGGGCAGTCTGAGCGGCGAAGAGAGAAGAGAGGAGCTTAAGAAGCTTAAGGACAGCATTGCGGGAGAACTCGGGAAGATGAGTTCACGGACGGATAAGAGATATCTTCGTATTGCAGGCCAGCTGAAGAGAAATCCGACCGCGGCGTCACAGAAGTTTGCCAGAGCCCTCGAAGAACTGAAAAATACATTGGATAGACTGAAATGACTTCTCAGAGACAGAGTTGGAAGGAAAGGAAAGATAAATGACAAAGAAGCAGCGGGCTTTAGAAGTGATAGAAAGGCTGAAGAAGGAGTATCCGGATGCGGGCTGTACGCTGGATTATGATCAGGCGTGGAAGCTTCTGGTCAGCGTCCGGCTTGCCGCCCAGTGCACGGATGCCCGTGTAAATGTTGTGGTGGAGGGATTGTATGAAAAATATTCCGATGTCAATGCGCTGGCGGATGCGGATGTGAACGACATCGAGGCGATTGTGCGGCCCTGCGGACTTGGCAGAAGCAAGGCGAGGGACATCAGTGCGTGTATGAAGATGATCCGGGATGAATACGGAGGAAAAGTACCGGATGATTTCGATGAGCTGCTGAAACTTCCCGGAGTCGGCAGAAAGAGCGCGAATCTCATTATGGGCGATGTGTTCGGAAAGCCGGCAATTGTGACAGATACTCACTGCATCCGGCTTGTTAACCGTATCGGACTGGTGGACGGTATCAAAGAACCGAAAAAGGTTGAGATGGCACTGTGGAAAATCATCCCGCCGGAAGAGGGCAGTGACTTCTGCCACCGGCTTGTCTATCACGGCAGGGACGTCTGTACGGCGCGTACGAAGCCGCATTGTGACAAGTGCTGTCTGGCGGACATCTGTAAGAAAGTCGGCGTATGATCAGCATTACAGGGACGGAAACGGGTTACACGGTTTGAAAAGCCGGGCGGAAAAGCGAATAAAATATAAAATTTTCCAAAATATAAGAAAGGTAAGGAGGCAGACATGAAAAGTATCAAATTAAGAGACAATTTTTACTGGACAGGCATCATTGATGATCAGCTCAGGGTATTTGACATCATCATGTACACGGAGTTCGGAACGACTTATAACTCTTATGTGATGAAAGCCGGAGATAAGACGGTTCTTTTTGAGACGGCAAAGGCGAAGTTTTTCGACGAATATCTGGAGAAGCTTCAGGAAGTGACCGATGTGCATAAGATCGACTATCTTGTCGTCAGCCATACAGAGCCGGATCATGCCGGAAGTGTAGAGAAACTTCTTGATTACAGCCCGCAGATGAAAATTATAGCGACAGGCTGTGCGCTCGGATTTCTTAAGGAGATCGTAAACCGCGATTTTGTCGGCATTCCGGCGAGAGACGAGGAAAAAATGGAGATCGGGAACCGGACACTGAGGTTCATGTTTGTGCCGAATCTGCACTGGCCGGATACGATGTATACATTTATCGAGGAAGAGCAGATACTGGTTACCTGCGATTCTTTCGGTTCTCACTATTGTCTGCCGGAAGTGGTTTCCACAGAGATCAAGAATGAGGAAGATTATCAGAAAGCTTTAAAATATTATTATGACTGCATCATCGGTCCGTTTAAGCCCTTTATGCTTAAAGCCCTTGACCGGGTGGAGAATATGGACATTTCTATGGTCTGCACAGGACATGGGCCGGTGCTTGTGGGAGACAGGATCAGGTCGGTGATGAAGCAGTACCGGGAATGGTCAACGGTTGTGAATCCAAATCCGAAGAAGACGGTCATCATACCATATGTGAGCGCTTACGGATATACGAAAACTCTGGCGGAAAAGATTGCAGAGGGTGTACGGGACAGTGGTGACATTGATGTGCGCTCCTATGATATGGTTGAGGCAGATGCGGCAAAAGTAAACGAAGAACTTCTTTTTGCGGACGGAATTCTGCTCGGCACGCCTACGATCGTGGGCGATGCGTTGAAGCCTATATGGGATCTGACGCTGGGGATGTTCCCGGCAACACACGGCGGAAAGTACGCAGGGGCATTTGGCAGCTACGGATGGAGCGGCGAGGGCGTTCCGAATATCACGGAGAGATTAAAACAGCTGAAGATGAAAGTATCCGACGGATTCCGTGTTCGTTTTAAACCGTCTGAAGCGGATCTGGTGAGTGCGTATGAGTACGGTTATCAGTTCGGATGTGTTGTTCAGAATAAAGAGCCGGTGAAGCCGAAGAAGAAGGGCGCCAGAAGTCTTGTGAAATGCCTTGTCTGCGGTGAGATATTTGATTCTTCGCTGGAAATCTGTCCGGTGTGCGGCGTCGGAAAAGAAAACTTTGTGCCGGTGGATGTGGAAGATACCGGTTATACGAATGATACCCAGGAATATTATGTAATCCTCGGGAACGGAGCGGCGGGCTTCAATGCGGCGAAAGCTATCCGTGAGCGGGATAAGACGGGTTCGGTCGTGATAATCTCCAATGAACCATATCCTTCCTATAACCGTCCGATGCTGACAAAATCAATTGTTGCAGGGCTGAGCGCAGAGCAGATTGCCATCGAAGGACCGGAATGGTATGAGGAGAACCGGATCTATCAGATGCTCGGCAAACAGGTGGATTCCATCGATATGGAGGCTAAGGAAGTGCTTCTGGATGGCGGAGAAAAAGTACGGTTTACCCGTCTGATCTATGCTCTGGGAAGCGAATGCTTTATCCCGCCGATGGAAGGACACGGACTTCCGGAAGTGGTGGCTATCCGTCGGCTGAGTGATGTCGAGAAAGTAGAAAAGCTTATGCGGACGGCGAAAAATGCCGTTGTGATCGGCGGCGGTGTGCTTGGTCTGGAAGCAGCGTGGGAGCTGAAAAAATCGGGGCTCAATGTGACTGTTCTGGAGGTTGCTCCGGTTCTTATGGGACGTCAGCTTGACAGTGGATCGGCGGAGATCCTTAAGGAGATTGCAGCGAAACATGATGTGACAATCCGTACAGGTGTCTCTGTAGCAGCAATTGAAGGAGAGGATCATGTGAGCGGAGTCCGTATCGGAGGAGGCGAGACGATACCTGCAGATATTGTTATCGTATCCGCCGGGGTCAGGGCAAAGACGGATCTGGCACATTCCATTGGTCTGGAAATCGGACGCGCTGTGAAAGTGGACAGCCATATGGCGACAAATATACCGGGTGTATATGCCTGCGGAGACTGTGCGGAATATGAAGGCGCAAACTATGCGATCTGGCCTGAGGCTGTGGAACAGGGGCGGATTGCCGGGGCTAATGCTGCAGGAGAGGAGCTGGAGTATGAGCCGGTTGAGGCTGCGCTTACGTTCCATGGAATGAATACGGCGCTCTTTGCAGCGGGAGACAATGGTAAGAATCCGAATCTTCTGTATAAGACGGTAGAATTCCGCGATATGGGCAAAGGACAGTACAGGAAATATTTCTTCTTGAATAACAGGCTGTCCGGCGTGATACTGATCGGGGATCTTGGAGAGATGGCAAAGATGACGGAAGCGCTTAAGAAACACTCTTCTTACCAGGAAATAATCCGTTAATATCCCGTAAGAAGCATATAGATGTAACAGTTCAGCCATCCTGAAGGCTGAACTGTTACGCAAAAATAAAAAAGTTGTAAAAAAAGCTTGCAAGATACCGATTGTGTCAGAGATGACGCGGGTGTAGTTCAATGGTAGAACACCAGCCTTCCAAGCTGGATACGTGAGTTCGATTCTCATCACCCGCTTTATTTTTTTTGCCAATTATAAAAGATACCGGAAGCTTTGAGGCTGTCCGGTATTTTTTATAGTTCTATAATTCCATGCCGGTTTTTATCATTCGGAACATCCGTATGGCGGCTTTTATATACAGCTCCTCCGCACGGTTCAGTGCTTCTTCAAGGGGCATGGGACTGTTGACAGTTGTCATGATTGAACGGATACCGTAATTGAAAATATCTTCTGCGCCGTCTCCTATACTTCCTACCAGAGCCACGGCGGGGATGTTGCGTTTTTTGCAACGCATTCCCACTCCCTGTATGACTTTTCCGAAAGCTGACTGCCGGTCCGTGCACCCTTCTCCGGTTACGACAAGAGAAACACCGTCAAGCTTCTGATCAAATCTTACAAGATCAAGTACAGTATCGATACCGGATTTCAGTTTTCCGTTCAGAAAAACCATTAATGCTGCCCCGAGTCCGCCTGCGGCTCCTGAACCGGGGACTTCGTCCATATTGATGCCAAACCGGTTCAGGATAATATCTCTGTAATTCTGCATTCCGCTCTCCAGCTGTGCGAGGATTTCCGGTGTCCCGCCTTTCTGTTTGCCGAATGTATATGTGGCGCCGTTCCCGCCGCACAGGGGATTGGTGACGTCGCACATTATGGTGAAAGAGGCGTCTTTTATGAGCGGGTGAATGCCGCTTGTATCGATTGTACATATTTTGATAAGATCCTGTCCACAGCCTTTAAGGTCGTTCCCGTCTTTGTCGTAAAAACGGACTCCAAGGGCGCGCATACATCCCGTTCCCCCATCATTGGTGGCTGAGCCGCCGATGGCGATTGAAATGTCCCGGCATCCGCGGTCAAGCGCATCCGCAATCATCTCACCTGTACCGTAAGACGATGTGCAGCGCGGGTCTCGCAGGGAACAGGGGACAAGCGGCAGCCCGGAGGCAGATGCCATTTCCATAATCACCCTGCCGTCACTCAGTATGCCATAGGAACTCTCTGTCATTTTGCCCAGAGGGCCATGCACGGGCAGCATGATTTTTTTCCCGTTTACCGCGGATAAAACGGCATCGGTTGTACCTTCGCCGCCGTCAGCAGTTTCCACGGACGTGCACTCACAGCCGGGGAAGATTTCCTGTGCCGCCAAAGTAAGAAGTTCCGCTGTGCGGCGTGAAGAAAGAGAGCCTTTAAAAGAGTCTGATGCAAATAGAAATTTCATAGTGATCCTCACCTCGCTTGAGCAGTATAGTTATTATATATTCTGATTATAGGGCGGAGCGGGAGAGATATCAAGAAATCTCAGATTGTATCATTTTTTTCTCTGTGCTATACTGTAAGAAATCAAACAGGAAGGTCAGGAGATAGATATGAGATTTAATATTACGGACAACGTAATCGTCCGGGCGCTTAACAAGATCTGCGATATGGTGTGCCTCAATGTACTGTGGCTGATCTGCTGCATTCCGATTGTAACGATTGGTGCGTCTACCACAGCTTTATACACAGTTATGCTGAAAATGGTGCGAAATGAAGAAGGATATATTTTCCGGGGATTCTTTAAAGCATTTAAGTCCAATTTTAAGCAGAGTACAATCATATGGATTGTTATTTTGCTGCTGGGAATTGTATGCTGGATAGATTTCCAGGTGGCGGGTATGATTCCGGGAACAGCAGGATTGGTTATGAGGAGTATATTTACACTGGTAGGCTTTATACTTCTGTCGGTTATAAATTATATATTTCCTCTGACAGCACGGTATGAAAACAGTATACGGGCTACCAGCAGGAATGCCCTGATCCTCACTGTGGGACGACTGCCTTATACAATTCTTATGGATGTGGTAGTTGTTGGTGCGGTTATTGCATCGCTGTGGAACAGCGTTACATTGATGTTTGCAATTCCGCTCTGGTTTCTGATCGGGGGATCATTGATTACGTGGATTAATTCTTACATACTGAGAAGAGTGTTCATGATATTTGAAGACAGTGACGGCGGTTCAGATGAAAAAAGTACGAAAGAAGAGGGGTAAGAGATGAATTTTCTGGAGGAAAGAATTGTAAAAGACGGAGTGGTAAAAGAAGGAAATGTACTGAAAGTTGACAGTTTTCTGAATCATCAGATGGATATTAAACTTCTTGATCAGATGGGGGCGGAGTTCAAACGGAGATTCGCGGATAAACCGATCAATAAAATCCTTACGATAGAGGCATCTGGAATCGGCATTGCCTGTATCGCGGCCCAGCATTTCGATGTGCCGGTTGTATTTGCCAAGAAATCCCAGAGCATTAATCTGGATGGAGATATGTATGTGGCGGAGGTGGAGTCCTTTACCCATAAATGTATCAACCATGTAATCGTGGCCCAGAAATTTCTGAGCCCGGAGGATCACGTGCTGATTATTGATGATTTCCTTGCCAACGGCTGCGCGCTTCAGGGCCTGATTCAGATTGTTCAGTCTTCGGGCGCTACAGTAGAGGGGATCGGCATTGCGATCGAGAAAGGCTTCCAGTCTGGCGGGCGTATTATCCGCAATCTTGGTTTTCAGCTTGAGTCTCTGGCGATTGTAGATGGTATGAATGCGGAGACCGGAGAAATTCAGTTCCGTGATCAGTCAAAGCCGGCGGAGGAATCCGGACAGACAGAAGAAATCTGCAGAAGTTCAACATTGGACTAATTTGTGTTTTTAATATCGTCTTGGGAGTGAAAAGCAATCAAAAATGAGGGCGAATACGTGAATTAATCATTCTGTATTCGCCCTCATTTTTGCTTACCTTTCACTTCCGAACCGGTACCCCAATACGGAATTTATTGCCCTTTTACAGCACCTATGCCGATTCCGCCCGGGCCGACATGGGTTCCGATGCTCATGGTAAGAGGAAAATATACCAGTTCCATGTCGGGGAAATTTTTTCTCATTTCAGATTTGAATTCTTCCAGTTTATCAGCGGGCATCAATGTATTTGCAATGCCTACTTTCAGAAGGCCCTGTTCCCTAAGGTGTGAAAACCTTGAGGCGATATCGGCTTTCAGCGCGTCCAGCATGATGCGGAACGCGGATTTCATGCCGCGTGCTTTTGCGTAGGAGTCCAGCTTGTCTCCCTGTATGGTGAGCACCGGTTTCAGTTTCAGAACCGTTCCGAGTGCAGCAGCGGCGGGGGTAATGCGACCGCCTTTTTTTAAATATTCCAACGTATCCACTGCGATATAGATTGTTGCGTCCAGAGCTTCTTTTTCCAGAATACTTTTGATTTCGCAGGCGGTTTTCCCTTTGTCTGCCATAGCTTTTGCGTCCAGTACGGATATGGCCTGTGTAACGGAGATGCGGTGGTTGTCAACCACGCTGACGCGTCTCTTGTAAGGCTCGTCTTCTGCCAGCAGCAGGGCAGTCTGGCACGTATTGCTCAGACCGGAAGACATAGGGATAAATACGATCTCATCATATGTTTCCAGCAGCCGGTCCCACATATCGGTTACATCTCCGGGAGATGGCTGGGATGTAGTGATAACAGCACCTTCCGTCTGCTTCCGATAGAATTCCTCTGCTGTAATATCGATTCCTTCAAAATATGTCTTCCCGTCTACAATAATAGGCATTGGAAGAACATGAATTCCGTAATTCTCCTCTTCGGCGGGCATGATTCCGCTGTTAGTATCTGTCATGACGGCTGTTCCCGACATAGTATCTCCTCCTGAAAAATTCGTAAGCATCATAGTTGGGGCTTTTGCCCCCAACATTATATAATTGACCGTTATTATAACAGGTGTTAAAATTATAGCAAAATGTGTTGTGAATAACAATGAACAAAAATAGAAATATGTAAATTAACTATACAGTAAGGGGAAAATGTAAGATATGGAAGACAGACGCATTACAAGGACAAAACGAAGTTTGAAGGCAGCTATGACGGAAATGCTTGCGAGAGAAGACTTTGAACACATTTCCATTACAGAGCTTTGCCGCAGAGCTGATATAAGCAGGATTACTTTTTATTCGCATTATAATGATAAATATGCCCTGCTTGATGATATTTTTGAGGATATGCTGCAGATTGGGACAGAAGATTATTACCGGCGTCAGAGGGAATATAATCCGGCAGGCAAGCTTGCGGCGGGATATGTGAATATGCTGGATGCAATTCTGGAACTGTACTATAACAGATTTGATTTTTTTCAGCACACGAATCCGGAAAAGAATCCGTATCTGGCATCAAGATTTTACAGTATTGTTCTGGAGACGGTGGAAAGGCATACGCTTCATGTTGAAAAGCGGCTATCTCTGAAATATTCCCCGAAAAAAATTGCGGGATTCGTATGTTTTGGTATGCTTGGGTTTGTCAATGAGTCTCATGAGGAAAATACACCGCTGGAGATTATACGGCAGGAGGCGAGAGTGCTGCTGAAAGATCTGATTAAATCAGGGATTCTTACTGAACACGAAAAACAGGCATGAAAAATGGAAGCAATGGGGCTCGAACCCATGACCTCTCGCGTGTGAGGCGAACGCTCATCCCAGCTGAGCTATGCTTCCATAACAAATATTATTATAGCACCCTGTCAGAAAAATGCAAATGAAAAAGGACATCATTCTGATGTCCTTTCTGATGCGGAAGAAGAGACTTGAACTCTCACAGGATGCCGTAAATACTGTAAATACAAGGCTTTTTGTCTACAAGTTTTGCAGAGTAATCAAACGAGTAATCAATGCGGTTTATGTCTTTATCAGAAGCAGTATTTAATACATAAGAAGGAGGAAATCTTGCACATATGCTTATAAAAATTGAACATTGAAATAAGTCTATTATGCGGTGAGAGCATTTGACTAGAAACAGGTGCTTTCTTGTAGGACGGATAATAGGCTTATTTGAGCGCTCAATTGATTTGATAATGAAATTTCCACTAATCAATCTAAAGTTGCTTATTCGGGCAAATACAAAGCGACAGGGGTATATAATAACGGGCATACTGGATAGAACAAACTATCTGGTATGCCTATTTTTTTATGCCTGCTGCCATGTGTTCTATTTTAAGTTGTATTAAAGAATTTTACAGACAACTGCTGCCAGATGATACTTTTATCGCCTGAGTCAAGTTTGTTGTCAAAATCAATTACTGTAATAAGCACAGAAAGAATAGAATTGATTTTATAGAGGCTGATTCCTTTGAGTATATATGCAGATGATTTATGAGCGTGGAAATGGCTTCTTATTGTTGCTTACTCCCGTGATATAATTCATGTCTACATTATAATACTTGGCGAGCTTTATTAATGAATCTACAGGAATACGAGTCTTGCCAAGCTCATAGTCGGCATAAGTGCGCTGTCCAACATTAAGTATTTTTGCAATTTGAGTCTGCGTATAATCATTATCTTCTCTCAATGCGCGAATCCTGCTCTGCCAATTCATACAAATACCTCTAAAATATGCTGACAATATTGTATGCTAGAGGAATAAACTCTATTGACATTTAGAGTTATAAACTCTAAAATTATAAAGAGGATTTTAGAAAATGCAGATAGATAAGAACTGTGATAGGAAACTGTCAGAATTTATTAATGGTGATGATCTGGACTTCTACGAAGAATACACGATTAATCTTTCAGATGAAGAGCAACGAGAATTCTTTACTGATAATCCAGATTTTATGAGGGAGTTTCCTGTGAGTCGTGACAAGATGTATCTGCTCAGAGATCCGGTGTTTCGCGGAATATTGAAAAGAATCAAAGAATACGAGGGAGGAAAAAGAAATGAAGAACGAAAAAAATATAAATAAGAAAAAGTTCTTAATCGGTGCAGTTACTTTTATAGCAGTAGTTGCATTGATAATATCTTTTTTTGTATTAAGAAATCGTGAAAAAAGAATAGAGGAAAATAAGCTTCAAATTGAAAAATATTTGTCTGATTTAGAAAACCTAGAAAATGAAGTTTATTTCAATTCTGATTATATTGCATCTATTTCGGATATGAAAGAAGCTAGTGAAAAAGCGGTCGAAAATAATGATTTGAAAGAGCTGGTTTCAATAAATAAGGAGATTGCGAATTTATACAGTAAAGCAGAACAAGAAATTGCAAGATATAATGAACTATATACTGTTTTGCAGGATGAAATGAGCAGAACTGTTGAATTACAAAATAATTACTTCGCCAAAGATTATGACACATCGAAACTAAATCAAACAAAGGATAGAGTTGAAAGTGCACTTTCGAAATCAGATTATTTAGAATATGAACAGTTGTACAAGGAATTTTCGGGACAAAATGATGCACTAAGAGACTTCATTGACAATGCATTAAACTCAACATACAGCGTTGAAACTAACACAAATATAAGTAAAGATTATCCATTTGCAGTATTGGAGGAGGATATACCATTACCATGGTCATTTAAACCAATTACTAAACAAACCAAAAATCATCCTACATGGATTATAGCAAATGAAGCGGACGTCTTGGACGAACCTCCTTACGCCAATCTTTTTATTGATGATACCTCAGCTGAATATACCTTTGATATTCATCAAGCGGAAACAAAAGAAATAACGGTACAAGATGAGTCAGGAAGTTTGCAAAAAGCCTTAGTGAATACGGAAGTAAATTTTGATATGAAAGAAGGGTATAGTATTGACCAGTATACGGATTTAAATGAGCGTCCAGCGTACCTTTTTAAAGATAAAAATGAAAAAATACTTTTAGCGTTAAAAAATTATGATGGTGAAGATTACTATGTTTTATATTCACCCCAATAATAAAGCATTAACGAATAAAAGCGTCAGTATTTCTGCTGGCGCTTAAATTTTCTCGTAATCCTATATATTGTGTGATAAAATAAGATTATTAGATGATGTGGTGTTATCTGGAATGGGCATGTAAAATACAGGGGGATTTCATGCTATGGAAGAAAATGAAAAGTACGAAATGATTAAGTGTCCGCATTGCCAAAAAGACGTAACACATATTGAGGGAACGGATTATACATGTCCTTATTGCGGAAAGTCTTTAAATGACGAGCCTGAGAAAGAATCAAGGTTGCAGAAAGTAAAGCAGTATATTCTTAGGAACAAGGTATTAGTGGCTATTACAGCTTGCCTTGTTATTATTCTACTGGCAATGAGTGGTACTGTATCATCTGCTGTAGATCAACGACAGGAGTTGACAGAGGAATATGAAGATTTAGAGAATTCGTATGATTCATTATCATCACAGTATCATACAATACAAAGTCTTTATAATGACATAAAAGATGAACTCACAAATTATCAGGATCAGCAGGCGACTATAGATGATCTTAATACCCAACTTACTGATTTACAAGAAAAATATGATACTCTTTCAGCAGAAAATGAAGAATTAAAGGCCGAGAATGAAGAATTAAAATCTCAAGTATCATCTTTACAAGCTAAAGCATCAAGCACATCATCATCAAGTAGTAGCACCAGTAGTTTCAGTTCAAGTAATGACTCGAGTGGAGGAATGGTGTGGCTATCTGCGACAGGATCAAAATATCATAGTATACCGGATTGCGGAAACATGAATCCGAACAATGCAAGACAGGTGTCAAGATCATCCGCAGAATCACAGGGTTATGATGCTTGTAGTAAGTGTTGGTAAATATGATGGAGGTATAAAATAATGGCATATTGCTTTTTGTGTGGTGAGAAAATCGGTTTTTTTGATCCGGATTTTTATGTAGGTAAACAATCAATCTGTAGTGATTGCAACAAAGTCATCAGAACAAATATTGATGATGTTATTGAAGAGTGTAAGTCAAAGGAAGAAATTGAATCTAAAAGAATTCAAATTATAAAAGATTTTGAAAGAAAATATTCAAATGATAAACTTGCTTTAATAATTAATCATATTAACAATATTTGTAATTTATATTATAAAGATAAACCAAATGAAAATACAAACCTAAAATGCCCCAATAATGTGAGTGTCTTCCAAAAAGAAATAGATTCACATATGCTTACTACAGGATATGATTTTCATGGATATAAAATCGATGAATATAAAGGTTTAGTAAGCGGAGAGTGTGTAATAGGAACTGGCATTATGGCAGAATTATTTTCGGATTTTTCAGATTTAACAGGATCAAAATCCAAAATGTTTTCAGATAAAATGAAAGAAATAAAACAGGCTGCTGTGAATGAAATGATTGAAGATTCTATTAAAATTGGTGGAAATGCTATTATAGGAATTAGCTATGACCATGTAACATTTTCTGGAAAAAACATGATTGGAATTTCTGTGAATGGGACATCGGTCGTAATTCAAAAAAATAGTAATTAATAGTGCTGAATAACACATAAAGAGGTGGTAATCTTATGGTATTAACAACAGGATATAATTTTGACGGGTATAAAATAACAAGTTATTTGAATGTTGTATCAGCAGAAGTGGTACTCGGAACTGGTATTTTTAGCTCTTTGGGATCTCAATTCGCAGATTTTACAGGAAGTAGAAGTGGAACATATGAAAGAAAGCTTGAGAGCGCAAAGGAAAATGCTTTAAATGAATTAAAAAAGCAGGCAGAGTTTCTAGGTGGAAATGCAATTATCGGAATAGATATTGATTATACGACATTTACGTCTGATATACTTGGAGTTGTTGCAAATGGGACTGCAGTAGTAATTGAGCCGGAGAAATCAACAGTAAGCAACGAAAAATACATACCTGTATTATCATATAATACGAAATTACCCTTTAATATTTGTAATGTTGTTTTAAGAGTAGATGATATTTTTCAAAACTACTGTGCCGCACTGGAGATTAAAAGTTATAATGATGCAGGAAAAGTGAAAGCTATTATATCAGATATAGAGTTTAAAACTATTTTTAATGAAAGTATAAACCTGGTAGATAATATTTTTGCAGTCAACAAAAAATACGATGATTTATTATATTCAACTGATTTTATAAAAGTTCCCTGTGTTCAATTGCGTATTGATTTAATTCAAAAAGCATATGTGACAGTTAAAAAGGTGATTTATTCTAGCGATGATACAATAGTTGATATGGAAGATACTCTTGAGCAGTATCAAATTTCTCAAACTCCAGTTAATCAATTAGAAGCATTAAGACAGAATTACGGACGAGATGTTATGTGTAATACCCAGGTTAATGAATATTCTTGGATATGCTATTGCGGAATGGAAAATAGCCGTAGAGTAATTGAGTGTGAGAGATGTTATAGGAAGGACAATAGTATAAAAAAATCAACTTCATTAAAAGATAGTGCATTAAAAGGGAAAATAATAGATACAGCTATATCCAAGGAAACCGCAAGAGAAATTTATGAATATGTCTCTGGACTCAATATGAAAGAACTTGAAGATCTTGAATATGAGTTAAAGACATTAGTACGAAAAGAATCTCTGTTTGGAGAAAATCAGAAAGAAGAGGCAATAGAAACTATTGTAAGAATGTTGTGATAGTTCGATGAGCTGAAATTTGGTCGTAATGTGAATATGGAACGCATCCCACCACGAGAAATAAAAAAGTTTGCCAAACAAATGTAAATCACCCGGGGTACCGTCTCGGATTGTTCCGGCTGCTGACTGTTCGGAATACCGAAAACTACAGTCTGAATATTAGAAAATCAATCCAATTTACGGCTTTAGCACCTCCTCCCTATACTTCTTTACCTTGCCATGACAAAAAGGAATTTGCCCCGAAAAAATAAAGCAGGAATTACAAAAGGCTGACGGTATAATGGTCTCATAAATTAAGACACTTTTTCGGACAATTTTTAATGAATCTGATATACTAAAATCAATACGAAAGAGAGGATTCATTACTATGTC
>CAJFGR010000035.1 GCA_904377845.1 uncultured Ruminococcus sp. | reverse complement strand
TAATAAAACAGAAAAAGCAGCAATCACTCATTTTTGTAAGAGTAATTGCCACTTTTCTTTTCCCGTCTTTCAAAGTGGAAATAAACTTTTCACTTCAGCCAGGTTATAATGAGGATTTAGTTCCGCTACTTGTTTAACTTCCTTTTAGCACTGTAAGCAATTGCGGCAGCAGCCACGCTCGAAAGCATCAGTAACACCATCGTCATTACGCTTGTATCATCTCCTGTCTGCGGAGCTGTTACGCTGATGTTATCTTTGTTGTCTTTCGTAACTGCCGGTGTATCCGTTTTATCACCAGATACATCCTTTTGATTTTCCTCATACGCTAATGCATAAGTAGAAAAGTCAGCCGTATTGAATGTAACTTTTCCGCCGCTTACGGAAGTCGGAAGCGCCGAAGCCTGCCCGTTATGATAGCGGAGCATTGTATACGCCACACCGTCTGCCGGTACTGAATCCGGAATTTCCAGGCTGACTGTGATTTCATCTGACAATTCCGGAATATAGATATCTTCCAAACCTGATACGGCCGTCCCGTTCTGCATTACATCCGCCACTATGGAAATATCATAATACTGTCCGATCGTTCCATTCGCCACAAGTCTTCCAAGCGCACCCCGAACATCAGCCGGAATATCTGCAGCATTCTTCTCGTTAAGCACCATCTTGACTTCTACCTGATAGTCATTTCCAAGCTTTTCGATTTCATCCTTATAGTTATTCTGGATATAAGCAAGAGCGCTGTTGCTGATCACATTTCCGTCTTCTTTTGCCACCTGTATACCCGGTGTGCTTATTCCGACAAATTCAGCCGACGGTTCCGGTTCTTCCGGCTCAGGCTCTTCTCCGGATTCATTGCTAAAGTCAAGGTTTGTGATATCGAGGCATATAGAAGATGTAGTAATGTAATCTGACCCCGGTTCATTCACTCTGTTGAAATCAAATTCTTCGCCATCCTCAGTAACAGCATATACATTTAACCCAATATCCATTCGGTTCAGATTATCTTTGTTTCCGACCGTATCTACGATAGCAGCTTTCAAGGCTTCTTTATCAAATGTGACTATTCCTTCATCCATATCCACATTAAAACCTTCGGTATATTTATCGCCAGGCCCCATGCCGTCAGTGTAATGCGCAGAAACAGTATACGCTGTTACGTCCCGAAGTTTATAATTGTTCGTCCCATTTATAAAATGCAGCACAACATCCTCGGAGCCATCAAAAGAATACTCAACGTATTCTGTATCCCACATCTGGCTGTCTTCCTTTACCACTAACGTAAATTCATCTGATGTAAAGGTCTCATAGTCCAGCGTAAATTCCAGTTCTATGGTATACGAGCCTGCTTGTGTAAACGCTTGCTCATCATCACAGGAAAAGAAAGAATCAATCAGTGAAAAAGTCACTATCCCTTCTTCCGTTTTAGACAACACGGGATACGGATTATCGTACACTACGTTGCCTGACGAATCCTTAGCCGTAATTTCAAATCCCAGATCCTCTGGGGAATAGGCTCCGAAGTCTACCGGTATATCCAACAATCCGCCATCCCACTCAATCTGATCTGTCATCACCTGCGGCAAATTACCCTCACCAGCAGCCATTGCCGTCATTCCGGCACACAGAGTCACTACTCCGATTGCTGCTAATGCTAATCTTTTAGATAACAATTTTGTTTCCTCCTTTTTTCAATGTCGATACATTAATGCTTTTTAAATTTTACGCTTTACTTTATGCATTGTCAATATTCCGGCTCACATTTTACGTCACATTTAATTGACCCCTGCTTTTCTGCAAACAGAAGGCTTTCCTGCTCGATCTCCATTTCATTCTCAAGGATCAGTTCCTTAAGGTTCTCCATGCATCCAGCATCCAGTTTCTGAAGTTTTTCTTTCTTTTCCTTTTCCAACGAAATTCCTGCGCCCGCTGCCAGAGCGTCCGCATAGGCGTCCCCATCCATCCGGTAAGGCTTCAGTTTCGGGAACAGTCTTTTCTGATTATACAGGAAGATCCTGATACCACCCAGATCCATATCGCCCCAGTGCAGATATTCTGTATTTTCAACCGTAGTCTCTGTCAATGCACCGAGAAACTTTATCTCTTTCGGGGAAAAGAAGCCGTGGCAGTATATGTAAAGAGTATCCGCCCGGAAGTCCATGGATTCATAATTTGCCTTATTCTCAATCAGCATGATACGCCGGATCCCCGGAGCCGCTGACGGCACTGCCTGTTCCAGTGTCTGTGCATTGATCACGGTTCCGAATATATTTACAGAACTGTCGATCGGACTCCCGTTTCCGATCCGGTAGATCAGGGAGCCTTTCCACTCCAGCGTCTGCGAGTAAGTCTTGATCCCGTGCACTCTCAGGATATCATCCGCAGTCATTCCCTCTTCGACCAGAGGCGAATACTGGTCGAGCACAGTCACGACTTTATCCTGATATTTCTTTTCAAACAGTTTTGAGTCGTGCAGTACTTCCTTGCTGAACTGCCTCCTCCAGACCGGAGTGTCAACTGCCGCCGCCCGGTTCAGACAGCGAAAGAAATCCTCATCCTCCATATCCGGCTTCTTTACATCCTGTCCCGCCGCCAATCGCTGGAGCAGAACTTCGTAATACGGTTCAAGGAAGGTTCCTTCTGCTTCGCCTGCCCACTTTCCGGCAGTACGGATCCATCTCAGCTGCCTTTCCCTGGGATCTTCCACACCGGCGCGCCGGCAGAGCTCCGGCACCGCGCTGACCGGATAATGGATCCGCACGATATCCGCTCCCAGATTCTTTCGTTCCGTCCGGATCAGTCCTGCCTTCTCCAGTTCATCCGCCCCTTCCAGAAGCTTCTTCATACCACCGGCAGCGCGGATCATTTTCCCGTCCACGGCAGGATGGCGCATCCCGTCCAGATTTCCCGAACGGTAGGCGGGGCCGTCAGCGGTCTGTATCAGATACTTCGTCAGACACTGCATCTGTATCATCCCCCTCTATCATTTCGAGGTAATTTCCCTTATCTATATGCATCATACTGACCTGATTCTTAAACCGGCGGAATCCGTACACACTGTCCACATTCCGGATCAGGGACTGGAGACGCTCGTCCGGCACGCAGACAATGAGCTGGAGCTCCAGTTCACGCGCATACCGCAGGCAGACCTCGCTTCGCTCTTTATCCATCTTGGAAAACGCTTCGTCAAGGAGCACGAGCCGGATCTTGGAATCCCGGTTGCTCTGCTGTATATACAGCATGGCAAATCCCGCAAGCAGGGCGACGTATTTCGGGTTCTGACCCTCTCCGCCCGAGTCCACGCCTGCCATATCGTCTACATAATTCTTTTTCTCCATTCCGTTTTCATCGATCACCTGCTCGTACATACTGAAGGTCAGATAATTGCGGTAGTCGGCAAACTTCTCCATCTCCTGGCGGTGTTTCTCCCTGTTCTGGCTGTCCTCCTCACGCAGAGGCATGAACTTCTCGGTGAGAAGCTGGATCTTCTGCTCATATTTCCGGAAAAAGTCATCCTCCATCAGGCTCATCTGACCGTTTATGCCGCCTGTGTCAATCACCTTGCTGTCCAGCTCTTCTGCCATAAGCATATCGTAGAACTGGCCGTTCTCATTCTTCGCCGGAAGGATATCGATCTGGTAAATACTGTCGGAGAAACGGATCTTTGAGAGCATCCGGTTGATGTCTCTCCTGTGTCGGTAGGCCGCCTTGATCTCCCCGTGTATGGTTGCGATCACATTGTCCCTCAGGGAATGATAGACAAGCTCATACTGCTTCCGGAATTCTTCTTTATACTTCGGTTCAAAATCTTTCCTGCAGCGCTCAAGCACCTGATCGTAAACTTCATTGGAATGTTCCACTCCCGTGAAACCGTACGCAGGATACTCCCTGTTGAAACGGTTTCTCGCAATAGTCCTCTCATCTGCAAGTTCTGTCTCCCTTTCGGCGAGCCGGTCAAACTGCGCTTTTACTGACTGGCGGTAAGCGGGTTCCGTGCGTTTTGCGATCTCTGCCGCCACCTCTTCCGTCAGCTCCTTATTTTCCACAAACCCTGTCGTAAGCTCATCAAGTTTTGTCTTCAGATCCCGAATATCACGCTCAGCTGCCTCAACCACTCCGCCAAGACGGATCTGTTCTTTCTGGATATCCTGAGACGCCTGTTCTTTTTCTGCGACATTCGTTTCCAGCATCTCCTGCTCGGCTTTCAGTTCCGCAGTCCTCGTTCCGTCTTCCAGTTCTTTCAATTCTTTTTGGAGCTTTTCCTGCTTCCGGTAGTATTCCTCCAGCTCGTCCGCCGCCGAGGAAAGACGCAGGATCTGTCCGGTCTCCTGACTCAGCGTTTCATACTTCTGGGCATCCTTGAGAGCGGCTTCTCTCTGGCGCTCTCCGATCAGATTCTCCTGAAGGCTCTCAATCTCATCCGCCAGCTCTCTTAACCGGGCTTTCGATATCCTCGTCCCGATGCAGGCGCCTTTCGTATAATCTTTGCTTCGCAGATGACGGAAAATGTAATTGCTGTAGGAATAACAGTCCGGCGTCACGCCGTCGCGCACGCTATCCAGTTCTTCCACTGTCTCGCACTTCCGGATCCTGCCCAGATACCGTTTCAGGCACCAGTCCACATAATCCAGATCCGTATGCACCGCCTCGTACAGCGAATTCTTCTCCGCCGCAGGCGACTCTCTTTTTATTGCGGCACTGTTGATCAGATCCGCCTCCTCGAACCGCTTCATCTTCCGGAAGATCTTTGCCGCGTCCAGAGCGTACGCCGGCTCTGTGATCATACTCTTTTTCAGACGGCCGAGCCGGCCTTCCACCGCGTTCTTCCACTTCTCGTCTGTGATATCAAAGAGATCCGCAAGGATATGAACATGGATCGTCCTGCCATAGCGGTCACTTAACGCGCTCTGAAGCTGCTGTCTTGCCTCTTTGAGCTCTTTCGGGTAAGGCTTCCTGTCATTGTTCATATCCTCCAGAGCTTCCTCTTTCTCCCGAAGCTCTTTCGTCGTCTCGCGGATGGATACCGCCGCCTCTGCCAGCTCTTCCGAGATATTGTCCATGGCTGCTTTTAAATGCGACCTCAGTTCCCCGCAGGCCTCTTCCGTCACCTCTCCGCGGGCAAAATCATCGATCAGCTGCAGAGCCCGGTTGCTCACGTAATCGGTCGCAGTCTCATCGTCTTCCCAGCGTTTCAGCCCGTTTATGATCCTGCGCCAGTCCGCAGAACTGTCCGCAAGAAGCCGGATGGTATGCTCCATCTCCTGAAGCTCCTGCTGTTTCTGTCCATAATCACTCTTTTTCAGCTCTGCCTTGACATCGATCAGCCGGTTTCTCAAAGATGTCAGCTCATCCTGTACCCGTCTTTGCCTCTCCAGCGCCTTTTCTGATGCATCTTTGGCCTGTTCCAGATCATCTCCCCGGGAAGCGAGCTTCGCTCTGCATCCCCCGATCTCGATATATTTAAGGATTGTCTCGGACCGCACTTTATCCGCCCGGACGCCGGTGAGCTCCAGATCCGCCGCATGGACCGCATCCAGCATTTCGATCCGCTTCTCCAGATCCTCCACCCGCTCCCGGATCTCCCGGTAGGCTCCCAGCTGCTCGCTGATCACAGCCACTGTATTCTCCCGGCTCTTGGGGAACATATAATCCCGGATGAACTGTCCCGTTCCGCTTGTCATCCGCAGCGCAATGGCGCTCTTCTCCATGGTGATCATACGCCCCTGCTCGACATAGCCGAAGATCACCTCATAGAGTGTATTAAGATAGGCTTCCTTTGAAGGATAGACACGGTTCACGTCCCCATGTCCCCGGTTATCCACGCTGACAGAACGCTCTTTTGCCAGCTTTCTGATCCGGTCGATAGTATATGGCACACCGTCACACAGATATTCATCCTCCGGCATCTTTCCGGAATGACTGAAGAAGTTGTAGCGTCTCAGCTCCGTATCATTCTTCCCCACTTCGAAAGCCACACCGATACAGGTTGTAATATGGGTGCCCGTATCCTCGATCTCCATCACGATCTGGGAGCAGAAATCCATTCCCGCCCTGTTCGCGCTTCCGTCTTTCTGGGCTCCCCGCAGATAGCTGAGGACACTTCTTTTATTTTTCGAATCATCCGCCGCCTTGTTCAGGAAATTCGCAGATACGCTTCCGTAGAGGACGACCTGAATCGCATCCATTACAGTAGATTTTCCCGAACCGCTCTTTCCGCTGAAGAGATTTACATATTCGTGCAGATGAAGTATCTTGTGGCTGATGCCGCCCCAGTTATTGATCAGAATCCGGGTAAATAATTTCTTCGGCTGTCTCATGCTCTTCCTCCTCGTCTCTGTATTCCTCGATCAGCGCGTTAATATCCGCCGCCGTCACAAAAAGATTCACAGTGCTGTAGATATAAATCGGCGTATCGTCCTCCACATCTTTCACCGCGCCGGGCAGATCAATGACCTGATGGATCCGCAGCAGATAGAGAGCCTCTCTCCACTGAGCCTGGGTCAGCTTCTCTGTGATCAGATTTGTATTCTTCCCGTACTCACGGATTTCTTTCAAAGTCGTAAGCGGAGCATTCAGCCCCTCTCCCATGATCCGGTCTCTGTAGATCAGCTTGATCAGAAGCAGGATCACCGTACTTGTAAGGCTTAATTTCTCACGCGGCATATGCTCTCCGGACAGACGGAATATATGCTCCTGCGCATCGTGGACAAGTTCGCAGCCGAGCACTTCGATGTAGTTTTCGATAAAGCCTCTGTGCCTTGCGCAGATCTCATACTGCGGGTTATCTCTCGGCGTCAGCGTAGCCGGGTCATACTTCACCTGAAGGATACAGGTCTGCCGGAACAGTGCCTGTATGGTCTTTCTCACCTGTTCTGCTTCTGTCACTGTCAGTTCTTCCAGATATGTAAACATAGATACTTCCTTTCATGTTGACTGAATCTCACTTTTATGCCATCCTCATTTCCGGCATTTCACATACTGCAGATCACTCTGCATTGCGGATTTTTAAAGCGGAATAGCGGAATCCGGAACTGTTTTCCTGCTCATCGCCCAGTTCAATCTCCTGACTGCTCTCAGCCGTCTCAGTCGCCTCCTGCCACACAAAAAACAGCTTTTCCAGATCTTCCACGCTCTGCACGGTATCCTCCGTCACACAGAATACTCCATCCTTCTCATTCTTCCTGCGGAAGCGTTCAATCTCCCTTCGGGTGTAGAGAGGTTTCAGGACAAAGGAATCCATCTGATCTGTTTCTGTCTGTTCCTCCGGTTTTACAGCCTGAGGGACAAACTCATCTCTTTCTGCAGATTTTCTGCGGTACAGGCTCTCCTGAGACATAAGCTGATGGGGCATACTCATCCGGACGCGCTCCGAGAGAGTTTCCAGAATCTCCTCTTTCCTTCTGCTCCTGTTCAGCAGACTGACGAAAACAGCCGTCCGGTCGTCTCCATCCGCTCCCTCCTGCATGATATAGCGGATGCGGGCCGCCGCCCGGCCTGCAAATACAGTCTTCTGTTCGATCAACTTATTGTATCTCCGCTCAATCACATCCGACTGCCGCTCAATCCGGAACATAATATCCGCCGCCTCGTCGCAGAGCCGTATCGCCCGCTCGCAGCGCACAAAAGCCGGCGTTCCCGGCTCAATGCCTGTCAGCTCCCGTTCTTTCTTCCTTCTGCGCGCTTCGTTTTCGTCCAGATTTTTCACAATCAGCTCCTTGACCGCTTCTTTATACCGGTAGAAACTGTCCGTGGTCGTGAGGATCGCATATTTCCGGCTGTCGCTGTTGTTGATCTCTTTTACAAGGACGTCCTGAATCCCTTTAAAATCTTTCTGCCGGGAAAGCTCATCAAAGTACTCTCTCATGCCGTCCTGCATATTCACCAGCATACGCACCAGCCTTTTGGAGGCATTCAGGGCACTTTTGAGGATTTCATTATTCTTCTCGCTGTCCACGCTGTATGTATACAGATAACTGTAGATCGCGAGAACACTCTCCCTCTCCTGACTGTCGCTCTCATCCAGCAGACGGGCAAAAAGCTCCACATACATCTGGCTGTACTCCGGAAATGTGACCACGTAGCTGTTCAGAGTTTCGTCATAATCCTGCTTCAGCCATCCCCAGTCCTCGAAATGCTTCAGGCAGACTGACGCCATATTGGAACGGGTGAGAAACACGCCCTCTTCGTCATAATTTTCCGCATCCCACAGGATGGCCGCAGCAGCAATCTTCTCATTCATAACAGCCCGGCACTCTTTCTCCGTCAGACCCAGAACCGAGTAGGACTGTTCCATGGCATCGTAGATCGCCACGAGGAACGTCATGTAATATTCCGTGTATTTGCTTGTGAATAATTTATAGAAATCATGGGGAATTCTGTTGATCAGACTCATTGCTCACACCTGCTTACATAAAGTAAAATTATTGTACCATGTGCGCAGAAAAGGAAGCGCTGCGCAGCGACATTTACTTTTCAAGCCATGGATTGCGTTTTGCGCAATCATTATACCACGCAGAAAAAGACACAGTCAAACTTGCCCTGCAGTTTAACTGTGTCTGTCTTCACTTTATACTTTTACCTGTTGTTAAATTCTGTTTTTCTTTTTTCCAAACCGGAGAACTACAGCCGCGGCTGCGGACGCCAGCGACAGAGCACATAAGGCCGCTGCGGATAACGCGTCCGTTTCATCGCCTGTCTGTGGAGCGTCTGAATCGCCTGCCTGCGGGGTGGCTGAATCGCCGTTTTTCAAAATGTTTTCCTTCGGGGGCTTCTTCGGCTTTTACCGTCACCTTTTCACCGCTTACTGCAGCGCTCACAGGATTCCCGGGTACCTGACGCATTATCATCACCGTCCGGAGAGACATAAAAAATCTGCATGATATTCCCGTCGTCCGAAGTATTTTCTGCGTTTGCCGCCATCGGGAACTGGCTGCATACCAGTGATACAGCCGCCAACAATGTTACCACTCTTTTTTTCATATGCTCTACATTCCTCCTGTTGTATCTCTTACGGCAGTTAATTTCTGTATTTAAGACATTTTCGCCTCCTTTTTCTGGTTTTTCTGTAATATTTTAATTATTTTAAATGCAGAAAGGAATTATGTGAATGCATATTTTCGGCAATAATTTGTATATTTTTCACCCCGGGAAATTATTCGCCGCTCATCTCCGCTTCCCGTGACAATGCGTATAATTCTAAAAAAAATCCCCGCAGAAACAACTCTGAGTATATCAACAAACTGTTGCCGTGTTATTTCTGCGGGGATTTTTATTTGTCTTTATTCTTTTAATTATGCAAGCTTCAGAGGATTAACCTTTACACCAGGACCCATTGTAGATGTAAGAGTGATGCTCTTCAGATACTGTCCCTTAACTGCTGCCGGTCTTGCCTTGTTGATTGCATCAATAAGCGTCTGGAAGTTGTCCGCTAACTGCTCTTCGGTAAAGGAAGCTTTACCGATCGGTACATGGATAATGTTTGTCTTGTCAAGTCTGTACTCGATCTTACCGGCTTTGATCTCGCCTATCGCCTTTGTTACATCCATTGTAACTGTTCCGGCTTTCGGGTTCGGCATGAGACCTTTCGGTCCGAGTACACGTCCGAGACGACCTACAACTCCCATCATATCCGGTGTTGCAACAACTACGTCGAAGTCAAGCCATCCTTCATTCTGGATTCTCGGGATCAGCTCGTCTCCTCCCACAAAATCAGCTCCTGCTGCTTTTGCCTCCTCAGCCTTTGCGTCCTTAGCGAACACAAGGATGCGGACTTTCTTACCTGTTCCGTGCGGAAGTACAACCGCACCACGGATCTGCTGATCTGCGTGACGTCCGTCACAGCCTGTTCTGATATGAGCCTCGATCGTCTCGTCAAACTTTGCTACTGCTGCTTTCTTAACAAGTGCTACTGCTTCATCTGTGTCGTAGAGGTTTCCTCTTTCGATCAGTTTCGCAGCTTCGATATATTTCTTTCCTCGTTTCATTTTACAATAACCTCCTTGTGGTATTGGCGGGAACGTGCCCCTCCCACTTCTGTTTCATAGCTTCTAAAATCAGGTTTACCGCCAGGTGCTTTACTCTTCTACAACTACACCCATGGAACGGCATGTTCCTGCTACCATGCTCATAGCAGCCTCTACGGATGCTGCGTTCAGGTCAGGCATCTTCATCTCTGCGATCTCCTGAAGCTGAGCTTTTGTAATCGTTGCAACCTTGTTCTTGTTCGGCACGCCTGAACCGGACTGGATCTTGCATGCTTTCTTGATCAGAACTGCTGCCGGCGGTGTCTTTGTGATGAAGCTGAAGCTTCTGTCATTGTATACAGTGATTACAACCGGGATGATCAGGTCGCCCTGGTCTGCTGTTCTTGCGTTGAACTGCTTTGTAAATTCAACAATGTTTACACCGTGCTGTCCAAGTGCAGGACCAACCGGTGGTGCCGGAGTTGCCTTGCCGGCAGGAATCTGTAATTTGATATAACCTTCTACTTTTTTTGCCATTTCAATTACCTCCTTGTGGTACTTACGGGGCCATGCCCCTCCCACTCATCTTTAATCCATTTTCTTCACTTCTGAAAAACCAAGTTCAACCGGTGTCTCGCGGCCAAACAGCTCTACATTGATAGACAGGCTCTTCTTCTGTTCATTCATACTCTGCACAACGCCGACAGTTCCCTCCCATGCGCCGCTGAGCACAACAACCGTGTCGCCCACACCGAAGTTGACGACAACATTGTCATGTTTGATGCCCATATTGGCCATCTCGCTCTCTTCCAGCGGAACCGGCTTGGACCCCGGTCCTACGAACCCGGTCACGCCTCTGGTATTTCGGACCACATACCATGTATCGTCATTCATAATCATATGGATCATGACATAGCCCGGGAACATCTTGCGCTGCACTGCTCTCTGGACCCCGTTCTTGAGTTCTGTCACTTCCTCCATGGGAACGCGGACCTCAAGGATCTGATCTTCCAGATGGCGGTTCTCGATCGTCTTATCAATGTTCGCTTTTACTTTGTTTTCATACCCTGAATAAGTATGAACTACATACCATTTTGCCTCTGACATAAAATCACCTTTCTGATGCGGTCAACTAGCCTACCAAAAATTTAATTCCATAGTTCAGGAGCGCGTCGATCACTGCGATGATCAGTCCGAGAACTACAGAGACTGCGACAACCGCCGTAGTCTGTCTTGCAAGTGTCTTCTTGTCTGGCCAGATGACTTTCTTGAACTCTGCCTGAAGCCCTTTGAACCAGCTCTTTTTCTGAGTTTTTGCTTTATCACTCATTTGTCCACTTCCTTCCGGCGACTACTTTGTTTCTTTGTGCAGTGTGTGTGATTTGCAGAATCTGCAGTATTTCTTGGTCTCCATGCGTTCCGGATGAGCTTTCTTATCCTTTGTCATGTAACATATTCACTACGTGTTACTGATGGTTGCGAAGCCATCGATTTTTAGGCATAAAAAAAAGACCTACTTCCATTCGCCGTAGTAGTATACCACGGCGGATGGATATTCGTCAAGGTCTTCCTATTATTTTTTACTTTTCGTTTGGGGCTTCCGGCTTTTCTTCCCTGCCTGTCTTCAGATCCCTGTGTTTCTTCTTCAGCCTCTTATACACACTCGCTCTGAATAATGTATAAATCACCGACACAATCGGGATAAAGATCAGCATCCCTACAATCCCCATCAGATTGGCTCCGATCGTCACCGCTGCCAGGACCCAGATAGACGGCAGACCGACAGAAGCGCCCACAACTTTCGGGTAGATCAGATTGCCTTCAATCTGCTGCAGGATAAGGAACATGATCACAAAAATGAGCGCCTGGAAAGGATCCACCATTAATATCAGAAACGCCCCCACGATACACCCGATAAACGCGCCGAAGATCGGGATCAGCGCCGTAAACGCGATCAGCACGGCTACGAGCAGTGTGTACGGCATATTCAGGATACTCATAACGATAAAGAACATCATCCCCAGAATCAGCGCTTCCACACACTGCCCGGTAAGAAAACTGGAAAATGATTTTGCAGTCAGGGAACACACTTCCATGCACCACTCCACACGTTTCTCCGGCAGGAACGCATACATTACCTTTGTCACCTGCACGCGAAGTTTTTCCTTCTGCAGCAGAACATAGCAGGCAAAAACAAATGCGATCACAAACGTAGTCACCCCGCTCACAATAGAGCCAATGGCCGACATCGTCGAATTCAGTACGTTGCCCGCCCCGTTCTGGAAAAACGACATGGCGCTGTCCATCAGTTTATCCACATCCAGATTCAGATCACTGAGCCATTTGCTTATTTCGCTGTTATTTGTGAAGAGATCATCCAGAAAACGCTGCGCATCCGGCACGAATGCCCGGATTGTCATTCCCAGGGATATCACCGTCTTAGTCAGTTCCGGGATTACAACAAACATGACCAGAACTACCACGCCGATCACAATCGCGATCGTAAGCACAAGGCTCACCGGCCTTGCCAGCCTCTTCGCCACTTTTTTGTCTCTCAGATATTTATTGCGGAATATCTTCTCTTCCAGGAAGTTCATCGGCACATTCAGGACAAATGCGATTGCCCCGCCCAGCAGGAACGGAAAGATAATACCGAAAGCGAAACCGATCCACCCCAAAATAATGTTATAGTTCCAGAGCGCGATCAGAATAACAATAGTAAATAAGATCAGCTGTCTTAATTTTTTTATACTTTCTTTGTCGAGATTCATAACTCCTCCGAATTTGCGAATAACGTTTCTTCTCTATCTTAACACATCTGGCGGATGGTTCAAGGCAAAACCTGATTTTTTCCCGGCTGCGGCTCTTGTATTTATTGTACCCGGTTTTCATTCCAGCGAAACAGAGCCCCGTACAGCGAAAAACAGAGGCGCCTTACTCCTGCAAAACGCCCCCGCTTTTCTTCAGATTCTGTTCTATTTTATTTTCTGCGTCTTCTGATAATAATGACCGCTGATGCTCCCGCTGCCAGCGCTGCGGCCGCCACGATTCCGATCCAGAGCATAACCGGTGTATCATCACCTGTCTGTACTGTTTTACCGGAATCAGAACCACTATTTCCGGAATCTCCGGTGTTCTGCTGCCCGCTTCCTGTCAGCTGATTATTGCCGTCTGTCTGGCTTCCGCCCTGCTGGCCGTCGCCGCCCGGTGTCGGATTCTGTCCGCCTTCGTCCGGATTGCCTCCCTGGCCGGGAGCCGCCTCGCAGACTGCACTGATCTCAATATTTCCTGTCACGGCTTTACCCGCAATTGTTACAACACCTGTTTCAGCATCGTAGGTATAATCGGCCGCCTTAAAGATGCCGCCGGAAGACAGCTCAGTTCCCGCTGCCTTTACAGTGATCTGCTCCGGAAGCTGATATCCGTCCGCTGCTACGATCTTTCCCGTATAGTCCTGACCTGACGTGGCAGTTTCCGGACCCTCGAAGCTTCCGTTCTGAATGGATACTGTCACTTCATAATTCTCCGGTGCCGGCTGTTCCCCTTCTTTCGCCGGAAGAATCTCGGAACGGTCGCGTACTCTCAGACGGTTGCCCTCCGCGTCATGGGAAACAAATCCCACCGCGCTGATATAGGCTCCGTCCTGTACGAACTCTTCCAGTGCCTGTGACGTCTCGTCGGAATATCCGATATAACCGTCGATGAATACCCGGCAGCTCTCGCCGCTGTCATCCTGAACGGTAATGCTCTCCACAATGCCCCCTGCGAGTGTAAAGTCAACAACCTTTCCTTTCACCCGGACAAGCTTTCCGAAGTTAGTGTCATAGTCATTTGCTTCTTTTGTGGTCACGTCCGTGATCACTACGTCTTTGCTGCCTTCCAGTACAGTCACAGAAATGGCCGACAGCTGCTTGTCCCCGATGTACTCGCTGACGGATCCGGTCACCTGTACCTGATCTCCACGACGGATATTGCTGTCGTCAATCGGGAATACGTTGATTCCATTGCCTTCCTCGTCCTGAATGTAGATGGTGTTAAAGAATGCGTTTCCGCTCTCGGCTGTTCCGTTTGCCACGGTTCCGATTACAGTGAACACTTCTCCGTCCTGACCTGCACGCGCCTCCTGAATGGTGCTGATCTCAGGTTCGACTTTTACATCACTCAGAAGATTCTGTGCCATGATGCCGTTTGCGTAAGATACCTGATCTTCCGCCGACACTTCAAAGTTAGAGCAGAATACGGTGCCGCACGCATAGACACGTCCGCTTCCCACAGCTTCTGTAGCCATGGATACCACTTCACCCTTCGGCACAACCGCAGTGGACTCATCGTAAGGAGCGCTATAGCTCAATACCGGTTTGTCATGTCCCTGAGCCGGAGCCTTGCTGTTGATGGAGTAGGTCGTATCATGTCCGTATACAATCGCTTCACCTTCTCCTACACTGACAGAACATCCGGAGTAGGAGCTGTATGTAAGTCCGGATTCCGCTACGCCTTCCAGAATACTCTGGACTGCCGGATCCGTGCTGTCGTAATTGAAATCGTCAAAATACAGTCTGTACGGCTGTCCGCCGTTTTCATCCTGATCGATCAGCTCGTCGTCATTGATCCGCATGGTGGATCCCATGCCTTCCAGCAGTTTATTTGCCTGCACGTAGGATGTGTAAGGCGCTCCGCTGTTGGCGTCCTGATAATCTGCCAGGCCGCATACTACAACAGTTCCGCCGCCATTTACATAATCGCTGACTACCTTTACAAATTCATCCTCGAATACGCTGGGCTGCGCCTCTCCGGTATAGTCGCTTGTATACTTCAGCGGCGCGGAGATCACGAAGAGAGATACATCCTGCAGCATCTCCGGAGTTACTTTCTCGCCCGGCTGTACGATCTTCACCTGAATATTGTCCGAGGTGCCCATATTGATAAAGTTGGTCATATTTCCGGAATAGTATCCGTTTACATAGTCATTGTAATGGGTTCCGTCTATCAGCACTTTTGTGGCAATGGACGGATCGGATACGCTCAGCTTGAGCACGTCCGTAAATGTATATTCTTCTCCCCCGATCAGGGCTTTCAGTTCGGCGTTGATATTGAAGCCGCCTGCCTGGTCTGCGGTGTACGGGAAAGAATACGTAAAGGATCCTCTCGCGCCGATCACACCGTTATCCCCGATCTGTGATACATCCGCTGTGTGGAACGGCTCTGTCTGTCCCTCCATTGTATATGTCAGGGATTCCACTGTCATATCGTCACTCAGGTTGTTGAAGATCTGGCTGGAGATGTTGATATCGTCTCCTTTGATCGGCATAGCCACATCGCTGGATGTATTGGAGATTCCTGCGTTTACGCTCTCTCCTGTCCATACCGGCGCAGTCACCGCGATCTGCTTGTCAGCCTGGGTAATTCTCAGGTAATAATATCCGTAACCTGTGGAAAGGTTATTAAATTCCACTGTCGCGCTGCCGCCGGTAAATGTCTTCTCCGCCAGCGTCTGACCTCCGTTTACGATAACCTCCACTTTCGTCTCGCCGGTGGTGTCTGTGGGGTCGGATATCTCCGCTTTGATATTGATCTCGTCCTGCTCGTCAAGGATCGAGCCCATTGCATTTCCGTTGAGGGAATACAGGATGGAGAGATCATTGTCCTCCGTGGCATATACACGGTGGAAAGTCCGTCGGAGAGCACAACGCTTCTTGCTGTGTTGGAATCGCCCCAGTTGCCTTTGTGGTTGTCCTGATTGTTGGTCGGCGCCACGTGCCATCCCTTATCGAGGGCTCTTGTGTAATAGCTGTAGGACGGGAAATATCCCGAGCTTCCGATAGCTCCCTCGCCGTTTCCTACCTCAATCAGCGTCATCTGATTATCGATAACCGGATCATACAGTGCAAAATCCATGAAATCACCGAACGTATCTCCCGGATGGTTGAACTGGGAGATGGTCTCCGGATTCTCATTCAGTGTATTATAGTAAGCTTCCAGTACTTCATAGTTGTCGCCTTTTCTGTAAGGCTCTGCATTTCTGTTTTCAAATCCTTCCGAATTAAATGTATTGATATGTCCCGGTGCTCCGCCGGACCAGGTCATCTCAAACCCGTAGATTCCTACGAAATCGCCTTCCTGTGCTGTGATGGCTCTCGCGCCCTCACGTCCCTCTCTCCAGGAAGCATTTACTTCCTCGGCATTCTCATCGCCCAGATGGGTTGTGCCTGCACTGGGAAGTCCGCTCTGCCCCTCAAATGAGTTGGAGTGGTCGGTCAGCGCAAGGAAGTCGAGGTTCTCCACATTGGCTGCGTGCTCAAACGCCTGCTCCACCGTACCGGTTCCATCGGAAAGATTCGTATGCGCGTGAAGCTGTCCGAAATACAGGCCGTAATCCTCGATCATCATAGGCGCCTTATATGTAAAGGTATAAACCTCGCCTGTCTGCGCCTCCGCATCACCGTTCTGTGGAATATAGGCCAGTGCCTTTACAATAATCGGCTTATCCTTCTCCGGGGTAGCTGCAATCTCCAGAGGCTCTGAGTAGAGCTGCTCTGCATTTCCCGCCTCCGGATCCGCCGGCTCTGTTCCGTCCGTATTCATTGTGTAGTAAATTTCCGCGCCGTCTGCAGCTTCCAGGGTGATCTTCTGTCCTTCCACCACACTGGCGCCGCTCTTCGGAGATGCTTCAACCTCAAGGCCTTCTACTGCTGAGGGCTCGTCCGGCTCATCAGAACCGCCGGGAACGTCGGTCACTTTATAGAAAGCCAGCGCAAACATCCCCTCACTACCTTCTGCAATGTTGTAGTATGCGCTCCAGTTTCCGTTGCTGTCATACCACTCCATATATGCGTCACGAACTGTATTCTTCACATAATAAAGACCATTTCCTGCATCTTCAAGAACCCATTTGTCGTTTTTCTCGCCCAGCGGCATACTGGAAAAGCTGTCGCCCATACCGATATTCTGACCGTCATGAGAGAAGCTGTAAGTTCCGTCTCCGTTATCTTTTACAGTCCAGACATCCATATCCGTATATCCGGAAAGTGTGCCGTCGCTGTTTACTGTCACATCTGTGCCTTTGTTGTAGAAACCATTGTAGTCAGCGGAAAGGGCTTTGTTATATGCCGGCGCATAGATCACAACCTGATCCCCGTCTGCAGGCAGGGTTCCCTCTTCTCCGCTGTCGGAAACGGTGTACTGCAGTGTCTGCACCGCGCTGTACACGCCTTCCAGCACTGCTGCCGCTTTCAGCGTACAGTCTTCAGTGATGACAGGCATATTATCCGCACTGTAAAGCTCCCGCGTCTCATTTGCCTCATCTGCAGGGTCGCTTCCGTCCAGCGTGAAGTAAATCTGTGCCCCGGACGTGGATGTAGTCAGTGTAACTGCTGTTCCGGAAGACACCTCTCCCGCCTGAGGAGCCGCCTGGGGCGCCGCTACCGTGCCTTCGGAGGTGCCGCCGGTTTCTTCCTTATAAAGAGTAAACTCTGACGGATACCCGCCGGGATTTCCGCTTACGGTTGTGGTTTTATAGGCCCGGAATTTATTCTGGCTGCTTCTGTTGCTTGCCAGAACAACCGTGTCCTCTCCCTGGCCGCTGAATGTAAACTTTCCGTCTGTACATTCCCATTTCCACTGATACTCTGTATCTGATATCTTGATTCCGTTGTTATTTCCGCCTGACGGCGCAATAAACTTCCCGTCGGAATCTTTTATCGTAGCAGTATCTGCCGTCACCGCAATCTCCCAGACAGTCTCATCAGCCGGAGCTGCCACAGTATCTCCCAGATCTGTCCCAAGTTCGGCCGCCGGAAGCCAGTTATTGTCAAACTTCTGCGGCGCATATCCGTTATCTGTCACCATGACATAACGGCCCGTGGTAAAATCCTGCTCTCCGGCAATCTTCCCGAAGGAAGTCTCCGCCGCCGAAACGATCTGGGACGGCAGCATGGACACAGCCATCAGAGCGACCATACACAGGGCGGTAAGTCTTGCGCCAAGTGCTGGTTTGCCTTTCTTTTTCATCTTCATCCTCCTGTTCTGATAAATTATGTTGGTAAAATTGAACGCCGGATTTCTTCTGGCGCCATCTATATTAAACTCTCTGCTTTTTCCCGCGTGCCATAAGTCTTGCACTGATAAAAGCTACGAGAGGAACTGTCAGCAGAATTCCGATCGAGCCTGCCACGCTCTGCACTACTTCCAGAGCAATGGAATCTGTATTGATCAGCTGAAGGAACGGAATATCATAGGTCTGCACCAGAATCAGCATATTGAGAGAAGAACCGGCAAATGCAAGGATAAGCGTATTTGCCATTGTTCCCATAGCATCCTTTCCGATCTGCATACCCGAGCGGAAAAGGCTGCCCACGGAAGCATCCGGATTCTGTTCCTTCATCTCCCACACCGAAGACGCAATACCGAGAGCCACATCCATCACTGCTCCCAACGCGGAGATCAGGACACCGCATACCAGCAGACCGCTGACTTTCAGCCCCTCATCCGCTCCGTACAGGATCAGGTTTTCCGCCTCCTGCATATTGAAGCCGTTCATAGGGGAAAGGATTCCAACCACAGCCGCGGCAATGCCTGACACAAGGACACCGCCTACACAGCCGCAGACTGCACAGAATGTTTTCTTTGAATATCCGTTTAAGAAGATCAATCCTGCTGCCGCTGACACAGCCGACACAGCAATGGTTACCGGTATCGCCAGGACCCCACGGAGCAGACAGGGAATCAGGATAAACCAGATACACCCCAGAGTGAGCAGAAGTCCTGCCAGAGCGCCCAGCCCCTTCTTTCCTCCCAGTGCTGCAAGCAGGATAAAGAAGACAAGCAGGAAACCGCCCAGAACAATTCCCCTGTCATAATTAAATACAGATGCATAGTAGGAACCGTTTTCATCAGTCATAATTCTCACAATGATCCGGTCGCCCTGCTGCACATCTACATTAAATAACGCGCTCATATAATTGGTCACTGTCATGATCTCGTCTTTGTGATCTCCTGACAGGATCTGAATCTCCAGTTCCTGGTCGCCCACGCGCCGTCCCTCCGCATTTTCAAAATCCTCTTGCGCATTGTCCGACAGGATTGCTGTCACCTTTGCCGGTGCATAGACCATCCGGCCGGAATCTGTCGCAGTCCCGTCTTCTCCAGACCGGTTTATCCAGACTGCAGCTACGGCAAGAACTGCCAGCACAATCAGCATGGGAAGCGTTTTCAGTAATCTATGTAGTACCTTATCTTTCATTTTCTGTTGCCCTTCCATATAAAATCCGTTAAATATTTTAAGAATCGAATGTTAAATTTTGTAAATGGTTTTGTTAAGGCCGATTTAAAACCATGCAAAACCGCTGTTCATTTTATTGACTTTGCCTGCACTCCCCCATACAATAAAAAGAAGGCAATATTCAGCGTTTCTTATATAAAAGGATGCTCCCCAGGGATCCATCAGCTTCTCAAAAACGGAGGATTAATAAATGTCAACAGAAGATAAAGAATGGAACATTGATAATTACAAAAAAACTTTTTCGGGCCGCGCACAATTACAACCGGCTATTTTCAACAAACTTTCCGACTGCAAATGGCATTGCAGAGATTGTGCCGGTAAAGACATAGATTCTAAACAATATGCGGGCGGCGGCGGAATACAGGGACTGCAGCGTGGAACAAAAAATCGTCCGGGACTGGTTATTGTTACTGACAATGCAATTTGCAGCGATTGTCATGAACTGAAGACTTGCGATAGATGGACCGGAGAATTTAAGAAATCCAATTCAGCTTCAGGAATACCGAAAAAATTACAGAAAGCCATATTTGAGCACTATTCTTACACAGATTGTATAGAGCAGCGTGTCAGACAAGCTCATGAACTTGTCATTGATCATAGATTTCCTATGGAACGCTGGGGAAATGTGGAAGATTCCAATCCAGTCACAATGACTGATGCTGAAATAGAAGAAAAATTCCAGCTTCTAAAAAAGGATGCTGCCGGGAATCATAATCTCCTCAAATCCCGTGCCTGTGAACGCTGTATCAAAACCAATAAGCGTCAATATCCTTTGGGCATTAAATTTTATTACGAAGGCAATGAAGACTGGCCCGCCGGCTGTCCGAAAGAAGGTCCCGAAGCAAAAAAGGGATGCATCGGGTGCGGCTGGTATAATTTTAACGCCTGGAGGGATGCACTTAACAAGGAGATATCAAAAGCGAACGAAGTTTCCTATTAAGATTAGAGTGTCAAAAGGTTATTGACCTCTGATATAAATTTGTACCTTGAAAACTCAACATGATATAGGAATCTTCCTCTATATTTGATACAATGACTCTATCAAATATAGAGATGATCCAAATGGCTTTTGTATCAAATGATACTTAGCAGATGTCCTTAGTAGACAGTACATTTAATCTTACTGACAGGGAGCGTAATGATGTGGATTGAATAAACTTAAAGGATTACAATAACGGAGAATTTTCGCATTATCATATACAGAAAAAATGGGATGCTTATCCGCACCCCATTTTCGCTATTTTTCCTTATTCAAGGGCATTTTTCCCTTACTTCTGCCCTAAGATATGCTTCCGCAAACAACTATATTTTGTGGTATTCACACCGTTTTTATCACATTTACACAACATCTCGTGTAAGTAAAGCGACTGTCTCTACGTGCACCGTCATCGGGAACTGATCTACAGGCCGCACTCTCTTAAGTGTATACCCGTTTCCGCACAGTATCTTAAGATCTCTCGCCAGTGTCGCACAGTCACAGCTTACATACACGACTTTTTCCGGCTGCATTTTTACGATCGTGTCAAGCAGCGCCTCATCGCAGCCCTTGCGGGGCGGATCTACCACAATCACATCTGCACGGGCCTGCTCCCCGCCGTGTTCTTCCTCATATCTTTCATAATAAGCCGGCAGAACTTCCTCCGCCTTTCCCACAAAGAACTCTGCATTTTCAATCCCGTTAAGCCGGGCGTTTCTCCGTGCATCCTCGATTGCCTGCGGTACGATCTCCACTCCATACACCTGTCCCGCTTTCTGTGCAAGGAACAGAGAGATTGTCCCGATCCCGCAGTACAGATCCCACACAGTCTCGCCGCCTTTCAGATCTGCGTATTCCAGAGCAAGCGAGTACAGCTTCTCCGTCTGTACCGGATTAACCTGGTAAAACGACAACGGAGAAATCTGATACCTGATCTTTCCGATATAATCTGTAATATACCCCTGCCCCCACAGTACTTCAAAGGACTCTCCCATAATTACGTTTGTACGGCGTGTGTTCACACTGACTGTAATAGCGGTCATTCCCGGAACTGCGGTCAAAGACTTTATGAGCTCCCCTGCATTTGGAATAGATGTCCCGTTGATCACGAAACAGACCATGATCTCTCCTGTAGCAAATCCATAACGGATCAGTACATGACGGATCAGCCCCGTCCCTGTCCTTTCATCGTAGGACGCAATGTGATGCTTTTCCATGAATTCCAGGATAATCTCCAGTATCTCCTGATTAACCTGAACTCCCAGTGCACAGTCTGTATTCGCGATAATGTCATGTGTTCTCCCTGCATAGAAGCCGGTAACAGGATGCCCTTCTTTATCCGTGCCGAAGGGGAACTGGGCTTTATTGCGGTAGCCGAACGGTTCCTCCATTCCGACAGCCGGTTCCGTAATGCGGTCAAGCAGTTCCGGAGAGAAGCCGCCGATGCGCTCCAGACTGTTCCTCACTTTCTGTTCCTTAAATGCCAGCTGCCTGCCATAGGACATTTCCTGGATCTGGCAGCCGCCGCACTGACGCGCGAATCTGCATCTCGGCTCCACACGGTATGGAGACGGCTCCAGCACACGCATCAGCCGTGCATATCCGTAGTTTTTCTTTGCTTTTATAACCTTCACTTCAGCTCTGTCGCCGATCACGGCGTCTTTTACAAAGAGCGTGTAGCCGTCGATCTTTCCGATTCCTTCGCCGCCCACGCCGATATCCGTAATCTCGATAACTGCCATATCATTCTTCTGCATTTTAAGCTCCCGACGTTCTCCTTAAGTTGGATTCGAACAGCCTGTTATACCCGAGCCACTCTGTCCCGGTTTTCCCCTTAAATATCTCCGTCAGCGTCTGCATCTTGGCGTCTGCATTGTCCGCCAGATTAAGCGCCAGCGCCTCTGCCAGCGCCGGTTTTTTCGGAGAGCCATACTCCAGTTCCCCGTGATGTGCAATAATGCAGTGTTTCAGTTCATTGGCAAGCCTTTCCGGGAAATCCGGAATCGAGCGGATGGCTTCATCCGCCATCTCCACCCCGATCACAATATGACCGATAAGCTGTCCTTCGTCTGTATAGTCATTATCCGGAAATGATGAGAGTTCTCTTGTCTTTCCTATGTCATGACAGATCGCCGCCGTGATAAGAAGATCCCTGTTCAGAATCGGATACGCTCCGGCAAAATAGTCGCACATATGAACAACGCTGAGCGTATGTTCCAGGAGTCCGCCCGAAAAGCCGTGATGCACGGTCTTCGCAGCGGAATGCCCTTTGAATTTTCTGATAAATTCCTCGTCTTTTATAAAATAATACTCCAGAAGCTGCTTCAGCCAGGGATTGGATATCCTGCTTATATAGCCGGTCAGTCCCTCGTACATCCGGTCAACATTTTTATCTGTAGTAGGCATATAATCCGCCGGATTGTATTCCCCCTCATCCGCTTTCCGTATCTGTTTGATATTGATCTGAAGATTTCCGTTATAACTGATCACATCGCCGTAAACTTCTATGAAATCTTTCTCGTCATACTCTGCAATTCCCTGTGAATTGGGATCCCAGACCTTGCCGTCCAGTGTACCTGTTTTATCCTGCAGAATCAGATTATCGTAGGGTTTTCCGTTTCTTGTCTCCGCAGAACGTTTTCCCCTGCACAGATAAACATTCCTTATTGTCTCACCTTCATGTAGTCCGCTGATATATCTCATGTCCATCCTCTTTCTATTTCGTTTTCGTTTCTTTGCTCCCGACTGTAACGGTAAATCTTACCTCTACATAGCCGTCCGCCCCCAGGCGCATACCTCTGATCAGAATCTGTCTTCCGGTCTTTGTCTCCAGAACCGCACTCTGATATGTAACGATGCTGGATACTTTTTCATCTCCGACCTGACAGATAATATCACCGCTCTGTATTCCCGCTTCCATAGCCGGAGAGTCCGGATCCACATCCACCACGTAAACGCCCGCCGGCATTCCCTGATCCTCCTGCAGCTCTGTAGTAACTGTAGTACCGTAAATCCCGATATACGGCACGCTCTCTCCGTTTGCCATAATTTCGATAACAGCCTTCAGATCAGAGACAGCATATGCGTTCACGATATTTGTCCCGCTGTCTTTCCAGACTGACGGAGAGATCAGGCCGATCACCTCTCCGTCCATATTAAAGAGAACTCCCGTCCCCTCTGACTCAGACACAATATCCGTAGTCATAACATCGCAGTCGCCATCATAGAACGTTGTCTTATATCCCGTGGAGCTGATAATGCCATAACTCATCCCGCCGGGATAACCGAACATATTTCCAAGAGCCATTACCACATCGCCCTGTTTCACCAGATTAGAATTCCCCAGCACGGAAACTTTAACGGTATCCCACGTGGAATCTGCAATGTTTCCTCGCGGTACGCTGAACATAGCCAGTCCGGTATTAAGATCTCTCATTTTCAGCGACGCGCTGCAGCTTTTCCCGTCTCCGAATACGACGTTCCATTCCGATACGTCTTCACAGATGGAACTGTCGGCGAGGATCAGAAGTTCCTGCCCGTTATCGGCAGTAATGATCCCGGTCACGCTTCTGCCGATACCTGTCATCTCGGCATCCCAGTCTGTCTGGTCTGTCGCGGCTTCCACTGATACGATGCCTTTTTCCGCTTCTGCCGCCCTTTCATTCATAGATGCCATCATCTGCTCATAACTGTCTGCTGTCACAGACTGCCCCGACTCGGATGTTTCTTCTGCCCCGTCTGTATCCGATGTTTCCTGACTGTCATCCTCTGCCGGATCTTCATCCTCAGGGATGGTCACCGTCTCAAGATTTCCCCGAAATATATCCTGCACCCACGGTTTGAGCGCAAAAAAACCAAGGCAGGCAAAAGCCCCGAGGATCACCCCGTATATCGCGATCCTCACAAGCTGCCGCACGAGCTGCTGCCTGCTGATTGGTTTTGGTTTGATCGTCTCTTGTAAAAAAGAATATTTCTTCTCTTCCGGCTGTTCTTCGTCCGGTTTTGGAATCTGATCTTTATCGTCTGGCATGGATCTGTTTCCTCCAGATTCTAGTATAACCGATTCGTCAGGATAGTTCAATCATTTGGAAAACACTTTTCTTTATTCCGAGAATGGGGTAAAATGTTATGAGCACATACTATTTATAAGGGGAAGCTATGAATCAGAAAACGCTTACAAAACTTGAATTTGACAAAATTATCTCCCGTCTGGAAGAAGAAGCCGGATCTTTCCGCGGCCGCCAGCTGTGCCGGCGCTTAAAGCCAATGACGGATCTGGACAAAATTAATACATTCCAGGAGCAGACCGCAGCGGCGTACACCCGCATTGTGCGAAAAGGCAGAATCTCCTTTTCTGATGCCGCTCCTGTGGAAGAATCTATGAAAAGGCTGGAAATCGGCGGTGCCCTGAGCATATCGGAACTGCTTCGCATCTGCCGCCTTCTGGCCAACACGGCCCGCGCAAAATCCTACGGCAGACACGATACGCAGGAAGATGCAGCCGACTGCCTGGACACATACTTTGACCAGCTGGATCCTCTGACTCCGCTGTCAAACGAGATCGAATCCTGCATCTTATCAGAGGACGAAATCAGTGATGATGCGAGCAGCACGCTGAAGCACATCCGGCGCAGTATAAGCGGAATCAACGACCGGATTCACTCAACACTGAACGGACTTGTAAACGGCTCTCTGCGAACCTATCTGCAGGATCCTATCATTACCATGAGAGGCGACAGGTACTGTATCCCCGTGAAAGCAGAATACCGCTCGCAGGTACAGGGGCTCATCCACGATCAGTCCTCTACAGGATCTACACTTTTTATCGAGCCTATGGCAGTAGTGAAGCTCAACAACGATCTCAAAGAGCTCTATGCAAAAGAACAGGAAGAGATTCAGGTGATTCTTGCCCGGCTGAGCGAAGAAGCAGCCCAGTATATCGAAGAAATCCGTGCAGATTACCGCGCAATGACAGACCTCGATTTTATATTTGCCCGCGGTGCACTTGCGCTGTCCATGAAAGGCAGCCGGCCGATTTTGAATGATGAAGGGCGCATCCGCATAAGAGAAGGGCGCCATCCCCTGCTCGATGAAAAAACGGTCGTTCCCATCACTGTATCACTGGGAGAAGATTTTACCCTTCTTATTATTACAGGGCCGAATACAGGAGGCAAAACTGTCTCGCTGAAAACTGTAGGGCTATTTACATTAATGGGACAGGCAGGTCTCCATATCCCTGCCGGGGACCGTTCGGAACTCGCTGTCTTTCACCAGGTATATGCCGACATCGGGGATGAACAGAGCATCGAGCAGAGCCTGAGTACCTTTTCTTCCCATATGACAAATATTGTTTCCTTTTTGAAAAAGGTAGATGAGCATTCCCTCGTTCTCTTTGATGAGCTGGGCGCGGGAACAGACCCGACAGAGGGCGCCGCCCTTGCCACATCCATTCTCTCGTATCTTCACGAGAGAAATATACGCACAATGGCAACTACACACTACAGCGAGCTGAAAGTCTACGCGCTTTCCACTCCGGGCGTGGAGAACGCCTGCTGTGAGTTCGATGTGGAGAGTCTCCGCCCAACCTACCGGCTGTTGATCGGAATCCCCGGAAAGAGCAATGCTTTCGCCATCTCCGGCAAGCTCGGGCTTCCGGATTTCATTATAGAAGACGCCAGGAAACGTCTCAGCGAACAGGATATCTCGTTCGAGGACCTGCTCACGGATCTTGAGACAAGCCGCCGCACGATAGAGAAAGAACGGGAGGAAATCGCCGCCTACAGGCGCGAGACGGAAGCGCTCAAACAGCAGGCTGAAAAACGGCAGGAGAAGCTGGATGAACAGAGAGACCGCATCATCCGGGAAGCGAATGAAAAGGCCAACGCTATTCTGCGCGAAGCAAAAGAAGTGGCCGATGAGACAATTCGCAACTTCCACAAATTCGGCAAAGAAAATATCTCTGCCGCAGAGATGGAAAAAGAGCGGGAACGTCTGCGTAAAAAGATCAAGGACACCGCACCTGCGGCTGCTCCCCGCAAGGCGAAAAAGACGCATAAACCCGAAGAGTTCAAACTGGGGGAAACAGTAAAAGTTCTGAGCATGAATCTTACAGGAACCGTACAGTCTCTTTCGGATTCCCGGGGAAATGTCACGGTACAGATGGGGATACTCCGGTCTCAGGTCAACATTTCCGACCTGGAAATCGTGGAAGAGCCGTCCCCGTACACACCGAAGAAAATGAGCCGGACATCCAGAGGGAAAATCGGCATGAGCAAATCCCTCTCCGTCAGCCCCGAGATCAATCTGCTCGGGAAAACAGTGGACGAAGCGGTCGCCGAGCTGGACAAATATCTGGACGACGCCCTGCTCTCACATCTGAACACAGTGAGAGTGGTTCACGGGAAAGGAACCGGAGCCCTGAGGAAAGGGATTCACGAATATCTGCGCAGGCAGAAACACGTCAAGTCCTATCATCTTGCCGAATTCGGCGAGGGGGACGCCGGCGTAACCATTGTAGAGCTGAAGTAAAGGAGGACATAACATGATAGGGAAACAGAAGATCCTGATCGTCGACGATGACGAAAATATTGCAGAACTTATTTCACTTTATCTTACCAAAGAATGTTTCGACACAAAGATCGTATACAACGGCGAAGATGCACTGACAGCCTTTGACACATACCAGCCGAACCTGATTCTTCTGGATCTGATGCTCCCGGGAATAGACGGTTATCAGGTATGCCGCGAGATACGCGCCCGTTCTGCCACGCCGATCATTATGCTTTCCGCCAAAGGTGAAGTATTTGACAAGGTGCTGGGACTGGAACTCGGAGCCGACGACTATATCATGAAGCCTTTCGACTCCAAGGAAATGGTGGCCCGCGTCCGTGCAGTCCTGAGACGCTACCAGCCCGCCAAGTCAGATGACAGCGGCAGGGAAAAAGCCAAATGTGCAGAATATGAAGGACTGGTCATTAACCTTACCAACTACTCTGTCGTCTGCGACGGAAAACACGTGGAAATGCCTCCCAAGGAGCTGGAACTCCTCTACTGCCTTGCCTCTTCTCCGAACCAGGTCTTTACACGAGAGCAGCTCCTTGACCGGATCTGGGGATACGAATATGTGGGCGACACGCGTACGGTCGATGTACACATCAAACGTCTCCGTGAGAAGATCAAGGATCACCCTCACTGGAGTCTGAGTACAGTCTGGGGCATCGGATACAAATTTGAAACAAAATAATCTACTTTAAATGGAACGGAGCCTGAAACATGAAAAGTATCCTTCACCTGAAATTTATCGCACTTTATATCATCTTTGGGTTTCTGTGCATCTTTACAACCGCAACCCTCACTGCCCAGCTTGTGACAAACAGGTTTATGGAGGATTCGTCCCAGATTCTTTACAGGGAAGCGACCCTGATTGCCAGCGATTATCTTCCCTCCTACTTCTCGGACGACTCATCCCTCTATGCGGTACAGTCACAGCTTGCCGCCATGAGACTTTATCTGGAATCCTCCCTGTGGTTTGTGGACGCTTCCGGTGTAATGATCACGTCATCCAATCTGGAGAACACATCGTCCCCGGACGCAATCGAGGATTTCAATCCTGCGGAGATCGGCGGAAACCAGTATATCTCCGGCACTTACCACGGATACTTTGACGAGGAAGTCATAACCGTGATGGCTCCCGTGACAGAAGGCTTCTCCACAAAAGGCTACCTGCTGATCCACAGCCCGGTTTCCAATATCAATGACCGATGCCGTCCTGTCATGAACACCATATATATTTCACTGGGCGTCATTTTTCTGCTTTCCTTCATCTTCCTGATCGGATTCCAGTTCTTTGTGTACCGTCCTCTGAGGAAGATATCCGAGGCAGCACAGCAGTACGCCATGGGTAATCTCGACTACGAGATCCCCGTATACACCCACGATGAAATGGGATATCTGTCCGCTTCGCTCAACTATATGGCGGCACAGCTTAAAGATATGGATGACTATCAGAAAAAGATCGTGGCAAATGTCTCCCACGACTTCCGCTCTCCTCTCACCTCTATGAAAGGCTATGTGGAAGCAATGGCCGACGGAACGATTCCGCCGGAACTGTACGGAAAATATCTGAAGATTATCCTTTTTGAGACCGAACGTCTTACCGACCTTACCGGAGACCTGCTGACCTTAAATGAATTTGACACTAAGGAACTGATGCTTAACAAGACAGAATTTGACATCCAGGAAGTTATCAAGGGAACCGCCGCTTCATTTGAGGCGGTATGCACTCCGAAACACATTTCCGTGGAGCTGCTTCTGATGCCTGCTCCGGTCATTGTCTACGCTGATAAGCGGAAGATCCAGCAGGTACTTTACAACCTGATTGATAATGCAATCAAATTCAGCGAAAATGAATCTTCTATTACGATTGAGGTGAGCGTCAAAAACGAGAAAGTATATATCTCGGTAAAGGATCACGGTATCGGTATCCCCCGTAAGGATCTGAACAAGATCTGGGAACGCTTTTACAAATCCGATCTTTCCCGCGGCCGGGACAAGAAAGGCACCGGTCTCGGACTGTCTATTGTAAAAGAAGTTATACAGGCCCACGATGAACATATCAACGTCATCAGCACCGAAGGGGTCGGCACCGAATTTATTTTTTCTCTCAGCAGAGTAATGTAATCACCTCACCGGAATATACTATACCCCACAGACTCCTGTGAAACAATAAAGAAGGCTCAGGCACAGGAAAAACTTCCCCGTACCTGAGTCTTCTTTATTCACGGCGTGCCGAATGAACCGGATCTCCTCATCCTATTCATACAGCATAGCCTGTATATTCTCATCTTCCATATTATCGGCATCTACCCATACAAATCCGGTATCAACCTGAGCTTCATTCCCGATCTCGAGAACCGTCCGCGCCGCAGCAACCACTGTCGCGTACCCCATTCCGAACGGATTCTGAACTACAAGTCCGTCAATACTGCCGTCTGCAAGAGCATCCAGCTGATCTCTTCCGGCATCGAATCCCATCATGACGATGTCTTCTGTCTTCTCCATACTTTCCAGCGCCTGTGCACCCAGCAGCACAGTCTCGTCATTTGTTCCGAAACAGCCTTTCAGATCCGGATGTTTCTGAAGATAATAAACAACTGCATCTTCATCGCTCATAGATTCTGCCAGTGAGTCGATATCCTCGAGACGTGTTCTCGCTTCTTCGGATATATTGTCCTGGCTGTCCCCGTCTTGCTGTGCAGCGTCATCTGCTGTTGCAGCATCTGCTTCTGCTGCATCAAGAGCCTCTTCCTCTTCCTCTCCCGCTGCCTCGGCAGTCCACGCCGCCAGATCTTCGGCCGAGACACCCAGCTCTTCTGCTGCAGCCCCGCGCTTAAGCTGATCAATCTGATCCATATAGATCGTTTCCACAACAGATACCCCCGGATGATTTTCCGTAATTTCCTGCTGGAAAGCCGCTACACGGTCTTTTGCATTGCCGGATACGGAATCCGGCACAATCAGCGCCACCTCGCCGCTCTCTCCGATAGCTTCACAGAGTTTCTGGGCTCCCGTGACCGCCGCCCTGCTGTTATCCGTCATGCAGGTACACTGAATTCCCTGATAACTGTTGCCCGAATCAAAAGCTACAATCGGAATTCCGTTTGATATGGCAAGGTCAAACTGGACTTCTGATGCATTTTCATCAATGCTGGCAATCGCAATTACATCCGGATACCTCGCCATCTCCTCATCGAGAATATTAACCTGCTCATCGATATCCTCATTGTCGGCCGGAGCATTAAAAAGCACCCTTATAGCATCGTCTCCACTGTATCCGAGTCTCTCATTAATATCGGCGGCGGCCTGCTGTACTCCCGCGGCCACCTGTTTCCAGTAAGAGGAATTTTCCGTCTTTCCGATCACAGATATATAGGTGCCCGGCTCCAGAGCCAGATCATCAATATTGGCATAGACCACCGGTGTAATCGCATCAAGATTCGCCTGCCACTCCGGCACTTCCGGCGTATCCCCTGTAAAAACATCTTCATCCTTTCCGGAACTGCATCCGCAGATTCCTGTCACCATACATACGGCAAGCAGAACTGCCGCAACTGATCTCTTTTTCATACTGCGCCTCCATATATACCCAAAACACTGCTGTTTTCTGTCTTGCATATCTCATATCATTGTACTATCATACACCAAAATCACAAAAAAGAAAGTGATTTTTTTCTAAATTTTCTAGGAAGTACTAAATTTAGAACAAGTAAATCTCTTGTATATTCGAACTTATTGTATTAAAATGGGAGTAGCGAAAAGGGACAAGACTTTTTCGGAAATCAAAAAAAGGAGGGTACATACTATGGCACACGTAATTAGTGATGAATGCGTAAGCTGTGGTTCTTGCGAAGGCGAATGTCCAGTAGGCGCTATCTCCGAAGGCGATGGCAAATATGAGATCGATGCTGATGCTTGTGTAGACTGCGGAGCATGCGAAGCTGCATGTCCTACAGGTGCTATCTCAGCAGAGTAATAGATAAAAATCGCAAAGTGATCACACGCAGAAGAGACACTGCAGCAGGGGAATTACCCACGGCAGTGTCTCCTTTTTTATGTCAATTCTGATTTTTCGTACCGGCTTAGAGTTAAAAATTAATCGAAAAGAGGAAGAATACAGAAAGGTTGACTCACCTATCCGCGGACAGTACGAAAAATCGAATTATTATAAATGCGGAATCGGGTAACAATTTGACGAACGATTGTTTGAAGCGTCCCCTCACGCCTGTGCTATAATACCATTAAAGTTGAGGGCGTTTTCATCTGCTTTCAACGCGTAAGGCTGATATAAGGAGGTATAAATATTAATGGGTGAGGTCAGATTTATGATTTCTGAAGCCGCAAAGCAGGTTGATGTCGAATCTCATGTATTAAGATACTGGGAAGAGGAACTCGGCCTGACAATCGGACGGACAGAAATGGGCCATCGATATTATACAAAAGATGATATCCAGCTTTTCCGCTGTATTAAAAAACTCAAAGATGAAGGAATGCTTCTGAGGGACTTAAAACCTCTTATCCCTGAGTTGAAAGCCACACGTCTCAGGCTTAAAACATCCGGGACAGAAAACAGTGCCCCCATCGAAGAACAGAAAGAAGAGCCGGCTTCCGGGACTTCCGTACCTGCCGCGGCAGCTGCGGCAGAACTGGCATCGCAGCAGACCGCAGTGCCCGCGCAGCCTGATACAACTCCGGAAACAGCTGAAGTTGTCATCCCCCTTGAAAAGATTGATCAGATCCGCGCGCTCTTCGGGGATGTGTTCCGCGAGGTGTTAAGTGAAAATAATAATGTGTTAAAAAAAGACATCAGCAGTACGGTGACTACTGATGTCATGCATGAAATGGACTATCTTCTTCAGGCCAGGGACCGCCAGCAGGAGGAACATTTCCGCAAGCTGGACACACTGATCCGCCAGCAGCAGGCAAACCGAAAGGAGTCTGCAAAGGCAAATCCTATCATGAAACTCCGAAAGATCTTTACATAGTCCCCGGCATGGACTTTTACATAGATCTCACTGCTGCCGCAGTTCATTTCCGAAGCGTGTGTACTGCGGCATCCACGCAAGCCGGACGGTTCCGATCGGGCCGTTTCTCTGCTTCGCGATAATGATTTCCGCAATGTTTTTATCTTCCGTGTCAGGATTATAATAATCATCTCTGTAGATAAACATACAAACGTCGGCGTCCTGCTCGATTGCTCCGGACTCACGCAGATCCGAGAGCATGGGGCGCTTATCCGTTCTCTGCTCTACCGCACGGCTCAGCTGAGACAGCGCGATAACCGGTACGTTCAGCTCACGGGCAAGGCCTTTAAGCGAACGGGAGATCTCAGAGATCTCCTGCTGACGGCTCTCATTTTTACGGCCGCCGCTTCCGCTCATCAGCTGCAGGTAGTCGATAATAATAAGGTCAAGACCGATTTCAAGCTTATATTTTCTGCACTTTGAACGCATCTCCGATATTGAGATACCTGACGTATCATCTATAATCATCCGGGAATTACCGATTGTCCCCGCTCCCTCGATCAGCTTTTCCCAGTCCGTATCCGAAAGATTACCTGTTCTGAGCACCTGGGCATCCACATGGGACTCCAGTGAGAAAAGACGGTTCACAAGCTGTTCTTTTGACATCTCAAGACTGAAAATGGCAACCGCAAGATTCTGGCGGAATGCCACGTGCTGGGCAATGTTCAGCACAAACGCCGTCTTGCCCATGGAAGGTCTGGCAGCAATCAGTACCAGATCCGATCTCTGCAGACCGGACAATTTATAGTCGAGATCGATAAATCCCGTGGGAATACCCGTTACATTTCCCTTTGTCTTTGAGGCTCTCTCGATCACATCAAGGGCATTTAAGACAACCTGCCGGATCGGTACATATTCCTCGGAATTACCGTGTTCTACAAGCTCAAACACCTCTTTCTGTGTCTTCTCAAGTATCTCGTCGAGAGGCTGGTTTTCCAGATAACAGGTATTCGCGATATCTTCATTAATCCGGATCAGCCTGCGCAAAATCGATTTGTCACGTACGATCTCCGCATAGTACTTCACATTTGCCGACGTCTGTGTTCCTTCCAGAAGATCCTTTACAAATTCCATGCTGCTGATCTCAGGAGGAACATTTTTCTCTTTTAACTTCTCCTGCAGAGTGATCAGATCCGCAGGTTTCCCGGCTTTAAAAAGATCGACTACGCTGTCGAATATGATCCCGTAAGCGGTCTGGTAAAAGTCTTCTCCCGTAATGATCTCCGACGCGACCATAACAGCATCCTTATTCATCAGCATCGCCCCCAGCACCGCCTGCTCGGCCTCTATGCTGTGGGGCGGTATCCGTTTCATCGCCGCTTCTATGTTCTCCATAAAGAAGTCTCCTTTATGCTTCTGTTACATTTTAGTTACAGCTATCCTTACGCTTCCTCTTTCACGACTACTTTCAGCTCCGCAGTTACTTCCGGATGAAGTTTTACATTTACAATATGCGTGCCGAGCGTTTTGATATTCTCTTTCAGAACAATTTTCTTCTTATCCACGTCAAGCTTCATCTGCTCTTTAACAGCCGCCGCGATCTCCTTACTGGACACAGAGCCGAAAGTTCTGCCGCCCTCTCCGACTTTGATGGCAAGTTCTACTTTGCCTGCCGCCAGCTCTGCAGCCAATTCTTTTGCCGCGTCCAGATTTTCCTGAGCCACCTTCTTCTCATTGTTCTTCTGAAGCTTCAGGTCATTGAGGTTCTTGGGCGTAGCCTCCGCTCCAAGCTTTTTAGGCAGGATAAAATTTCTTGCATATCCGTCATTTACATTTACAATCTCTCCTTTTTTCCCGAGAGATTTTACATCCTGTAATAATATTACTTTCATCTTTAAATATCTCCTTCCTCTATCATCTGGTCGATCGTTGCTTTCAGTGCTTTGATCGCCTCGTCCATATTCGTATGGTCAAACTGTGCGCCCGCAGAGTTGATATGGCCGCCGCCGCCCAGTTTCTCTGCTATGATCTGTACATTCACTTCGTCGATGGAACGCGCGCTTAAATAGATCTTTCCGTCATAAATAGTCAGGACAAACGACGCCTTGATACCGCTGATATCCAGAAGCTCATTGGCTGTCTGGGCAGCCAGCACCGTCGGGCTGTCGATATTGCTCGGGCACTGTGCAATCGCAAATTCCTCACGGTATACCTCTGCTTTGCGCATCGCCTCTGCCTTGGCGCGGTAGGACGCCATATCATCGCGGAACATCTTACGCACACGGGTAATATCCGCGCCGCACCGGCGCAGGAAAGCCGCCGCCTCGAATGTACGCACGCCTGTCCGGTTCATAAAGTTTCTCGTGTCAATCATAATGCCCGCATACAGACACTCTGCCTCCACAGACGGGATTTTAATATCATCTGCGATATACTGAAGCACCTCTGCCACCATCTCACAGGTGGACGATGAATAGGGCTCCACATAAGACAGAACCGCATTCTCAATTATATTGCTGCTCTGCCGGTGATGGTCGAGCACCGCGATCATGCGGGATCGCCTCAGCAGTTCCGGACACTCTGTCATCTGCGGTTTATTTGTATCTACCACAATCACCATGGTACTGTCTGTTATATAATCCAGCGCCTGATCTGACGTCAGGAAAATATCATCTTCATATGCAGGGCTCTCTGCAATCTCATCGTACAGCGGCCGCACAGACTCTGTAACCGTGTTGATCACGATATGCGCCTTCTTCTCCAGGCTTACCACTGCCCTGTAAATACCCATGCAGGCTCCGAATGAATCCGGATCTGCAATTTTATGTCCCATGACAATAACCTGGTCCTTGGTCACAATAAATTCTCTCAAGGCCTCTGCCTTTACGCGGGCCTTAACCCGGGTATTCTTCGCGGTCTGTTCTTTCTTGCCGCCAAAATACGTGATGCCGTTGCAGTCCTTAATAACCGCCTGGTCTCCGCCTCTTGCGAGGGCAAGATCGATGGCCACACGGGCAAACTGATAGCTGAGCGCATAAGTCGCGGTATTAAGTCCCAGTCCGATACTGAGAGTTGCGGAACGGGCATTTCCGATATTGACTTGCTTTACTTCCTCAAGAATGGAGAACTTGTCCTCAGCAATCTTGCGGTAACTGGACTTGCGGATGACAACAAAATACTTATCCTTCTCCATCTTCTTGACAATGCCGTCCACATCCCCGATGTATTTATTGATTTTTCTGTCGATAAGAGCAACCAGCAGAGACTGGCGCACTTCCTCGACACTTTCCATTACTTCATCATAGTTATCAATATAAATCAGACCGGCGATCATCCTCTGATCTTCATTTTCCTTGATATAGGCATTCAGTTCCGTCACATCCTGAAGGGATACTGCCACGAAATATTCTTCCTCTTCAGGAATCTGCAGAAGTTCCTCTTTCTGGCTGAAGCCCTGAAGAGACACCCGGCGCAGTTCGGCCTGATAATCTCTGTCGTGATAGCTCACCTCAAGCTCCACGTGCTCCATATCTTCCTTCGGAAATACACCCGTATGAAGTTCCGGAATCATCCGGTTCAGATACTTTTCCTTCCGGGGACTGTCCATCAATGCGGCAAACGCATCATTCTTCCACAGTATACGCCCGTCCTCAAGTGCAATGGCATAAGGAACCGCCAGTTCTTTCAAAAGAGTATGCTCGATTCCTTTATACTGCGCTGAAAACTGGATCAGATCTGCAAGGATCAGAGAACGGTTGTAAAAATACAGACCTCCGGCAATACCCAGATAGATCAGGATGAATACCGTCATAATAAAGCCGGCCTTTTTATCAATCACATACACCCAGATATCCACTGCCGCCAGCAGGATTGTCATGATCAGCGGCCAGCTCATATACATCCTGAGCTGCCCCTTCAAACGCATTCTGTTTCTCTTTTTCATATCATTCTCACCTCATCCGCGCCCGTATACAGGCGCGCACAACGCTTATCATAAAAAGGAGTTTAACTTCCCTTTCCTAATACTAACGACTTATTATACCATTTCTTCAGAAAATTTACCACTGTAGAATTTATGTCGTCAAATGCCTGCCCGTGCAAGCACGGCAGCCGCTTGCCGGGCTTATCGCACAAAAACACCGGACAGCGCAGGGAACTCTCCCTCTCTGTCCGGCCTGTATCTTCATCTTTTGTTAAATATCTATGCAGATTCCCGCAGGATCTATGCAGATTTCTAGCAGGTAGCTCCGCCCTTCAGATGTTTCTGAGCTTTCAGATTTTCATCCTTTCTTGCAAGCAGATCATTGCTCAGAAGCTGCTCCTGAACATTTTCGAATCCGAGCCTTGCAACAGTATCGGCAAATCTCTCACCTGTGATTCCCTGCTCGCGGAACAGCAGGATTGCTTTTTCCACGATCTCAAGTACTTCTTCTTTATCCGTGAACACTTTGTCCAGATATCTTCCCTGAGCTACCTTCTTGCCCCAGCGTCCGCCGATGTAAATGCGGTAACCGTTTGTGTAATCCTCAACCGCGTGGAACGGACATTTGCCCACGCAGCGGCCGCAGTGGTTGCACGCAGCCTCATCGATTGTAATCTTTCCGTCGGCCATCTTCGCCACGCCGATCGGACAGTTATTCTCAATCTGGCATACCTTACAGCCGTGGCATTTCTCCAGATCGATCTGGGGAACTCTCTGACCGATAATTCCGAGATCATTCAGATCCGGTTTCACACAGTTGTTCGGGCAGCCGCCCACAGCAATCTTGAACTTATGCGGCAGTTTTACTTCACGGTAGCCGTGATAGAATCTCTCATGGATTTCCTCTGACAGGGCAAATGTATCGATCAGTCCGTACTGGCAGGTTGTTCCCTTACAGGATACGACCGGACGGACTTTGGAACCCGTGCCGCCTGTCTCAAGACCTGCCTGCATCAAGTACTCTCTCAAAGGCTCGATGTTGTCAAAGGGCACACCCTGGATCTCCATGGTCAGACGGGATGTCATAGTCACCTCACCGCTTCCGAACTTCTCTGCCGCCTCGGCAATTACTCTCGCCTCGTCCGCCGTGATCTTTCCGTTCCTTGTGATTACACGGGCATTAAATTTATCCGGTGTTCTCTTATCTTTCAGGAAACCGAGCGCTTTCACTCTTGTCTCCTCTTCCTTGGAAACCGCACCTTCGGCATTTTTTACTTTGACATCGTTGAAGAATGTAGCGCCTTCAAGTACAACTGTATTTTTATATCCATAATAGCGCATTCTGTTCTGCAGGAAATATGCCCTCTTTCCCTTTGCACATACGAGCAGAAGCTTCTCATCTTTTCCGAGACCTTCGATCTCGCCGTTGACCTGAGCCAGATTTACAAAGAACGCTCCGCGGATGGCCGGCTCCGGCTGTACGTCCACTACACGGTATCCTTCCGCTGCGCCTGCCGCATATTCTGCCGGCGTCATGCTCACAAATGTTCCGTCAATCTTATTCATCAGCACGTAGACAGCCTGTACGAACGGATGAATCGCCGTGGAGAAGGGCGGAGCGTATGCAAAGTCCGCATTCTCGAAATCATCCAGTTTTGCACCCATATTGATGCCCATAACCGCGATATCCACCATCTTGTCCACTTCACCCGGTCCGAACACCTGAACTCCGAGCAGTTTCCTCGTCGTCTTGTCCGCGATCACCTTTGTGATAAAGAAAGATGCATCCGGATAATAATGCGCCTTGTCATCTGTCGGCACAAGTGCTGTAATGACGTCGTATCCAGCCTCTTTTGCCTGCGCCTCTGTAAGACCGGTGCGTCCCACATTTAAGCCCGGGAGTTTTACCACGCCGGTTCCCAGCACGCCCGGATAAGTCTTCTGTGCCCCTGCGAGCACCTGTGCCAGGGTACGTCCTTCCATATTTGCAGAAGATCCCATAGGCGACCACTGTCTCTTACCTGTGATCCGGTTTGTCACCATGACGCAGTCTCCTGCCGCATAGACATCGTTAAGGTTTGTCTTCATCTGTCCGTCCACAAGGATGGTTCCCTTAAACATCTCGATTCCCGTATTCTCGAGGAAACCGGTATTCGGGCGGATGCCTGCAGCCATGATCAGCATTTCGCAGGGCAGCGTGCCTGCCGACGTCTTCACGCCTGTCACCTGATCTGTTCCGAGTACTTCTTCTGCACTTGTTCCGGTAATCACACGGATTCCCTGTCCAAGAAGATGTTTCTTCGCATAGGCAGCCATCTCCGGATCAAGAATATTCGGCAGGATCTGGGATGCGAAATCAATGACTGTCACATTGATTCCTCTGGCGTGCAGATTTTCCGCTGCCTCAAGACCGATAAATCCGGCGCCGATCACAACCGCTTTCTTCACGCCGTTTGTCTCCGCATATGTACGCATCGCCTCCGCGTCATCCGGGGTTCTCATCTTGAACACGCCCGGAAGCTCTTTTCCTTTGATGGGCAGTTCCGCAGCGGAAGCGCCGACTGCGAGCACCAGCTTATCGTAAGGACAGACCTCTGTATTGCCGGTCTGTACATCTTTTACCGTAACTTCTTTCTTGTCCGCATCAAGGGCAATTGCCTCTTTTCCGGTGCGCACCTCTACTCCTGTGAGCCCGGAATACTTCTGAGGTGTATTTACGATCAGCTCGTCCCTGCTCTCGATCAATCCGCCTACATAATACGGGAGTCCGCATCCTGCATAAGAGATATCCTGATCTTTTGTGATGACTGTTACTTCAATACTTCTGTCTTCTCTTTTTAACTTTGCCGCAGTTTTTGTTCCGGCAGCGACACCGCCGATAATGAGTACCTTCATCATCTTCTACCTCTCTTCTTTTTCTATTTTCCTGACACTGAGCTCTCTGCCGCTTTCACTCATCCGCCGAGTCATCTTCAAGCGTCCTGACGCCTCGCGACAGCTCCGGGTTCTTATGACAGCAGTGTTCTTCCCCCGCACACTCCGGCCGCATTGCCGGACAGACAAAGACGTCGCCCCCGCCGATCGTAAGAGTCTTGCCGTTCACGAGCATATCCGCCATCTTCCGGCGCGCCTCGTCGTAGATCCGCGTCACAGTCGGGCGGGAGATCTGCATCCTCTTCGCACACTGTTCCTGCGTCATCTGCATATGATCCAGCAGACGGAGCACTTCGTACTCGTCATATGTAAGATTAATGCTGCCGGCAGCCTCACGGCCCTGTGGTTCGAATCCTGTCACACAGGGCAGCGAACAGATACACCGCTGTTTCTGCGGTCTTGCCATAATCTTCTCCTCCCTTCTGCTGATGTAGCTCTGAGTATAAGTATACTATGTTATGAACATATGTCAATAATATTCGACTAAAAAAAGACTGCCGTATTCTCAATTAGTCCTGAACGTACGGCATCAGTGCAATGTGTCTTGCTCTCTTGATTGCTACTGTAAGAGCTCTCTGATGCTTTGCACAGTTTCCTGTGATTCTTCTCGGAAGGATTTTTCCTCTCTCGGAAATATACTTCTTAAGCTTTGCTACGTCCTTGTAATCGATCTCGTTATTCTCTTTACCACAGAATACGCAGACTTTTTTTCTTCTGCGGGCCGGTCCTCTTCTCTTGAAACCGCCTTCCGGTCTGCTTCCCTTTTCGTAAGCCATGATGGTTATCTCCTTTCCTTAATTGAACGGTAACTCCTCATCAATGCCATCCGGGATATTCATAAATCCGTCACCAGCCGGTGCGCTCGGCGCCGGTGCCGGTGCAGAATGCTGGTAGGATGCTCTGTTTGCCTCGCTCTCAGCTCTGCTCTCTGCGAATTCCTGCTCCTCCACGATCACTTCCGTTGTGTATACTTTCACACCGTCTTTGTTCGTGTAGCTACCGGTCTGGATACGGCCGGAAATGGAAACGCGCATTCCCTGACGGAAATATTTCTCTGCAAACTCTGCGGAACGTCCGAACACGACACACGGAATGAAATCTGCTGTCGGCTCTCCGTCTCTCTTGAATCTGCGGTCAACGGCAACTGTGTATCTTGCAACTGCCGTTGCATTTTCTCCCTGTGAATATCTGACTTCAGGATCTCTTGTCAACCGTCCTACTAATACTGCTTTATTCATATATACCTCTTTCCGCTTATGCTTCCTGTTTCACGCATAAATATCTGAGCACGTTGTCCATAATGCGGATACGCTGTTCCACTTCGCCCGGAACCGTAGTCTCAGCCTCGAAGTGTACGAAGTAGTAATATCCTTCTGTCATCTTCTGGATCTCGTAAGCGAATCTTCTCTTGCCCCACTCATCCACGTCTGTC
>CAJFGR010000034.1 GCA_904377845.1 uncultured Ruminococcus sp. | reverse complement strand
TTTCTTTAAGATCATGATACCGGTGTGCAAGCCGATCATCGCCGTGCTGGCGCTGTGGTCCTTCGTGGGAATGTGGAACAGCTATTTCGACGCCATGATTTACTTAAACGACGCGGATATGCAGCCGCTGCAGCTTGTCTTACGGTCGATCCTCGTACAGAATACTCCTCAGCCGGGTATGATCGCGGATATCCAGAGCACGGCGGAGATGGCAAAGGTGGCGGAGCTTTTGAAATACGCGACGATCGTTGTATCGAGCCTTCCGCTTCTGATCATGTATCCGTTCTTCCAGAAGTATTTTGACAAGGGAATCATGGTAGGTTCTGTAAAAGGTTAGGAGGCTGAGAATCGATGAAAAATAGGATCAAAAGACTGACAGGTCTTGGCCTGTCCCTCATATTGACACTGTCCCTGTTCGGGTGCAGCAGCGGGACCGCACAGGTTGCAGATACAGACCCGGATACTCCGGTCGAAGAAGTGACATTTCCGCTCAAAGAGACGAAAGAACTTTCGTTTATCACAAGCGCTCCGGCGACGACCACGCAGGAGCCCAATGACAAGCTGATCTTCCAGAGACTGGAGGAGCAGACCAATGTACATATCGACTGGACGTGTTTTGTGGACGACCAGTTTGCAGATAAGAAAAACCTCGCCCTGGCACAGTTCGGAAACCTGCCGGACGGACTTTTCACGGCGGGTATGAACGACTATGACCTGCTCCGGTATGCAAAGCAGGGGATCATCATCCCGTTGGAGAATCTGATCGACAAATATATGCCGAACCTTCAGGCTGTGTTTGAGAAATATCCGGAGTACCGGACCATGGTAACTGCGCCGGACGGACATATTTACTCGTTCCCGTGGATCGAACAGCTGGGCGAAGGCAAGGAAGCGATCCAGGCCATCGGTGATATCCCGTATATTAATAAGAAGTGGCTGGATTTCCTCGGGCTTGATGTGCCGACCACAACAGACGAACTGGAGCAGGCGCTGATCGCATTCCGCGATAATGCGGACGCTCTATTTGATATCGAGGGCGATGTGATCCCCATGTCATTTATCATCAACAACGGCGACCAGGATCCCGCGATCCTGATCAACGGCTTCGGGGAAGGCTATGGAGATACCGGCGATCATTTCGCGGTGACAGATGACGGAGAGGTTATCTATACGACGGTGCAGGAAGGGTATAAAGAAGGAATCGAATGGCTTCATTCTCTGGTAGAGCAGGATCTTGTAGACCCGGAGGCATTTACTCAGGAGTGGTCCACTTATGTAGCTAAGGGAAAGAACCACAGATACGGCCTCTGCTTCACGTGGGACATTGCAAATATCGACAACTATGAGGATTACGTGATGATGCCGGCACTTGCCGGACCGGATGGTCTTGTCAATATTACAAGGCAGAACGGAAGCGAGACCAGCGGATTTGACCGCGGAAGATGCGTGCTGACGACAAGCTGCCGTGATACCGCCCTTGCGGCTTCATGGATCGACCAGATGTATGCTCCCCTCCAGTCTCCGCAGAACAACTGGGGAACCTACGGGGAGAAGGACGCGGACAACATTTTTGAGATGAGCACCAACGCCGAGGGCGGACCGATGCTCAAACATCTCGACCTGGGGGACGCTTCCCCGGTGGAAGTGCGCCAGGCGCAGTCCGTCAACGGCCCGCTGGCTGTGCTGAATGATTACTATGACGTCTATGTGACGCAGCCGGACGATGCCAAATGGCGCCTCGACAATATGCATGAGGTTTATCTGGACGATATGCACAGCAAGTATGTATACCCGAATGTATTTATGAGCATCGACGACACGAACAGAGTGTCGCAGCTGGATACAGATATCAAAAAGTACGCGGAACAGAAGAAAGCGGACTGGATCTTAAACGGCGGGATCGAGGAAGATTGGGATTCCTATCTCCAGAAAATGGAGGATTACGGTCTTTCCGAATACCTTGCCATCAAGCAGAAATATTTTGACCAGTATCAGGAGTCACTGGCGGAAATGGAAACAGCAGAGACTGCAGATACTGCATCAGGGAATTAAGGAAAGGAAACAAATCAATATGACAAGTCAGACACTGCGTGAAGCAAGAAAATACGAAGAAGCTTCTGAAAAAATGATAAAGAAAGAGGAACGCCCGGATTTCCACCTGTCTACACGTACTGGCTGGATGAATGATCCAAACGGATTCTCTTATCACAACGGACAATATCACATGTTTTACCAGTATTATCCGTATGAGCCGAAATGGGGACCGATGCACTGGGGCATGCAGTAAGCAAAGATCTTCTGCACTGGGAATATCTTCCGGCAGCTCTGGCACCGGATGAGGCTTATGACAGAGACGGATGCTTTTCCGGGAGCGCGGTAACGCTCCCGGACGGCAGACAGCTGCTGATGTATACCGGAGTACTTCGGGAGCGTCAGGCGAATGGAGAATACTGTGATATGCAGACACAGTGCCTTGCTGTGGGTGACGGAGTGGATTACGAGAAGTACGAGATGAATCCGGTATTGGATAAAACAGATATCCCGGAAGGAAGCAGTGTCCATGACTTCAGGGATCCGAAGATGTGGCAGAAGGAAGACGGCACATACTGCTGTGTAGTCGGGAACCGTCCTGCAGACGGAAGCGGACAGATCCTGCTGTATACCAGTCCGGACGGATTCCAGTGGAAGTTTAAAAGTGTGCTTGCTGCGAACAATAACCGTTTCGGCAAGATGTGGGAGTGCCCCGATTTCTTCGAGCTGGACGGCAAATGGGTTCTCCTGACAAGTCCGCAGGATATGCTGCCGGAAGGATTTGAATACCACAACGGAAACGGAACTCTCTGTCTGATCGGAGAGTATGACGAGGAGACGGGGACTTTTACAGAGGAGCATGATCAGGCCATTGATTATGGAATCGACTTCTATGCGCCTCAGACGGTTCTGACGCCCGACGGACGGCGGGTGATGATCGGCTGGATGCAGAACTGGGATGCGTGCAATCTGCGCTCACCGGAAGATAAGTGGTTCGGACAGATGAGCCTGCCCAGAGAACTATTTATAAAAGACGGAAGACTCTGCCAGAGACCGATCCGCGAACTGGACGAATTAAGAGTGAATAAAGTGGAGCACCGTGACGTGACCTTTTCTGATGTGATCAGTCTGGATGGCGTAAAGGGAAGAAAAGTGGACATTGAACTGACACTGCGCCCGGGAGACGGGGAGAAGCTTTATCAGAAATTTGCGCTGCGTTTTGCCCAGAATGATCAGTATCAGACGGCAATCAGTTTCCGCCCTCACGAATCGGTCCTTAAAGTAGACCGGAAATTTTCGGGCTCAAGAAGAGCAATCATCCATCAGAGACGAAGTCTGGTGAACAGCAAAAACGGAGAACTGAAATTGCGGGTCATCCTCGATCGGTTCAGCGTGGAGGTCTTCGTAAACGACGGCGAGCAGGTCATGACGGCAACCATGTATACAGACCAGTCGGCAGACGGGATTTCCTTCTTTGCTGACGGAGTGGTAAATATGGATGTGGTGAAATACGATCTGGTGTCTGAAGGACAGTCTGCATCCGATAAAGATAATTTGTCAGAGGAGCAGGCTGTGGAGATGCGGGAGAATGACGAACCGGAGGTAAAAGAGTATGGAGAGATCGCTGTCTGACGAAAGACCGGAGATAACTTTTATCATACAGATGATTGAGAAGGTCCTGAATGAATCAGGCAATCTCGAAACAGCTCTGCAGCAGTTGGCAGATTTAGATGAGGCAGGAATCGAAGCTGCAGAAAAAATGATCGAACAGCGGGAAATGACAATTCGGCGTATGCTCGATATTCTGGAACTCCTGATTCGGGAACGAAACAAAAATGAGGGTGTGGACGATACCCGTGAATAAGAGATTGAGTGATAAAAACCGGCTTATCAAAGCCGGTTTTTGTCGCCCCATTCGCACATTGTGTTCAGAAGTTTCAAGCGGGATGATGAGTATGGATGTAGTGAAGTGTAATTTGGTGTCTGAATAAACAGCTTGCGAAAGATATTTGATAATGGTATTCTTTTCATGGGTGATTAGTTATGCAGAATCTGGAGAAAACCGGAATTAAGCCGGTAGTTATTGATGAGATAAAAGCACTTGCCCAAGTATATGGGATACAGAAAGTAATTTTATTCGGTTCAAGAGCACGGGGAGATTACCACAGAGCCAGTGATATAGATCTTGCAGTGGAGGGCGGAAGAATTACCGATTTTATAATTGAAGTAAAAGATTCGACGTCTACACTGCTTGATTTTGACGTTGTCGATTTGGCAAACACACAGCCGGGGAAATTTCTGGAATCAATAAAGCGGGAAGGAATAATTCTATATGAAAAAATTTGATAATTTTATTTCTAATTTGGATGTATTGGAAAGGGCGGAAAACGAGGATCTGAATAATGAATTTATACTCAGTGGAATCATTGATAAGTTTTTTATCCAGTTCGAACTCAGCTGGAAAGTGTTAAAGGAACTTCTGCGCTATGAGGGCAAAAGCGCGGCAAATTCGGGATCGCCCAGAGAAATATTGAAGGCCGCATATTCTGTATATGATTTTATTGATGAGGATATCTGGCTTGATATGCTGAAATCAAGAAATGACATGACTCATATATATGACGGTGAAGCGGCGAAACGTCTTGTCAATATGATTCTTGAAAAATATATTCCGGCTTTTAAAATAATGGCAGAGAAAGTAATGGAAAAATATAAGGACATTCTGGATACAATATGATGGTTCTGATGATGAATACTATTTAGGTCAAAAACCGGCTTATCAAAGCCGGTTTTTGTCGCCCCATTCGCACATCCCGTCCAGGATAGGGATCAGCGACTTGCCTCTTTCTGTCAGGCTGTACTCTACTTTAGGCGGGATCTGGGGATATTCTTCTCTGTGGACAAGCTGGTCTGCTTCCAGTTCCTTCAGTGTGGAGCTCAGCGTCTTATAGGAAATCTGTCCGATATATTTCTTCATTTCATTGAATCTCACCACACCGAATTCCATCAGTGTGTAGAGGATCGTCATTTTATATTTCCCATTGATCAGAGATAACGTATAACTGAATCCGGTAGTGCTTAAGTTTTCGTTGGAAATGCATCTTTTACCCATTTTACACTCTCCTTTAGGTAAGTATTAAACCTGATTGTAAGTATCGCACTTTTATGTGCGTACTTGTATTATGATATATTCTTGTTATGATTGTAATATCAGCAGCGGAGAAAGTCAAATCTGCTGCAAAAAAATATGAAGAAAAGCAGAAAAGGAGAGATATGTTATGAGTAAAAAAATCGTTGTGATCACAGGAAGTCCGCGTAAAAACGGAAACAGTTTCGCCATGACAGACGCTTTTATCAAAGCGGCAGAAGCGAAAGGACATACAGTAACAAGATTTGATGCAGCTATGATGAAACTGGGCGGCTGCCATGCTTGCGAGACGTGCTACAGCACAGGAAAGGCCTGTACCTTTGACGATGATTTCAATACCATCGCCCCGGCCATTTTAGAGGCAGACGCACTTGTATTTACCATGCCGGTTTACTGGTACTCTATTCCTTCACAGATTAAGGCAGTAATCGACCGCATTTATTCTCTTGTGGTAGGAGGAAAAGATATTGCAGGTAAAGAGTGCGCCATTATCGCCTGCTGCGAGGAAGAGGATATGACTGTTCTGGACGGAGTGCGGATCCCTATGGAGCGTACGGCTGCATTAAATAAATGGAAGATGGTGGGCGAGGTGCTGGTTCCCGGCGTGCTGAATACAGGAGACATTGAAAAGACAGACGGATGTGCTCAGGCAGTAGCGCTGGCGGATAAGATCTGAGTATGAAAAAAGCAGGACATCAGCTGCACCGGCAGCCTGGTTCTGAGCATGGATGAAGGAAGAATCAGTATGAGTAAGAAGATCGTAATATTAAACGGAAGCCCCAGAAAAAAGGGAAATACATCAGCGCTTGTAAAATCCTTTACAGAAGGAGCGGAAAGCGCCGGAAACACAGTGACGGAATTTTTCCTGGATGGTATGAACATCCACGGATGCAAGGGATGCTTCGGTGGACACAGCAGCAGGGAATGGCCCTGTGTTCAGAAGGATGATATGGATCAAATCTATCCGGCAGTGAAAGAGTCTGATGTGGTAGTTCTTGCCACACCGCTCTATTACTGGAATATGAGCGGTCAGATCCGGACAGCGATCGACCGTCTGTTTGCGCTGGAAGAGGGCGATGGCAATCTCTTAAGAGGACACGACAGGTCTTCCGCGCTTCTGATGGCTGCGGAGGGAAACGGATTTGACGATGTCCTTCTTTACTACAACCATCTGATGGAGCATCTGAGATGGAAGAATCTCGGCCATGTCCTTGCCGGCGGAAATACAGATGTGGGAGATGTCGAGGGAAAACCGGAGCTGAAAGAAGCTTACGAGCTGGGAAAGTCAATTAAATAGTCTGGATCCAGACAATCAGAATGATTTGTCTGGGTAGAAAAAAGAGAATACAGAAAAATCCGACAGACGGCATAAAGCTGTACTGTCGGATTTTTCTGTATGTAATATTTCTTCCTATATAAACAGCTCGTTTTCTTTTCTCTCTGAACAGGACAGTTCCAGGCGCAGAGGCCGCAGCCGGTGCAGCTGCGATCTGCTTTGGGAATCAGGCCGCTGCCTGCCTTTTTGTACGGACGGTTCCCCGGTATCTGAGGCGCAGGAAGTGCCTCCGGATTTTCGTTGATCTTTTCGATTATTTTTTCGGCAAAGCCGTGGAGCACCTCTGCATCCGCGGAGTCAGGTCTTCCTGCCGCGTACTGGTGCGCAATGGAATGCTCGGCAATGGCGGCAATGCCTGCAACAACTCTGAATCCGCTCTTTTCGGCAGAATCATTCAGCTCAATAAGAGTGTCCTCATATGCGCGGTTGCCGTATACACAGACAAGGATGCCCATTGCCTGATTTCCATTGATCTTTTCCAGTCTCTGGATAGCGGGAGCCGGTACCCGTCCGCCAAAAGATGGAACGGCGATTACGGCGACGTCGTCTTTTTCAAGGCTGACTGCACTGAAATCAGTTTCCAGGTCTGACAGATCCACTTTTCTGACGGGGATATCCCATGCCGAAGTTATCATATCTGCTGCTTTCTGTGTGCCGCCCGTGGGGCTGAAAACTATCTGTATTATATTCATATCCATGCCTCCTGTAAAATTTAGATTTACAACAATAATTATAGCACTGCAACAGGAGGTGTCAATATTTACATCATACAAAATTAGGCATATAATGATGGATGGTTATAGTCCTCATCTGATGATGGACAGAAAAAAGATTGAAAAGTCAAGGGATGAGTATAGCTTATGCATATCAGTACAAAATGTTCGGTGGCGCTCCACTGTCTTATCTTTATATATGAGTACGGGGAAAAGACGAGAGTTACCAGTGACCTGCTCTCAAAGTCCACGGGGATTAATTCGGCTACGATCCGGAATATTTTCCGGGCTTTAAAGAAAGAAGAAATCATAACGGTAAAAGCCGGCACGGGAGGGGCAGCGCTCAGCTGTCCGCCGGACGAAATCAGTCTCTACCGTGTATGCAAAGCTCTGGAGCCTGATTTCCTTTCCAAGCTGATAGGAGTTCACCGGTCTCCATCCCCGCTGTGTCCGATTGGGAGAAATATCCATCATGTTCTGGATTGTTCCTATCAGAAGATAAGAAACGATCTGAAGGAAAGCCTGGGGAAAATAACTCTTGCCGATATTATTTCTGATTATGAAGGAATAGATCAGGAAGAGACAGAATCTGAGGAGGGGAAAGAAATTGAAAACCAGTAAATTTGAAATAGATATGTGCAACGGATCGATCATGGATAAGCTGATCTCGTTTTCACTTCCGCTGATGCTCTCGAGCATCCTTCAGTTGATGTTTAACGCGGTGGATATTATTGTGGTCGGAAGGTTTGACAGCAGTCAGGCGCTTGCGGCGGTCGGTTCGACAACTGCACTGATCAATATTTTCACCAATCTTTTTATCGGTATCTCGCTGGGGGCAAATGTCCTTGCGGCTCGTTATTTCGCAGCAGGGCGCGATAAAGAGATGTCGGAGGCGGTACATACGGCGATCACGCTTGCGTTGATCAGTGGCATTATTATGGCGTTTGTCGGAGCAGCGGCTTCCAGACTGGCGCTTGACCTTATGGATACGCCCGCGGATGTGATCGATCAGTCCGTGACCTATATGAGAATCTACTTTATGGGAATGCCGTTCTTCATGCTATATAACTATGGGGCCGCGGTTTTAAGAGCAGTAGGAGACACCAAGCGCCCGCTGCTCTTCCTTGCGATCGCAGGCGTGGCAAATGTGGTGCTGGATCTGCTGCTGGTCATCGTGATTCCGCTGGGCGTGGCGGGTGTTGCCATCGGAACGGTAAGCTCCCAGTTCGTTTCCTGTATCCTGGTGCTGTGGTGCCTTCACAGGTCAGAGGGAAGCTATCAGCTCCGATTTTCGAAGCTTACGATCAAATGGATTTATCTGAAACGTATCTTTCAGGTGGGCATACCGGCCGGAATCCAGAGTACGGTGATCAATTTTTCCAATGCTTTGCTCCAGTCGTCTGTCAATTCATTCGGCTCAACAGCAATGGCAGGCTATACGGCGGCAAACAATGTTCTGGGGTTCCTGTATGTGTCAGTCAATGCCGTCACACAGGCGTGCATGAGTTTTACCAGCCAGAATTACAGTGTGGGAAAACAGAAACGTATGGATCGCGTGCTTCTGGACTGCATGATTCTATCAGCGGGAGTATCGGCGGTACTCGGCGTTGGAGCGTATGTATTCGGTTCGCAGGTTCTGGGAATCTATACATCAGATGCATCCGTAATCGAGTGTGGTCTTGAGATCCTGTCAATCACCACCGTTCCGTATTTCCTCTGCGGCATCATGGATCTGATTCCGGGCGCCCTTCGGGGGATGGGCCATTCCGCGGTTCCGATGGTCTTGTCCGTGATTGGTACGGTGGGAACAAGGATTGTGTGGATTTACGGATTCTTCCCGCATCACAGGTCACTATTCTTCCTGTTTATCTCATATCCGGGCTCGTGGATCGCGACGATCCTCATGCAGGCAGTGTGTTTCTATTTCGTTCGGAAAAAGTGTATACAACAGTTGAAGACAGTAAATGGATAAAAAATGGAAATGGGGACGTAGTAAAATGCGATTTTACTACGTCCCCATTTCCATTTTTGGATAGATTTACCATATACCAAGCACGTGCTGCATCCCCAGACTTACTAGTGAAATTCCCAGCCAGCAGCAGAATCCTGTGAAGATCGGTTTTCCGCCGGTCTTTACCAGTTTGACGATGTTTGTGTTGAGACCGATGGCAGCCATTGCCATGACGATCAGGAACTTGCTCAGCTCTTTGAGTGGATCGGTTACAGCTGTCGGAAGCTGGAATACAGTTGTCACAACCGATGCAAGGACAAAAAATAGTACGAAGAACGGGAAGGATTTTTTCAGGCTGAAAGTAGAGCCTTCCGAATTCTTCTCTTTTCTGCCTCTCCAGATGGCAAGGACCAGTGTGATCGGGATGATCGCAAGGGTTCTTGTCATTTTTACGATGGCGGCAGATTCCAGTGTATTACTGCCGTGGATTCCGTCCCATGCAGTTGCCGCCGCAGTGACTGAGGAGGTGTCGTTGATGGCGGTTCCGGCAAACAGCCCGAATCCTTCATTGCTTAAGCCCAGCATACCTCCCAGTGTGGGGAAGATGAGGGCGGCGAGTACATTGAAGAGGAAGATAACGGAGATGGACTGTGCTACTTCTTCGTCATTCGCTTCGATCACAGGTGCTGTGGCTGCGATGGCGCTTCCACCGCAGATCGAGGATCCTACGCCCACGAGGATTGCATTGTTGGTGCGGAGCTTCAGCGCTTTATACAGGATAAATGCGATGATCAGGGAGGTCGCAATCGTAGAAATAATGATTGGAAGCGACTGCTTTCCCTTGGCAAGGATTTCTGTCAGGTTCATGCCGAAGCCTAAGAAGACGACTGCCGCCTGAAGGATCTTCTTTGACGTATAATTGACGCCCGCTGTAAATGGCTCTTTTTTTGTCAGGATCAGTGTAAGGATCATTCCGATCAGTATGGCGAATACCGGGCCGCCTATGACGGGAACTGCCTGTCCGAGAAACCACGATGGTACTGTAATGATAAGGCAGAGCAGGAGACCTGCTCCATTTTTCTTTACGAAGTTCATTCTATTTTCTCCCTTGTTGATTTATAATGCAGCAGTTCAGCCGCGCCATTCGTAAAACCGCACTTCGTGCTTATTGCGGCTGACGCCGCTGTTTTACTCATTGACGTTGTTTTCCAATATCTGGCTACGAATCATAAGATATCATAAAAAAACAATAAAATAAAATTATTAATATTTATTTTATCATAAATATATGTTATGATAGTGCGCAGGGAGTAGTTCTGTATAGATTTGGGCGGAGATTTTCTCATAAACCTCCGCCCGGGTTTCTTTTACATATTGTCATTAATGTATTGCCGTTGATAAGGGGAGTGAGGTAATGCTTGATTTCAGGATGGAGACTTTTCTAACTGTATGTCAGTGTATGAATTTCACGCGAGCATCGGAAAAACTGAATATTACGCAGCCAGCGGTGTCCCAGCACATTCATTTTCTGGAGAAGCACTATAATACAAAGCTTTTCCGATATGAGGGCAAGAAGCTGAGGCTTACCGGGGCGGGAGAGATTCTGCGCAATGCGTCTCTTACGATGATGCATGATGAGATCTCCATGCAGAATCAGATGCAGAAGACGGATGAGGAAGAGGAGATCCGCTTCGGCGCTACAAGGACGGTCGGCGACGTGCTCATGGGCAGGATTCTGGAGCGCTATCTGAGAAAATATCCGGATGCAAAGATCTGCATGATCGTGGATAATACACAGGAGCTTCTGAGAAAACTGGACGAGGGCACCATTGATTTTGCCCTTGTGGAAGGATTCTTCCAGAAGAATGAATATGACCATCAGAAGTATTCGGATGAAAATTATATTGCAGTCTGCGCACCGGACTATGTCTGGAAGGGAAAGAGCGAAGGAACTCCTGCAGGTCTTTGCGAGTCTGTATTTTCCGGGCAGACAATATCTGTTGAGAATCTTTTTCGTGAACGGCTGCTTGTGCGCGAGGAGGGATCGGGAACGCGTGAAGTGCTGGAGCGCTGTCTGGACGCCCAGAATTTAAGTATCCACGATTTTGATAAAGTGATGGAAGTCGGCAGCCTTCAGACCATCAAGGAGTTGACAAAAGCCGGATGCGGTATTACATTTTTATATGAAACTGCTGTGCGGGATGAGCTTAGGGAAGGAACTTTGAAGAGGATCCCTCTGAAAAGCTTTGAGATTTCCCATGAATTCAATTTCATTTGGAGACGGGGAAGTATCTATGCGGACAGGTATAAGGAGATTTTCCGCAGATTTTCTTCATAGCGGTTTTTAACTACACATATATAAAGAAGGAAGTGAACTTAAGAGATGTTACAGGTAGAACATTTATCATATGACGTGGTAGAAGAAGGAAAACAGTCCGAGATCCTCTCAGACGTCAGCTTTACTGTAAATGACGGAGAAATGCTTGTGATCACCGGCCCGAACGGCGGCGGTAAATCTACGCTTGCCAAGCTGCTTATGGGAATCAATAAGGAGACAGGCGGAAGGATTATTCTGGACGGACAGGATATTACAGATTACACCATCGACGAGCGTGCCAAGGCGGGCATCGGCTTTGCATTCCAGCAGCCGCCCCGTTTCAAAGGAATGACGGTGCGCAGGCTTCTGTCTCTGGCAGCAGGACAGCCGCTGGATGAGAAGACGTGCTGCAATCTTTTGAGTAGCGTGGGGCTCTGCGCAATGGAGTACATTGACCGTGAGGCGGATGCGACTCTCTCTGGCGGTGAGATGAAGAGAATCGAGATTGCAACGGTACTGGCGAAACAGCATAAGCTCTGTATATTCGATGAGCCGGAGGCCGGTATTGACCTCTGGAGCTTCTCCATGCTGATCAAGCGCTTTGAGAAGATCCATAAAGAGAAGAAGGAGAGCCTGATCCTGATCTCACATCAGGAGAGGATCATCCAGATGGCGGACCGGATCATGGTCATTTCAGATGGAAAAGTTGAATCCATCGGCGATGCGAAAGATATCATGCCGACACTGTTTGGAAACGAAGTGGATTCCTGTGAGTGCAGGAGACAAAAGGGAGGTGAGCTCTATGGAGAATAATCAGACAAAAGTACAGAATACAGAGGCAAACCAGACAAAAACAGAGCTCGACAAAGTGACGGAAGATGTGTTAAAGGTGATCGACTCCTACGGATTTAAGCAGGAGGGCGCATATAATCTGAGACTGAACGGTATGGCAGTGTGCCATGGCGACAGCCGCCATATCCATATCGTAAAGAAAGAGGATAAGCCGGGCATTGACATTCATATCAGCGGCGAGGCAAAAGACGAGCAGGTACACATTCCGGTCGTTATGAGCAAGGAGGGCGTTGATGTTGTATACAATGATTTCTACATCGAGGACGGCGCCGATGTGACCATTGTCGCAGGTTGCGGGATTCACGGCGAAGGCTGTTCTGAGACACGCCATGACGGTATCCATGCATTCCATGTAGGAAAAGGATGTAATGTAAAATACGTGGAAAACCATTACGCAGAGGGAAACGGAACCGGACAGAAAGTTCTCAACCCTGTGACAAAGATTTATGTGGGAGAGGATTCAACATTTACGCTTGAGACAACCCAGATCAGAGGCGTGGATTCCACAGAGCGCGAGAATTATGTGGAGCTTGCCGATAATGCGAAACTGTTTGTGACGGAAAAACTGATGACAGACGACAATCAGACTGCAGTCTCCAACTTTGACGTAGAGTTAAACGGAGAAGACAGTTCTGCAAGGATCGTTTCCCGTTCTGTCGGCAAAGGCAAATCCCGTCAGGTATTCCACCCGAGGGCAATCGGAAGCAACCGCTGCCACGCCCATGTACAGTGTGATTCCATCATTATGGATCAGGCAGAGATCAGTTCCATTCCGGAGATTGATGCAAAACACGTGGACGCGCAGATCATCCACGAGGCGGCTATCGGAAGGATCAACGACGAGCAGCTTGTGAAACTGAGAACATTCGGTCTCAATGAAGAAGAGGCGGAGTCTGTGATTATCGAGAATTTCCTGAGATAAACAGATGAAGTGACAAAAGAAATGTATCCGTCAGATACATTGTAATATATGAGAGATCCCTCAGGCTCGGGGGATCTCTTTTGTTGCTATGATATCGACGCCGGTTCCGGCTGCATTGTGCAGGAGTACATCGCCAATGTGGATCGGAGCTTCCGCCGATATTTTTTTGATGCAATGAATACAATCAAAGATTTTATTTTTCGGAATTTCATTTCTTGTTTTAACTGATACCACTGGCGCAGTGCCGCCGGTTACTTTGACCGTAGAGGTGACAGTGCGCACCGGAGCCGTGATTTCTCTGCAGGCATAATTTTCGCCCCGTATGCAGGAATTTCCTGATATATCGATGATTTCGCCGCCGCTCATGCCGACCGTTATCTGACATCCAAGCGGACAGCAGATGCAGGTTATAGTTCTTTCCATTGGAAACTCTCCTTTTATTGTTTTTTTTCGATTCTCAATGTAATAGTTTTCAGCCCGGGACAGCTTTTAAGATCGTCTTCTGTGATCTTCAGTTCTTCCATTTCGCCCGGGGCAAAGATTCGTTTCTTTTTCTGTTTTATTTTTTCACTGTCAAAATATACGGCTGCGGAACTGTTGTGATAAACCGAATCAACCCGGAAACGCACGGTGAGACTTTTTTCTATCCGTCCGGGATGTATGATAGAGGGAACAGTGTAGCGGATACCGTCTGAAGAAATAACTGAGACGGCATTCTCTGTGTCCGCTGTCTGAACAGGCGCAGAAACAGGTGCGGACAGATGGTTCGATGTATCGGAAGACGCAGCAGCGTGCGCGGCGATAAAACGGGCGGCCCATCTGCCGGCAGCAGCGGCTTCGTCCGATACATAATCAACCAGGTCGTGAACATGAAGGACATTGCCGCAGGCAAATATGCCTGGTATGCTGGTCTCAAGACTTTCGTTTACAACAGGTCCGCGGGTTGCAGGGTTTAATTTCACACCGGCCTTTTCGGACAGCTCATTCTCAGGAATCAGACCCACCGAGAGAAGAAGCGTATCACAGGGATAATATTCTTCGGTTCCCGGAATCGGCCTGCGGTTATCGTCCACCCGGGAAATTGTAACGCCCTCGACCCGATCTTTTCCTCTGATGTCGATGACGGTATGGCTCAGCTTTAAAGGAATGCCGTAATCCTCCAGACATTGGACAATGTTACGCTTCAGGCCGCCGGAATAGGGCATGACTTCAGCTACGGCTTGTACCTCAGCTCCCTCCAGGGTCAGCCTGCGCGCCATGATAAGGCCGATATCTCCGGAACCGAGGATTACAACTTTCCGTCCCGGAAGATATCCCTCCAGATTGACAAGACGCTGCGCCGTGCCCGCCGAGAATATACCTGCCGGGCGGTATCCCGGAATATTCAGTGCACCGCGGGGACGCTCCCGGCAGCCCATTGCAAGGATGACTGCCTTCGCAGTTATCTCAAAGAATCCGTCTTCGGAGTTTATAGCGGTCACTTTTTTGACCGGGAGCGGTTCGCCGGTATGAAAGGCAGAAATATCAACTACCATTGTATTGAGCATATATTCGATCCTGCGGTCCATGGCCTGGGCGATAAAGCGGGCGGCATATTCCGGACCTGTAAGTTCTTCGCCGAAAGTGTGCAGGCCAAATCCGTTGTGAATGCACTGGTTCAGAATTCCGCCCAGTTCCCTGTCGCGCTCCAGAATGAGAATACTGTCTATTCCGTGATCTTTTGCGGAAACCGCTGCTGCCAGCCCGGCGGGGCCGCCTCCGATAATTACAATATCATAAGTTTTCATACGCGCTCACCACCTGTATTCGTTCCGACGATAATATGAGAATTTCTTCCGGATTTTGTGATTTCGTCGACGGGTACACCCAGCTCCCGCGAAAGGATTTCCATTACTTTCGGCATACAGAAACCAGCCTGGCAGCGCCCCATGCCGGCACGGACACGGCGTTTGACGCCATCCAGTGATCTGGCGCCGACAGGACGGCGGATTGCATCGATGATCTCACCTTCCGAGACTGTCTCACACCGGCAGATAATATTCCCGTATGCAGGCTTCTCCCGGATCAGGCTGTTCCGCTCGGCGGGAGTGAGTGCCCCGGGATTTAGAAATCCTTTCCGTTCTGCGATAAAACCGGTTTTGCGCTCAGGGGTCAGCTTCCGGCATATGATACCGGATATCATTTCGCCGATGGCAGGACAGCTTGTAAGGCCGGGAGATTCGATTCCCGCACAGTCGATAAATCCCGCGGCATCTTCCGGCTCTCCGATAATGAATTCGTGCCCGTCCTCATGGGCTCTGAGCCCGGCAAAAGAAGTGATAACCTGATTCAGGGGAATATTCTTTACATTCATGCCTGCTTTTGATATGACCTGTGCAAGTCCGGCTGAAGTTGTATCGGTTCCCTCTTTGTCAATGATGTCGCTGGCGGTGGGACCGATCAGCAGGTTCCCGTGAACGGTAGGCGTGACAAGCACCCCTTTGCCGAATTTTCCGGGAAGGGCGAACACGGTATGAGTTACATGATTCCCGCAGGTTCGGTCCAGAAGACAGTACTCGCCCTTGCGGGGAGTAATGTGAATCTTACGGCTGCTGACCATATTGTGAAACCGGTCTGCATAGACGCCTGCTGCATTGACTACGATTTTAGTGCGGTATTCCCCGCTCCTTTTTGTAGAAAGAATCCAGCAATCTCCGGATTTCCTTATATCGGTGACTTCGGTATGAAACCGGAATTCTGCGCCGTTTGCCGCTGCGTTCTCTGCAAGAGCAATATTAAGTCCGAAAGGACATACAATGCCCCCGCTGGGAGCGTAGAGTGCGGCTGCGGCATCATCGCTGATGTTGGTTTCCATTTGTTTGAGTTCGTTACGATTCAGGAGGCGCAGATCTTTTACTCCGTTTTTCTCTCCGCGTGCTTTCAGCTCTTCCAGACGGGAAATATCATCGGCGGTATGGCATACGACAAGGGAACCGTTCCTTATGAAAGGAAAATCAAGATCATGAGACAGAGATTCCATCATTTTATTCCCACGTACGTTTAATTTTGCCATGAGTGTTCCGGGCTCGGCATCAAAACCTGCATGGACAATGCCGCTGTTTGCCTTGGATGTACCGCAGCATACATCTTCTTCCCGTTCCAGTACGCACAGTTTTAGCTGATATCGGGATAATTCCCTTGCAATGGCGGAGCCGGATACACCGGCTCCGATGATAATTACGTCATACATATATTACGTTTCCTTTTCTGCATTTCTTTTCTGCAGGTGTGGTGAGGGGGTTAAATGACTGTCGGCTTAGTCATCCTTAGCCCAGCCGTAAGAATACCGGACAGCTTTTTCCCAGCCTTTGATGCGTTTTTTCCTGTCCGCCTCATCAATGGCGGGAGTAAAAGTCCGGTCGATTGCCCAGTTCCTGACTACATCTTCCTTGTCTTTCCAGTAACCCGTGGCCAGTCCGGCCAGATATGCGGCGCCCATGGCAGTGGTCTCTACACAGACCGGACGGTTAACCGGTGCATTGATGATATCTGCCTGAGTCTGCATCAGAAAATTATTCGCACTGGCTCCTCCGTCTACCTTGAGCGCAGCCAGATCTATGCCGGAGTCTGCCTTCATGGCAGTCAGTACGTCATTCACCTGATACGCGAGAGATTCCAGTGTGGCGCGTATAATATGATATTTGTTTACGCCCCGGGTGATACCTACAATAGTTCCGCGGGCATACTGATCCCAGTAGGGAGCGCCCAGGCCTGTAAATGCCGGAACAACATAACATCCGTTAGTGTCTTTTACTTTCATTGCCATATATTCTGAATCTTCGGCAGAATCGATAAGACGCATTTCATCTCTGAGCCACTGGACGGCGGCTCCGGCAACGAAGATAGACCCTTCAAGGGCATAGTTGATTTTTCCGTTCAGTCCCCAGGCAATAGTTGTTACCAGACCGTTTCTGGAGAACACTGGTTTTTCTCCGGTATTCATAAGGAGAAAACATCCGGTTCCGTATGTATTCTTTGCTTCTCCGGGATTGAAGCAGGTCTGTCCGAACAGAGCCGCCTGCTGATCTCCGGCCGCTCCGGCGACGGGAATAGAACCGCCTAAAAAAGACGGATCGGTCATGCCGTAGATACAGCTCGAAGGCCTGACTTCGGGAAGCATACATTTCGGAATATCTAATTCTTTAAGAATTTCATCATCCCACTGCAGTGTAGTAATGTTAAAGAGCATGGTACGTGATGCATTCGAATAATCAGTTACGTGGACTCGGCCTTTTGTCAGCTTCCAGATAAGCCATGTCTCTACCGTACCAAAGAGAAGATCCCCCTTTTCTGCCCGTTCTCTTGCGTGAGGCACATTGTCCAGAATCCATTTTATCTTAGTGCCGGAGAAGTAGGCGTCAATGACAAGGCCGGTCTTTTCCCTGAATTTATCAGTCAGTCCTTTTGCTTTGAGAGAATCGCAGTATTCAGACGTTCTGCGGCACTGCCATACGATCGCGTGATAGACGGGATCTCCTGTCTCCTTATCCCATACAATAGCCGTTTCCCGCTGATTGGTAATGCCAATGGCCGCAATGTCCTCTGCGGACGCGCCGATTTTACTCATGGCTTCCACCGCTACTCCGAGCTGACTGGCCCAGATTTCGTCTGCATCGTGCTCGACCCAGCCGGGTCTGGGAAAATACTGTGTAAATTCTCTCTGCGCCGCACTGCATATTTCCCCCTTCTCATTAAAAAGAATACATCGGTTGCTTGTCGTTCCGGCGTCCAGCGCCATAACATATTTTGCCATTGAAATACCCTCCTTCCGGATTATTCATTAAAAGTTAAAAGTGCCGGGACTTAAAAATACCGCTATATTTATTGGTATGCTTTATTTGCATACATCAATCCATTCTTTTGAATTTGAGTCCTGCTCCAGTTCACTGCAGGTCATCTCTACGGCAGAATTGCCGCTCCCTGCAGCGGGAAAAACAGTCTCGAATCTTTTCAGAGAAACATCCAGATATACAGATGCATTTTCCGGATTCCCGAAAGGACATACGCCTCCGATGGCATGACCGGTCAGTTTTTCCACGTCCTCCGGTGCGAGCATCTTCGCTTTCATTCCGAAGAAATGCTTGAATTTACTGTTGTCAATTTTCATATCCCCGGCAGTTACGATGAGGATCGCCGCGTCCTTTTCCTTTGTATAGAAAGAGAGCGTTTTTGCAATACGCGCCGGTTCTACACCTACGGCCTGTGCAGCCAGTTCCACTGTGGCGCTGGAGACAGGAAACTCCAGAATCTCTTTATCAATATTGTTTTCCTTAAAATAATTTCTTACAATTTCTACTGACATAATTATATCTTCCTTTATCTTAGAGTTTCAATGTGATTATTATACCAGTTTTCTCATGCTTCGTGTATTGAATTTTGTATTCAATGCGCGTTAGTTTACAACACAATACCTCCATGCTAGAATATGATGTATTGATTCATTGAGACTGAAAATATATAAAGGAAAAGTTTATGCACTTTAAAAAAGCAAAGGGTATTTTATCTTCATCAAACGGAATGAACCTGTATCGAGGTTGCACCCATGGCTGCATATACTGTGACTCGAGAAGCAAGTGCTATCATATGGACCATGATTTTGAAGATATTGAAATTAAGGAAAATGCGATCGAGCTGTTGGAGAGTGCATTGAGAAGGAAACGTTCGAAGTGTATGTTAGGTACCGGCTCTATGACAGATCCTTATATTCCGCTTGAAGATGAAATCGGTAATGTCAGAAAAGCATTATCATTAGCGTATCAATATGGTTTTGGTTTTACATTGATAACAAAATCAGCCCGGGTATTAAGAGATCTGGATCTGCTAAAAGCTATTATTGACAAAACGAAATGTGTAGTGCAGATGACATTGACAACCTGTGATGAAGACTTATGCAGAAAAATCGAGCCGAATGTAAGTACGACACAAGAACGGGCAGCAGTCCTGCGAACACTGCGTGATGCGGGGATCCCTACGGTTGTCTGGCTGTTCCCCCACATGAAGGAAAAGTATATCCGGACTTACGGTACACAGTATCAGCTGAACAGCCCCAACAATGATATGCTTATGAAGCTCTTTCATCAAATATGTGAGGATAATGGAATAGTACACGATAACGCACAGATATTTGAGTATCTGCATAAATTTGAAGAAAAAAATAAGGCTGTTCAGTTAAGTTTATTTGATATCATTTCATAAAATGACCTGACTCAACCACCGGTATGGTTACTTTTTGCGTGTCGGGATGTATATTAGAGGCAGGAAGAGAAAATGAACTTCCTGCCTTTTCGCATTATAGCAGTTCAGCCCGAATTATTCCTGATGGCTGAATTGCCGTTTTACATCATCACACAGGAGGGGATTGCATGGATCAGCAGAAGATCGGATTGTTCATCGCCCGCAGAAGAAAAGAACTGAATCTTACGCAGAAAGAACTGGCAGACAAACTCGGCATTACAGACCGTGCCGTATCGAAGTGGGAGAACGGGCGGTGTATGCCGGATCTCTCCCTGCTCCAGCCGCTCAGCAGAATTCTAAGAGTAGGCGTCAATGATCTGCTCAGCGGGGAGCTCATACCGGAGGAAAAAGTCAGGGAAAAAAGCGAGCGCAACATTATGAATGTGGCGGATATGGCCCAGCTTACATATCTTGGAAATATCCGGACAGGGATGGCGGGTCTTTTGTCGCTTTTTGTCCTCCTGCTTATATACTGCGGTGTAAAAGGGCTGGAAGCGACAGGGCTAATGGCGCTTATATGTATCTTTAACGGCTTTTTTTACTGTTCCAGATACCGTACAACGAGAAGTCAACAATTACTCGCATTCGGGATCGTATGGGTACTGACGGCGGTGATCAACCTTATTGCATTTTTTATGCGGACGTGGTAACATTACTTTCGGACAATCGAATGAAAGATTACACGAAAGAGGTTTTACCGGGCGGGGAGCGCCGTTCCGGGTTTTCACTGTACGCGATACGAAAACAATATGCGAGGGAATCCGTGTTCCGGAGTGAGAGGATGCCAGCGAGCATCGACCGTCATGTGTACAGGAGGGAAAGACATGAAAAATGTCAATGTAAGGAAACTTGCCCTTGCGGGGATACTGGTAGCGGTCGGTATCGTCTGTTCACCGCTGTCGATTCCGGTAGGAGCATCTAAATGCGCTCCGGTCCAGCACTTTATCAACATTCTCGGAGGAGTGTTCTTAGGACCAGGCTATGCGGTGGGCATGGCGTTTGTAACCAGCCTTTTAAGAAATCTGATGGGAACCGGCACGCTGCTTGCATTTCCGGGCTCTATGTGCGGAGCGCTGTTGTGCGGCCTGCTCTATAAGTACGGAAAACACCTTCCGTTTGCTTATGTGGGAGAGCTGTTCGGGACATCAGTTATCGGCGGTCTTTTAAGCTATCCGATCGCGACACTGATCATGGGAAGTGAGAGCGCAGTATTTGGCTTTGTCATTCCATTCTTCGTCTCAAGCTGCGGAGGCACCATCATAGCGGCGGTGCTCGTGACAGCGATGAAGAAGATGAAAGTGTTTGATGTTTATCTGGGAAATCTGGATGCAGAACCCCAGAAAATAAAGCACTGATGCAACATATTTGCAGAAAGATATAACAGTTCAGCCCGCGCCATTCGCAAAGACGCACTGCCGTGCTTACTGCGGCGATGCCGCTTCTTTGCTCATTGACTGGCGCTCGGCTCATCAGGAACGGGCCGGACTGATCCTTATGCAAGCATAAATTAGTCCAGCCCATTCCTGATGGCTGAACTGTTAAGTAAGATTGTCTGAAACACATATGAAAAAACGGGGAGCTTGCGTATCAAGCAGGCTGAGAGGAAGATGAATCGCTTCGACCCGCCACCTGATTTGGGTAATGCCAACGTAGGGAACATAGATAAACTACTGATGCGGGCGTACCCTTATAAGGTCCCCGTTTTTTTGTGCGATAAGCCCGGCAAGCGGCTGCCGTGCTCGCACGGGCAGACATTTGCCGGGCAACGGACAGCGAGCAGCGAAGCTGTGAGCTGGAAGCAGCAAGCGGCTGCCGTGCTCGCACGGGCAGACATTTGCCGGGCAACGGACAGCGAGCAGCGAAGCTGTGAGCTGTGCGGTATCGCAGGCGGATAGGGGGGAATCCCCTATCCGATTATTCTATGGAACATCCAAATGAAAGGCGGAAATACGATGAGAGAATATCTGGAAAATGTAAGAAATACAGTACCGCTGGTACATAATATTACAAACTATGTAACTGTAAATGATGTGGCAAATGTGCTTCTGGCCTGCGGCGGCAGCCCGATCATGTCCGACGAGGCAGAGGATGTGGAAGACATTACGTCTGTCTGCGGCGGTCTTAACATCAATATCGGAACCCTTCACAAGACAAGCATTGAGGGAATGTTCCGCGCAGGAAAGAAAGCGAACGAGCTGGGACATCCCGTATTGCTTGATCCGGTGGGCGCCGGCGCCAGCGCGCTGCGCACAAATACAGCGCTGGGACTGATGAAAGAACTGAAACTGTCCGTGATCCGCGGAAATATATCCGAGATCAAGACACTTGCTCTTGGAAGCGGCACTACAAAGGGCGTGGATGCAGATGTAGCGGACGCGGTGACAGAGGAAAATCTCGACGAGGCAGTGGCATTTGTAAAGAAATTCGCGGAAGAAACAGGAACAATCATTGCCGTGACCGGAGCTATCGACCTTGTGTCTGACGGGAAGACCTGCTATGTGATCCGCAACGGAAGACCAGAGATGGGAAAGATCACCGGAACCGGATGCCAGCTTTCCGGAATGATGACAGCTTATGTTACCGCGAATCCGGACCATCCGCTGGAGGCGGCAGCAGCGGCTGTCTGTGTCATGGGACTGGCAGGCGAGATCGGCTGGAGCCGGATGCAGGAGGGCGACGGGAACGCTACATACCGCAACCGGATCATCGACGCCATCTACAACATGACGGGCGAAGAGCTTGAGGAAGGAGCAAAATATGAGATCAGATAATCAGGGAAACTGTAAGAAAGAGGATCTGCTCCTCTACGCGGTCACAGACCGCAGCTGGCTGAACGGGGAAACTCTTTATGCTCAGGTGGAGAAAGCGTTAAAAGGCGGAGTGACTTTTGTCCAGCTCAGAGAAAAGAATCTGGACGAGGCTGCATTTCTCGAAGAGGCGAAAGAGATCCAGAAGCTGTGCGCACAGTACCATGTACCGTTTGTGATCAATGATAATGTAGAGATCGCAGCGCAGATCAACGCAGACGGTGTTCATGTAGGACAGAGCGATATGGAAGCGGGAGATGTGCGGAAAAAGCTGGGACCGGACAAGATTATCGGTGTGTCCGCCCAGACGGTGGAGCAGGCTTTAAAGGCGCAGGAGCACGGAGCAGACTACCTCGGTGTGGGGGCAGTGTTCCAAACAGGTTCCAAGGCTGATGCGGTGGAAGTAAGTCATGAGACGGTAAAGGCAATCTGCGAAGCCGTGGATATACCGGTCATCGCCATCGGCGGCATTACTGCGGACAATGTAAAGGAACTCGCAGGCACAGGGATCTGTGGTATTGCTGTGATCAGCGCCATCTTTGCGCAGAAAGATATTAAGGAAGCAGCACAGCATCTGAAAAATTGTACAGAAGAGATGCTGAAAGCGCAGCAGTGAATTAAATTCAGTAAACTGACTGCAAAAAAGGAGGATTCGGGAAGATGATCCGAGGAGTGATATTCGACGTGGACGGGGTATTGTTAAATTCCATGCCTGTCTGGGAAAACTTAGGAGAACTCTATCTGAACAGACTGGGAATCGAGGCAGAGAAAGGCCTTGGGGATACATTGTTTACCATGAGCTTAGAAGAGGGAGCTGACTATCTGATTTCCCACTATCACCTTGATAAGACGCCGGAGGAAATCATAAAGGGCCTGAACCGGGAGGTGCAGGACTTCTATGAAAACCGTGTCCCGCTGAAAGAGGGCGTACGCCAGTACCTTCAGGAGTTCCGCGAAAGAAAGATCCCTATGGTGATTGCCACGTCCGGTGACCGGGAAAATGCGGAAGCCGCTCTGAAAAGGCTGAAGATTTTTTCGTATTTCCAGGGTATTTTTACCTGCTCCGAGATTGGCAGCAGCAAGAGCCAGCCGGATATCTATTATGCCGCGGCGCTGCAGATCGATACGGAGCCTTCCGAGACGTGGGTGTTTGAAGATGCGCTGCACGCGCTTCAGACTGCAAAAAGGGCGGGATTTAAGACAGTGGGAGTCTACGACAAGGCAAGCGACCGGGATCTTGCCCATATCTGGAATACGGCGGATATCTATCTGCCCGAGTTCAAAGATTTTAATATATTCTGGAAAAGAGCGTCCGCATAGCCTGACGCACAGGATGTGCGATCTGACAAATGCGGACACTTTTCAGGATACAGTCTGTATCTGTATCCTTTCAGCGGCAGGCCGGGGGCACCACTTTCTGCCGCTATATAAAATTAATGCTGAGTGCATATCCGGAAAATGACGACAGCCTTATATGGCAGACAGGGATACGCATAACACGAAAGAGGAAAGGATGAGGAAAATGAGAACAGCATTAACAATCGCTGGAAGTGACTCCAGCGGAGGCGCCGGAATTCAGGCAGATATCAAGACAATGACTGCGAATGGTGTGTTTGCCATGAGCGCGATCACTGCACTGACTGCACAGAATACGACCGGCGTAGCAGGAATTATGGAGGCATCTCCTGAATTTCTAAAACAGCAGATTGACTGCATTTTCACGGATATCCGTCCGGATGCGGTCAAGATCGGGATGGTATCATCAGCGGAGCTGATCATTGCCATTGCAGAGAAACTTGGAGAATATCAGGCGGAGAATATCGTGGTCGATCCGGTTATGGTGGCCACCAGCGGGGCAAAGCTGATCAGCGATGATGCGATAGATACGCTGAAGGAAAGACTGCTCCCTATGGCAGATATTCTGACGCCCAACATTCCGGAGGCGGAAGTGCTCTCAGGCATGGAAGTCAGAACCGAGGAAGATATGATAAAAGCCGCAGAGAAGATCAGTGAGAACTATCACTGCGCCGTCCTGTTAAAAGGCGGACATCAGTTAAATGACGCCAATGATCTGCTCTATAGAAACGGAAGTTACCGCTGGTTCTACGGAAAGCGTATTGACAATCCGAATACCCACGGAACAGGATGCACCCTGTCCAGCGCGATTGCATCTAATCTGGCGAAAGGGTTTGATATGGATACATCCGTAGAGCGGGCGAAAGCATATATCTCCGGTGCGTTGGGCGCTATGCTTGATCTTGGCAAAGGCAGCGGTCCGATGAACCATGCTTTTGACATTACAGGGGAATATGTAAAGACTCCGGAAGATACAGCTAAAGGAACACCGGAAAGTACAGAGACAGAAACAGATATGCCTTCTGCCGGAAAGGAGACAGTCTGACATGGAAACAAAACGTACTTCAGTATATGAAAACGGCCTGATCTGGTTCGGCGCCGGTGTATCCATTGCCGAGATCCTGACCGGAACCTATCTTGCTCCGCTTGGATTCCAGAGAGGTCTTGCAGCGGTCATCATCGGACATATTATCGGCTGCTGCATGATGTTCTTTGCCGGACTGATCGGCGCGAGAATGAGAAAGAGCGCCATGGAGACAGTGAAAATGAGCTTCGGACAGAAGGGCGGGCTGCTCTTTGCCGTACTCAATGTCCTCCAGCTTGTCGGATGGACAGCCATCATGATCTATGACGGAGCCCTTGCCGCAGACGGGATCTTCCACAACGGCGCATGGGTGTGGTGCATCGTGATCGGTGCGCTGATCGTTCTCTGGATCGCTGTCGGAGTGACCAATCTTGGCAAGATCAATACGATCGCCATGGCAGCACTCTTTATCCTGACTATCCTGCTGTGCAGAGTCATCTTCTTCGGCGGATCGGACGCAGGCGCGGATTTGAGCAGTGATGCTATGAGCTTTGGCGCGGCAGTAGAACTGTCCGTGGCAATGCCGCTCTCCTGGCTGCCTGTTATCAGCGATTATACAAGAGAGGCAGAGAAACCGGTGAAAGCCACTGCGGCAAGCGTGATTGTCTACGGTCTGGTGAGCTGCTGGATGTATGTGATCGGTATGGGAGCCGCCATCTACACCGGCGAGACAGATATCGCCATAATCATGGCGAAAGCCGGACTCGGCATTGCGGCGCTCCTGATCGTGATCTTCTCCACTGTCACGACTACGTTCCTTGACGCATATTCAGCGGGCGTGTCATCCGAGTCCATATTTGCGAAACTGAAAGGAAATCATGTGGGCATCGTGGTGACGGTCATCGGTACGATTGCGGCCATCATTTTCCCGATGGATGATATCACAGATTTCCTCTATCTTATCGGTTCTGTGTTCGCTCCCATGATCGCGGTGCAGATCGCGGATGTGTTCATCCTGAGAAAAGATAAGAAACTGACAGATTTCGACTGGAAGAACCTGGTGATCTGGCTGATCGGATTTATCGTCTACCGGTGGCTCATGACGATCGACATACCGGTGGGCAATACACTGCCGGATATGGCGGTGGTGATCATACTTTGTCTGATCGTGGAGGGAGTAGCTGTAAAGATTTCCGGCAGGAAAGCATAAAGGGCCGGGAAGCGATAAAACGGTGAAACCGCGCAAATACGCGGATGCAACCGCAGGTTTACATAAATTTCTTCAAATGCAACATGAACGCGCTTGTGTTTACACTGCGCATTTCCTATAATCAGGTCAGGATGAAGGATTCCCCTTCTATCCTGACCGGTCTTATATAAAAGTGATACAGGATAATCCGGGCGGCCGGATAGAGAAAGGCAGGTACAGGCGATGAGTTTTGGAGAAAATTTACAGTTTTACAGAAAGAGAAAAGATATTACTCAGGAACAGCTTGCGGAGCAGCTGGACGTATCCAGGCAGACAGTCTCCAAATGGGAGTCGGGGGGTTCACTTAGATAAAGATACCACATCAATCCCACGCTGACTTTTGCTCAACCGATACAGCCGGAGGGCTGGATAACAAGAAAAGGCGGTATGC
>CAJFGR010000033.1 GCA_904377845.1 uncultured Ruminococcus sp. | reverse complement strand
GTCCTTTTCTAACTAACTGGTTAAATGTTGGCATTCCTTTTCACCTCCTATGAATTATTCGTTTCCCCACGGGCTATTCCGTGAGGGGCTGCGGATAATCTTGTCATTATCCTTTTTGGCGCACAAAAAGAACGATGCTTTTCGTGCACGCTAGACTAGTTTATTACGTTTATATTGGAAAGTCAAGGGATTTTACAAGAATTTTGTATAAAACAGTTCAGCCATCTGACGTCAGGAGACGGATTTATGCTTGCATAAGGATCCGGCGACTGACAGGCAGATGAGCTGAGCGCCTGCCTATGAGCAAAGATGCGGCTTTGCCGCGCTAAGCACGTCAGTGCGGCTTTGCGAATGGCGCGGGCTGAACTGTTTTTACGTTCGCCATCTGGCGTCAGGAGACGGATTTATGCTTGCATAACCGGTAAGCTCTAGAAAAAGCAGGAGAACGCCCTGTTTTATTCCAGGCGTTCTCCCACTATACATTTTACTCCTCAAACAGCGGTGTGGAGAAATACCGTTCCGCCGTATCCGGAAGCACCGTTACCACCGTCTTCCCTTTCCCCAGCTTCTTCGCCAGTTTCAACGCGGCAGCCACGTTAGTTCCTGACGATATGCCGCACATAATTCCTTCTTTGGATGCAAGGTCTCTGGAAGTCTGGATTGCCTCCTCATCCGTCACAATACAGATATCATCATAAATCTGCGTATTCAGGATCGCCGGGATCAGGCCGTCCCCGATTCCCATCTGGATATGCGTCCCGATGGAACCGCCGGAAAGAATCGCCGCGTGCTCCGGCTCTACCGCCCAGATCTCTATCTCCGGATTCTTCTCCTTGAGCACTTCTCCGATTCCCGTGATCGTTCCTCCTGTTCCGATCCCCGAGCAGAATCCGTCGATCTTACAGTCTGCCTGCTCCAGAATCTCCACAGCCGTCTGAGATCTGTGCACTGCCGGATTGGCCGGATTTTCAAACTGCTGAGGCACAAAGACTCTCGGATCTTCCTCCGCCATCTTCAGTGCCGTGTTCAGACATTCCTCAATGCACTCCCCGATATTGCCGGCGTCATGGATCAGGATAACCTCAGCGCCGTAATGCTTCATCAGCTTCCTGCGCTCCTCGCTGACAGAGTCAGGCATGATGATCCTTGTCTTGTACCCGCGCACTGCCCCGACAAGAGCCAGGCCGATGCCCTGATTGCCGCTGGTGGGTTCAACGATAATGGTGTCTTCTTTGATGAGTCCTTTTTCCTCGGCGTCCCGTATCATATTATAAGCAGTCCTCGTCTTGATGGAACCGCCTACATTGAGTCCCTCGAACTTTACAAGGATCTGCGCACTTCCTTCTTCTGCCATACGTTCCAGACGGATCAAAGGTGTATTTCCCATTGCTTCAAGAATATTATTGTATATCATTGTGTTCTCATACCTTTCTGAAAATCATTCATCCCATCATATTATTATATTACGACACGCAGGAGAGCTCAACTGATTTTCAGATATTTTAATATGCTCTTCCCCAGTAAACCATGTGTTTCGCCGGTTTGCCGCAGCATACGCACACATCGGAGAGATGTTCTTCTTTCATAGGAATACATCTGGATGTCACGCCGCCAGTCTGAGCCTTGATCTCATCCTCGCACGCTTCCTCACCGCACCACATTGCTTTGACGAAACCTTTTTTATTCTGAACAGCGTCTTTCATCTCATCCATTGTAGTCGCTGTGCTGATGTGGTCATCCAGGAATGCTTTCGCCTTTGCATAGAGATCTTTCTGGATCGTCTCGAGGATTTCGCCGAGCTTTGTCGTGATCTCATCGATGGAAACAACGATCTTCTCTCTCGTATCACGGCGTACAACTACAACCTGTCCGTTCTCAATATCCTTCGGTCCGATCTCGATACGTGTCGGAATGCCGAGCATCTCCTGCTCACTGAACTTCCATCCCGGGCTCTTCTCGGACTCATCGATCTTCGCACGGTAGCCTGCTGCCTTCAACGCATCGAGAAGCTCATTTGCTTTATCGAGCACGCCCTCTTTGTGCTGTGCGATCGGAATGACTCTCGTCTGGACCGGCGCGATCCTCGGAGGAAGCACCAGACCGCTGTCATCGCCGTGTACCATGATGATCGCGCCGATGATCCTTGTTGACAGGCCCCATGAAGTCTCGTATACACTGTGAAGCTCGTTATTCTTGTCTGCATATTTGATATTGAACGCATCCGGAAATGCATTTCCGAAGAAATGGCTCGTCGCGGACTGCAGCGCCTGTCCGTCGTGCATCAGCGCCTCAATCGTGTAAGTATCCTGCGCTCCGGCAAATTTCTCACTCTCCGTTTTGCGTCCTGCCACAACCGGAATTGCAAGGTCATCCTCTACAAAGCTCTTGTAGACTTCCCACATCATCTTTGTGCGCTCTTCCGCTTCTTCGTATGTCGCATGGATTGTATGGCCTTCCTGCCACAGGAACTCTCTGGAACGGAGGAACGGTCTTGTGGTTTTCTCCCAACGGAGAACGGAACACCACTGATTCCATACTTTCGGCAGGTCACGGTAGGACTGCACAGTCTTGCTCCATACGTCGCAGAACAGAGTCTCGGATGTCGGACGGATACAGAAGCGCTCCTGAAGCGGCTCCATTCCGCCGTGTGTCACCCATGCCACCTCGGGAGCAAAGCCCTCGATATGGTCCTTCTCTTTCTGGAGCAGGCTCTCCGGGATCAATACCGGAAGATATACATTTTCTACGCCTGTCTCTTTAAAACGTTTGTCAAGATCTGCCTGGATATTCTCCCACAGCGCGTAGCCGTTGGGCAGATAGTTCAGGCAGCCTTTTACCCCTGAATAATCGCACAGTTTCGCCTCGCGTACAACGTCCGTATACCACTGGGCGAAATCTTCATCTCTGGATGTGATAGACCGTACCAGTTTCTTTTCCTTTGCCATTTTTCTTCTCCTTTTAATACAATATCAGTCAAAATACGTTTTGTCCGCGTGCGGCAGCCCGGATTCGCATACTCAGACTTGAAAACAAAACGCCGGGACATCTTAAGTCCCTCATAACAAGGGACCGGATATCCCGGCGGTACCACCCTAATTAACTGCGCCTGCGCAGTTCACTCTTTCGTCCTTAACGCGGAACAATACGCTGCACTTTCATGCAGAAGCTCCCGGGCCGGTTCTATACAGTCCTGCAAAAGGCTCGCACCATCCGCCTTCTCTCTGTGGCATTTTCTTGTATATACTAATCCCGTTCATCGCTTTTCGCAACTGTGATTTTAACCGAAATCACGCAGTATGTCAACCTGCTCTTTTGTTGTTGCCGCTCTGCCGTCTGTTATAAGCAGGCACCTTTATCCCTGGATCTCCAGCAGCTTTGCTTTGAGTTCCTGCTCCATGTTCCGCAGGCCCTGCTCTGCCTCCGCCCTCTTCTGGCGTCCCTCTCTCTGGATATTCATGACTTCGTCCAGCGTAGAGATCAGAGACTCGTTCGTGGCTTTGAGTGTCTCCATATCCACAATTCCCCGCTCAGATTCTTTCGCCGTGTCGATCGTTGCCATCTTCAGCTTTTCCGCATTCTTCTTCAGAAGTTCGTTAGTCATGTCCGTCACTTCCCTCTGCGCGGCTGCAGCCTGTGCAGAATGTTCCACGCCGAGGGCGAGCACCATCTGGCTCTTCCACAGAGGTATTGTATTGACAATAGTGGACTGGATCTTCTCCACCATCAGCGTATCATTGTTCTGAACAAGCCGGATCTGCGGCGCTGTCTGGATCGAGATCATTCTCGTCAGCTCCAGGTCATGGATCTTTTTCTCAAACCGGTTACACATAGAATCCAGATCTTTTGCCGCCTGTGCATCCTCCGGAAGTCCGGACATTTTTGCTTTGTCCAGAAGCTCTTTGAGCTGTGTGTTTTTTACTTCCGCCAGCTTTTTCTTTCCTGCGAGAATATACATGGACAATTCCTTAAAATAAGTCAGGTTCAGCTCGTACATCTTGTCCAGAAGAGCGGTATCTTTCATAAGCTGTACCTGATGCTTCTCAAGTACCTTCACGATCTCATTGACATTTGCCTCGGCTTTGGCATACTTTGCTTTCATGGATTCGATCTTGTTGGACGCTTTTTTAAAGAGCCCGAAGATTCCGCCTTTTTCTTCCTCTTCATCGAATCCTTTCAGTTCTTTTACTACGCCGCTTAAAAGTTCGCCCACTTCCCCGAGATCTTTCGAGCGCACATTGTTGAGCGCATCTTCTGAGAAATCTGCCATCTTCTTCTGAGTTCCCGCTCCGTACTGCAGCACCAGAGTGGAGTTGGTCAGATCAATCTGCTGCGCAAATGCGTCCACTGTCCTGCGTTCTTCATCAGTAAGGATACTCTCATCCAGAGCCGGTTCTTCATTCTTCTCCTCAGCAGGCGGCTGCTTTGCCTCCTGTGTCTGGAAAGGATCCAGTGTCAGTGTAGGTGCTGTGCTTACGTCCTGAAAATCATTGCCCATTTTCTTTTCCTCCATTTATTCTGCATTTTAACCGGTAATATGGAAAGCGGCTCCCCATAATCCGCTTCGCTCTGTTTAAATATTCTTCCCCGCACTTTTCAGACCGTCCTCGGTCAGTCCTTCCTGTGCCAGCATTGTCTGCAGCACAGAGATATCAGAGGACAGATCCCAAGCCGTATCCTGGAACAGATCGTCCAGAAGTTTTTCAAATGCTGTGTTCAGCGTATCTATCGTTTTCTCAATTTCCCGCTTAGCTGTAACAATATTTTCTCCCTGAACCGGCTGTGCATCCAGATCTTCATATGCATCCAGAAGTTTGATTGTTGTGGGGAGGTAGTATTCCATCAGTTTCCGGATATCATCGATCGATTCCGGATGCTCCTCCACCCGGTCAAATATCCGGTCTACGAGCATTTCCATTCTTGATATCTTGGCAGATATCTCCTCGCCCGGGATCGCGTCATTTGCCTCCCGGATCTTTCTCACATATTCATCTCCGGCCTGAACAATCTTCTGTACTTCAGGAGAGAGTTTCGAAAATTCCTCCTTCTGCTTTGCCGCAGCAGCCTCGCGTTCAGCTTTCTCTCTCTTAGTCCGCTCCATCAGGGCAGTGTACTGGCTGTAAGCCTCATTACTGGTCATCAGACACGTCCCCTGCTCGTCCAGATGTCCCTGTCGGAACCATCCCTTTCTGATCATCTTCTTCAGGTCTTTCACCACTGCTTTTACAGACCGCCCTGTTTTCTGGGCAAGTTCTTTTATGTCACAGTACTCTCTCTCTTTGATTACCTTGACATATTTCCGGAACCTGCCTACAGAACATACCATATTCGTACCCGCAAGAGCCATAATAAGAAAAGCGATTCCGAACAGCCCGAAGATTATCAGCGCTGCTTTCAGCACAATATCCAGTCCCGTCGCCGCAGCTCCCAATGCCAGAAACAGCAGAAATATAACAGAACCGGCGGTGAAAATATATCCCGTCACCGCCAGAAATATTCCGCCGATCCTTGTGGATGTTCCTTTCAGATAAAGCAGCTTCTTCGGAGATGCTGCCGCCTGCTGCTGTGGCTGTCTCCCGGCGTCCGCTCGTCCTGTATTATAGTTCTTTTTCCATGCCGCAGGATTATTCCCGAATACACTGTCCATATTGACCCCTGCCGCACCCCTGACGTCCGAACCATTCTGCCGTGCGTTATTTCCATACCCGCCGCCGCTGCCGTTCTGTGCTCCTTTCATCCCGCGGGATACTGTATCCATTGCTTTTCCGATGGTGTCCGAGACGGTCTGGTTCAGCCTGCTGAAGTCTCTGCTGTCCACTGCATTCTGGATTGTCCTGCGTATCTCGTCCCCGAATCTTTCCCAGTCGTTATTTATCATGAACTGCCTCCTTAAAAAGCTTGACCTCTCAATTATTTTATATAATAATCAGTTTAGCCGCTGCCTGTATAAAAGTCAAGAAAGGAACAGAAACAATGAAGCCGGACATCAGGACACTAATTATATATGAAGATCCTCAAATCATCGTCTGTCACAAACCCGCGGGAGTACCGGTCCAGAGTGCCCGGGTAACTACAGCCGATATGGTAAGCCTTTTAAAAAATTATCTGGCCGGCACATACACCGCCGGCAATAGGAACAAAGCACCTTATCTCGCCGTGATCCACCGTCTCGACCAGCCGGTGGAAGGACTGCTCGTATTCGCCAAAACGCCTGCTGCCGCGAAAGATCTGAACCGTCAGCTCACCTCCTCCGGTTTCGGTAAATATTACCGCGCCGCAGTTGCCGGAGTTCCCGAGCCGGCCGAGGGCACACTGGAAGATTACATGGTAAAAGACGGGAGCACCAACACATCCCGCATCTGCACAAAAGAAACACCGGGAGCGAAACTGGCACGTCTTCACTACAAGGTGGAAGGAACTTATAAGAATACCTCCTCCGTCACTTCACTCGTACAGATCAGACTGGACACCGGGCGGCATCATCAGATCCGGGTGCAGATGGCGCATATCGGATGTCCGCTTGTCGGAGACAGGAAGTACGGACAGCAGTACAATAAAACCGGAATGCCGAACACCCCCGGTGCGGATGCACTTAAACTATGTGCATACAGACTCGAATTCAGGCATCCCAAAAGCGGGGAAAAGATGGTATTTGAACTGCCGGATAAATAGAACATAAAAGATCAGGCTGCCGCACTATCTCTAATGCGGCAGCCTGATCTTTTACTTTTCCATATTCACTTTTCCCGCGTTTTACAGACCGGGCTTCTTCAGCCCTTCCTGTTTACATCTCGTCAACCACAACCGGTTCTTCCTCTTCCAGCGATTCCTCATATCTGTTGAGGATCGTTGTCTGTATTCTCTCTCTTGTAGCGGAATTAATCGGATGTGCGATGTCTCTGTATTCGCCGTCCAGAGCTTTCTTGCTCGGCATAGCGATGAACATTCCCTTTTCTCCCTCTATCACCTTAATATCATGAACCACGAACTCATCATCGATCGTGATAGATACCACGGCTTTTAATTTTCCCTCTTTCGCAACTTTGCGAACACGTACATCTGTGATCTGCATACTCTCCAGGTCTCCTTTCTCTATTGCATTACTCGCGGGGCCTGTCAGTTTTTATATGTCAAGTCTCAAATGTCCAGTCTCGTATCCTCCCTTTACGGCCCTGCAGTTATTGTCCCTGTACAAGGTCATAATGCATATCGTTCATTTTTTTCAACTACGACTTTCACACCATTTTCTCCGACGTGCCTTGTGTTTGCCCTGATTGTGTCACGGCTTTCAACGATGCAGTTCTCAATGTAAGTATTATCCCCAAGGTATACATCATTCAGAATAATGGAATTCTTGATTACACAGTTATTTCCCACAAATACTTTTTTAAAGATTACAGAATTCTCTACGGTTCCGTTGATAATGCTTCCGCTTCCTACAAGGCTGTTCTTCACAACCGCGCCTGGATTATATTTAGCCGGCGGCTGGTCGCTCACCTTGGAGTAAACGCTCGGAAGTTCTTTAAAGAAGTAATTGCGGACTTCCGGTTTCAGGAAATCCATATTCGTCCGATAATACGCGTCTACTGTAGAGATGTTACTCCAGTAGCTGTTTATTTTATAACCGTATATTTTCTTCAGGTTCTTGTACCTGATCAGAATATCGGTTACAAAATCATGTCTCTCTTCCTCAGCGCAGTGCTCTACCAGATCAATCAGCTGTCTTCTGCGGATTACATAAATTCCGGTAGAAACTGTCTGAGAGTGGGCCACCATGGGCTTCTCCTCAAACTCTTCGATCCTTGCACTCTCATTCATACGGATCGTTCCGAACCGGGTCGCATCTTCGTTCGGCCCCAGTTCCTTGCAGACTACTGTAATGTCTGCTTTCTTCGCGATATGGTATTCGAGAACCTTATTATAATCCAGCTTGTACACCGCATCCCCGGATGTAATGATCACATAAGGTTCATGGCATTTTCTTAAGAAATCCAGATTCTGGTAAATGGCATCCGCCGTCCCTCTGTACCAGTATCCGTTATCAGCGGTAATAGTCGGTGTAAACACGAACAGGCCGCCCTGTTTTCTTCCGAAATCCCACCATTTTGATGAATTCAGATGTTCGTTCAATGATCTTGCGTTATACTGCGTCAGCACGGCAACTTTCTGAATATGAGAATTTGTCATATTGCTGAGTGCAAAGTCAATGGCACGGTAGCTGCCCGCTATAGGCATCGCCGCAACGGCACGCTTTGCAGTCAGCTCATGCATCTTTCTGCTGTTCCCGCCTGCAAGGATAATTCCTACTGCTCTCATACTCTGTCACCTGCCTTTATCAATGTCTCACCGCTCTCCAGCACACCGCCCGGGTAATCTTCCGGGACAGTCACGCCGCTGACGGCTGTATTCTTCCCGATCTGGACTCCCGCAGGAATAACGGAATTCTCCCCGATTGTCGCCAGCCCGCCACTGTAGATATTCGGCTTGAATTTATTCGGGACATCACTTCCGATCCCGATGACTGCATTGTCTCCGACCACAGTATCTTCTGCAATGATCGCTTTTTCTATCACACAGTTCTCACCGATGGTTACTCCCTGCATGATAATGGAATCGCGAACTACACTGCCCTTTCCGATTGTCACGCTTCCTCCGAGTACCGAACTGTGCACTTCGCCGTAAATCTCTGAACCATTGCTGATAATGCAGCGGTCTACTACGCCCTGCTCCGCGATATACTGAGGTGGAATATTCGCGCTGTTTGTGTAAATCTTCCAGAATTCCTCGTACAGATTAAATTCCGGAATAATATCAATCAATTCCATATTGGCTTCCCAGTAAGAACTTAATGTTCCAACGTCTTTCCAATATCCGTTATACTCATAGGCAAAAAGCCTGTCCCCCTTTTCATGGCAGTAGGGGATAATATGTTTGCCGAAATCACAGTTTGGCTGATCCTTCAGTTTAATGAGCGCTTCTTTAAGCACCGGCCAGCTGAAAATGTAAATTCCCATTGAAGCAAGATTGCTGCTTGGCTTTTCCGGCTTCTCCTCAAACTCTTTAATCCTGCTGTCGCCGTCCGTGACAACGATACCGAACCGGCTCGCCTCCTCAATTGGAACCGGCATTGCAGCGATTGTAACATCTGCTTTATTGGCCTTGTGGAAATCCAGCATCACTTCATAATCCATCTTATAAATGTGATCCCCGGAGAGTATCAGAACGTAATCCGGATTATATGTCTCCATATAGTTCATGTTCTGATAGATCGCATTTGCAGTTCCGGTGTACCACTCACTGTTAGAACTCTTCTCATAAGGAGGGAGAATTGACACTCCGCCCACATTGCGATCAAGATCCCACGGAATACCGATTCCGATATGGGTATTGAGACGCAGCGGCTGATACTGTGTCAGCACGCCAACTGTATCAATTCCTGAATTGATACAGTTGCTCAGCGGAAAATCAATAATTCTGTATTTACCGCCGAAAGCCACTGCAGGTTTTGCGACTTTCGCCGTAAGAACCCCTAGTCGACTGCCCTGTCCGCCCGCCAACAGCATGGCAATCATTTCCTTTTTATACATTGCGTCACCTCATTTCTGGTTATATGCGTTTATTATATCATATATTTGTCTTTAGAGAATAATTATTTACAATTTATTCTTGTTTTTTTTTCTCTTTTTATTAATTTTGCCCAAAAAAGAACCACTTTAAATTTTTTCTGTATATAGTATAATATAGAAGGCTGAGGTATTTTATGACTGTACAAATAAAAAAGAGAAGAGGAATACCTATGTATAAAATTGATTTTGAAAAACCTATCCATATTCATTTTATCGGCATCGGCGGTATCAGCATGAGCGGACTCGCTGAGATTCTGCTTGAAGAGGGCTTCACCGTATCCGGCTCGGATACAAAAGAGTCGCCCCTCACAAAGAAGCTGGCATCTGAAGGCGCACATATTGCCTATGGACAGAAAGCCGAAAACATCACTTCGGACATTGAATGCATTGTATACACGGCGGCGATTAACAAAGCCAATCCCGAACTGATGGAAGCTGTAGCGCAGAAAATTCCCATGCTCACACGCGCGGAGCTGCTGGGACAGCTTATGAAAAATTATGACACCCCCATCGCCGTATCCGGAACACACGGCAAGACAACAACGACATCCATGATCTCACACATCCTGCTGGAAGGGAATATGGATCCGACGATCTCGGTGGGAGGCATCCTGAAAGCAATCGGCGGAAATATCCGTGTCGGAAATTCAGAGACTTTTATCACAGAGGCCTGCGAATACACGAACAGTTTTCTCCATTTCTTTCCGAAGATCAGCGTAATCCTTAATATTGAAGAAGATCACCTCGATTTCTTCAAAGATCTGGAGGACATACGTCATTCTTTCCGCCAGTTTGCAGAACTTCTCCCCGAGGACGGCACTCTGGTTATTAACGGCGATATCAAGGATTACCAGGAGATCTGCGATGGTCTCAAGTGCAATATCATAACTTACGGATCATCTGGGGATTTTGATTACAGCTCCGATAACATTACTTATGATGAAAAGGGACACGTCTCTTTCGACCTGATTAAAAACGGCAGTCACACAGATCATATTCAACTGTCCGTAACGGGAGACCACAATGTATCCAACGCACTTTCCGCCATTGCCGTGGCAGATCTGCTGGGAATTCCGATGGACACAACGAAAAAAGGACTGCTCTCTTTCTGCGGCACGGACCGGAGGTTTGAATATAAAGGTGAATTTAACGGTGTTACAATCGTTGACGACTATGCGCATCACCCGACCGAGATTGCCGCTACACTTAAGGCGGCGAAACATTATCCTCACAATAAGGTATGGTGTGTATTCCAGCCCCATACTTATACACGTACAAAGGCATTTTTCCACGAATTTGCCGAAGCGCTTTCTCACGCCGACCACCTCGTGCTGGCCGATATCTACGCAGCACGTGAGACAGATACGCTGGGAGTATCTTCGGCAGATCTTGCAGAAGAGGTTAAAAAGCTCGGAACAGACGCCCACTATTTCCCCGGCTTTGAAGAGATAGAGGCTTTCTTAAAAGAGAACTGCCGCCCCGGAGATCTTCTGATCACTATGGGAGCCGGCGACATTGTCACCGTGGGAGAGGATCTTCTTAAATAAAATTACCACTGACGGTGAGACTTTTATACCGGCCTTCAAACACCGTATTTATCAGTTATACAAAAGTTATCCACACTTTCTGCACATAGTTATCTACAAAAAAGGGCGACTTACCCACGAAAAAATACTTTTTATGCCGGAAAGAAGATGCTATTATTAGTTAAGCAGGGAAAGCGGATTCATCCAATCCGCTTTCTATTTTAAACTTTCGGGACAAGACCAGGACATAATAAGGAAGTGGGATAAGAAGATTATGAAGACATTAACACTGAAGAACAGATTCCAGACAAACGCAACATTACTGCCGAATGATTTTATAGATAACTACATGATTGATGCAAACGGGGAATTCGTAAAAGTATATCTCTTTCTGCTCCGGCATCTGGATGATCCGTGTTCTTCGCTCACGATCACTACGATAGCCGACTGCCTTAACAATACGGAAAATGATATTCTGCGTGCTTTCCGCTACTGGGAAAATACAGGTCTGCTCTCAGTCGAGCGCGATGCAGAGGGAAAAATCACCGGACTTGAGCTGCAGAAGACAGCCCGAGCAGGGAAAACTTCTGTTTCAGCCCCTGTTCCGGAAAATTCACAGCCGGAAGCAGCACCTGCTCCGAAGACCGCTCCCGTTCCGGAAGCAAAGGCAAAGGCTGTTCCCATCGATTCATTTCGGGCGCAGAAGGAGATAAAATCTCTTCTGTTTATAGCGGAGCAGTATCTTGGGAAAACTCTGACTCACTCAGAGATGGAGACGATTACATATTTTTATGACACACTGCATATGTCAGCAGACCTGATCGAATATCTGCTGGAATCCTGTGTGGAAAACGGTCATAAAAGTATGCATTACATTCAGAAGGTTGCGTTCTCGTGGGCTGAAGCAGGTATCGAATCCGTTGCACAGGCAAAGGAAGAATCAGCGCTCTACAGCCGCAGCTGTTACACTGTGCTTAATGCTTTTGGAATCAAAAACCGCGGGCCTGCCTCCTCTGAACTTGCATATATCAGAAAATGGACGGATGAGTACGGTTTTGCTTCTGATATTATAGAAGAAGCCTGCCGCCGCACAATAAGTGCAACCCACCAGCCCAGCTTTGAATATGCGGACAAGATTCTGTCCAAATGGCATGACAGAAACATACGTCATCTTAAGGATATAGCATCTCTGGATGAGGAATATCAGAAAGTCCACGCCTCCGGAAGAACACCTGTAAGATCCAGAACTGCCGCAAGAAATCTCAATAATTTCGAGCGCCGCAGTTATGATATGGATTCTCTTGAAGAACAGTTACTAAACAGCAATTAAAGGAGTATATCCATGGCACTTAAGAATTCACAATATTATGCGATTATGCGGAAATATGAACAGATCCGTCTGAAAAACCATGATCTTCAGAATGCCCGCTATGAAGAAGTCTGCACAAAAGTTCCTGAATTTAAGTCACTGGATGAATCCATCTCCATTCTCTCCGTCCAGTACGGCAAAAAGCTGTTAAACGGGGACAGCACTGCCCTTTCTTCGCTTAAGGAAGAACTCGAGATCCTGCGCAGCAGCAAGAAACACCTGCTTGTTTCAGCAGGATTTCCGTCTGACTATCTCGATCCGGTCTACGACTGTCCGGACTGCCGGGATACCGGATACATCGGAAATCAGAAGTGTCACTGCTTTAAAAAAGCTATCATACAGCTTTTATATGACCAGTCGAACATCAAAGAATTTCCGACAGAGGCATCTTTTGAACATTTCAGACTTGATTTTTATCCCTCTTCACTTTATGATAAAACAACCGGGCGCAGTGCCCGCGCCATGATGGAAGACACGCTCAGGATCTGCCATCGTTTTATCGACACTTTCGGAAAGGAATTTCAGAATCTCTTCTTCTACGGCAGTGTCGGCGTGGGAAAGACCTATCTGTCCACCTGCATTGCCCGCGAAATTATGGAGAGGGAATATTCTGTCGTCTATTTTTCTGCGCCGCAGCTTTTTAACACTCTTGCACAGACAAAATTTGACAAGAGTGATGTGGATTCCAGAAATATGGCAGAATATATTTATAACTGCGATCTGCTGATCATTGACGATCTTGGCAGTGAATACACCAACGCCTTTATTACCGCACAGTTTTTTACCTGCATCAACGAAAGGCTAATCCACAGGAAATCAACGATTATCTCAACGAACCTGTCTCTGGAATCAATCGCGGATCTTTATACAGAGCGTTCATTTTCCAGAATCACAAGCAACTATGCATTGTTGAAGATTATCGGTGATGATATACGTATCAGGAAAAAGTTAGAACACAGGGAGGAACATTAATGGTACGCCGAACAGAAAGAATCTTAGAAAATATCCCCGTCGGAAGTCTCGGGCTCATCTCGCTTGCAGGATGTGAAGAACTTGGAAAAAAAGTGGATGATTACCTTGTATCATGGCGTCATGAAAGTGCTCATGAATATAAGGATGACATCGCATTTTCAGGATACGAGAAAGACACCTACCTGATCAACGCAAAGGTGCCGCGTTTCGGCTCAGGTGAAGCGAAAGGCATCATCAGTGAATCTGTGCGCGGGAAAGATCTCTACCTGATGGTAGACGTATGCAATTACAGCGTCACATATTCGCTGACCGGCAAGATCAACCATATGTCGCCGGACGATCACTTCCAGAACCTGAAAAGAATTATCGCGGCAATCGGCGGAAAGGGCCGCCGCATCAATGTTATTATGCCATTCCTGTATGAAAGCCGCCAGCACAAGAGAAATTCCCGCGAATCTCTCGACTGCGCCCTTGCACTTCAGGAACTTGTACGGATGGGCGTAGAAAATATTATCACGTTCGACGCACATGACCCGAGAGTACAGAATGCGATACCGCTCAGTGGTTTTGAGACAGTTTCACCCACTTACCAGTTTATAAAAGGGCTTCTCCGCACTGTCAAAGATCTTAAAATTGACAGTGAACATATGATGGCAATCAGCCCGGACGAGGGCGGAACAAACCGCGCCATCTATCTTGCGAATGTGCTCGGTCTGGATATGGGTATGTTCTATAAGCGCCGCGACTACACTCAGATCGTAAACGGCCGCAATCCGATCGTAGCCCATGAGTTCCTCGGAAGTTCCGTAGAGGGAAAAGACGTGATCATTATTGACGATATGATCTCATCCGGCGACAGCATCATTGACGTAGCTACGGAACTGAAGCGCAGAAAGGCAAACAGAATTTTCGCTGCGGCTACATTCGGTCTTTTTACGAACGGACTGGAAAAATTTGATAAGGCCTATAATGACGGCATCATCTCCGGAATACTGACCACTAATCTTATCTATCAGACACCGGAACTTCTTTCCAAGCCCTATTACATTAACTGTGATATGAGCAAATACATTGCTCTTATCATCGATACCCTGAACCATGACGGCTCAATCAGTTCGATTCTCAGCCCGAACGAAAGAATTCAGAATGTACTTCGCAAATACAAAAACGGAGAGCCGGTATAGCCGGCTCTTCTTAAGTATTATATTCACTCTGCATAATTACTATGAAGAAAACACTTTTATCCCAAATTATTTTTACCGTATGTATGCTTATTGCTGCCACCGCCATATCGTTTGGGTTTTTTTATCTCGGGAATAAAAATATAGCGAACATTACAGTTATTTACACACTTGCTCTGATACTGACGGCGCTGTATACATCGGGATACCTGTTCGGAATCGTTACGTCTCTGTTCTGTGTAATTGCCGTAAATTATTTCTTTTCTTATCCGTATTTCAGATTTAATTTTTCTCTGAGCGGATATCCTGTTACTTTTATCGGGATGCTCGCGATTTCACTGATTACCAGTGCTACTACTACTACACTGAAACACCAGCAGATAGCGATTGCCGAGCGTGAAAAAGAACTGGTCGAGGCCGATAAGGAAAAACTGCGGGCAAATCTTCTCAGAGCTGTATCACACGATTTAAGGACGCCTCTGACAAGCATTATCGGCTCTTCTTCCTCTTACCTGGAAAACTACCGTGAGCTTACAGAAGCTGAACGGACCGAGCTTGTCTCGAATATACGCGAAGATTCCCAATGGCTTCTGAACATGGTGGAAAATCTTCTTACCGTAACCCGCATCAAAGACAATGCCGCGGACAAAGTAAAGAAATCACCTGAGATCGTGGAAGAAGTCGTATCCGAAGCCATACTCCGCCTGCGCAAGCGGCTTCCCGATATAAAAATACGGGTCAGTATGCCCAACAATTTTCTTATGCTGTCTATGGACCCGACGCTTATCGAACAGGTCCTGATTAATCTGCTGGAAAATGCCTGTGTCCACTCCGGCAGCACCGAGCCTATCGATCTGACCATAGCTGAAACACCGGACCGCATCTCATTTACAATCCGGGATTACGGCAGGGGTATCGATGAAAAACAGCTGCCGTATATTTTCGAGGGTCAGCAGACTGTGTCAGAAAACGCTGACGGCCACAAAGGGATCGGAATCGGACTGTCCATATGCAAGACGATCATCCAGGCACATGGCGGAGAGATAACCGCCTCGAATCATTCATGCGGAGCCGAATTCACTTTTACTCTTCCAAAAGAAAAGGAGGATCACGACAATGCCTAAATGTTCTGTCCTGATTATAGAAGACGAAAAAAATATACAGACTTTTATGGGAAAGGTGCTCAAACGCCACGATTACCGTGTCCTTTATGCGGATACCGGAACTCTGGGACTGGAAGTGATCCGCTCTCAATGCCCGGATATCATTCTTCTTGATCTGGGGCTTCCGGATATGAATGGCGATGATCTTATCCGTGAAGTGAGGACGTGGAGCAGTACACCGATTATTGTCATTTCCGCACGCACGGCCGAGCGGGAGAAGGTAATCGCCCTTGATCTGGGTGCGGACGACTATATCACCAAACCATTCGGTACATCCGAGCTGCTTGCCCGCATCCGCGCTTCCCTTCGCCACAGCAACCGTCTGCGCACAGACAGCCCCCTCTATATCCGTCCTTATAAACACGGTGTCATGACACTGGATTTCTCTAAGCGTCTGCTGCGCATAAATAATGAGGAGGTACATCTGACTCCTATCGAATACAAAATTGTGGCTTACCTGGCGCAAAATTCAGGCAAAGTAATCACATACTCCACTATACTCTCTAATGTGTGGGGACCCTACGCTGACGGAGACAACAAAATTCTCCGCGTAAATATGGCCAATATCCGGCGCAAGATCGAGGATGATCCCGCCCAGCCGAAATATATCTTCACGGAAGTCGGTGTAGGATACCGGATGGCTGAAGACGAAGAAGAGTAGCACAGACAAACAATATAATTGTACCTCAAAAGGCATCCGACCGGAGATAATCCGGCGGATGCCTTTTTATAATTCGTTCTGCTGTTTATTCTTCTGTAGTCTCAGCTGCTTCTCCTTCTGATGCTTCAGCTTCCGATATCTCTGCCTCTGCTGCAGAAGCTTCAGTGTTCGCCTCATCTGCTGCTCCGGCATTTACATCTTCTGCTGTATCTTCTTCCGGATTGCTGTCGAGATCAAGTTCCAGTTCATCTTCCAGGTTCAGTTCCTGCTCCATGTGAATGTCTGTATTCAGAGATACGTCGCGGTACTTCTTCATACCCGTACCTGCCGGGATATGCTTACCGATGATAACGTTCTCTTTCAGACCCTTCAGATGGTCAACCTTGCCCTTGATCGCAGCCTCTGTCAGCACCTTCGTCGTCTCCTGGAAGGATGCTGCTGACAGGAAGGAATCTGTCGCCAGGGATGCCTTTGTGATACCGAGCATGATCTGCTCGCCCACTGCCGGCTCTTTGCCCTCAGCTTCAAGCTGTTTATTCACATCCTCGAACTCGAGTACATCAACCATTGTTCCCGGAAGGAATTCGGAATCTCCCTTCTCCTCCACACGGACTTTCTTCAGCATCTGACGTACAATGACCTCGATATGCTTATCATTGATATCAACACCCTGCAGACGGTAAACACGCTGTACTTCGCGGAGCATATAATCCTGTGTTGCGCGCAGGCCTTTAATCTTCAGAATATCGTGCGGATTTACACTACCTTCAGTAAGCTCATCGCCGGCCTCAAGCATAGCGCCGTCCTGGATCTTGATACGTGATCCGTACGGAATGAGGTAAGCCTTGGATTCGCCTGTCTCGTCGTTTGTGACGATAACCTCGCGCTTCTTCTTTGTATCGCTGATCGTCGCCTTTCCGGCAAACTCTGTGATAATCGCAAGTCCCTTCGGCTTTCTTGCCTCGAAAAGCTCCTCGACACGGGGAAGACCCTGTGTGATATCATCGCCGGCAACTCCACCGGTATGGAACGTACGCATGGTAAGCTGTGTACCCGGTTCACCGATAGACTGGGCAGCCACGATACCGACAGCCTCTCCGACCTGTACGACCTCTCCTGTCGCCATGTTGGCTCCGTAGCACTTCGCACACACACCGTCCTTGCAGCGGCAGGTGAGGATTGTACGGATCTTAACCTTGCTGATCGGCTCTCCGCTCTCATCCACGCCCTGCTTGATCACACGCTCTGCACGGCGTGGTGTGATCATGTGGTTCTTCTTCACGAGCACATTTCCATCTTTATCTTTAATATCCTCGCAGGAGAAGCGTCCTGTAATACGATCCTGCAGGCTCTCGATCTCTTCGTTTCCATCCGTAAATGCGTGTACATACATTCCCGGAATCTCCTCATCCGGTCCCACGCAGTCTGTATCATGGATGATCAGCTGCTGGGAAACGTCTACCAGACGTCTTGTCAGGTAACCGGAATCGGCCGTACGCAGAGCCGTATCGGACAGACCTTTACGTGCTCCGTGGGCGGACATGAAGTATTCCAGTACGTCCAGACCTTCACGGAAATTGGACTTGATCGGCAGCTCGATGGTACGTCCTGTTGTATCGGCCATAAGACCACGCATACCGGCAAGCTGTTTGATCTGCTTGTCAGAACCACGGGCTCCTGAGTCAGCCATCATATAAATATTATTATACTTATCGAGACCGGTAAGCAGAGCTTCTGTCAGCTTATCATCTGTCGCTTTCCATGTCTCTACAACTTCTTTGTAACGCTCTTCCTCTGTGATAAGACCACGCTTGTAGTTCTTCGTGATCCGGTCCACAGTATTCTGAGCTTCCTCGATCATCTGCGGTTTCTGCGGCGGCACTGTCATATCTGAAATAGATACGGTCATGGCAGCTCTTGTAGAATACTTGTACCCGATAGATTTTACATCATCAAGTACTTCCGCTGTCTGTGTAGCGCCGTGCGTATTGATAACCTTCTCAAGAATCTGTTTTAACTGTTTCTTTCCTACATGGAAATCAATTTCCATCTTCAGTTCATTGCCCGGCACCTCTCTGTCGACAAATCCAAGATCCTGCGGAATGATCTCATTGAAGAGCAGGCGTCCCAGTGTCGCATCGATAGTTCCTGTCTTCACAGTGCCGTCCGGCATTGTCTTAGAGACACGTACCTTGATCTGTGAATGCAGGGTAATATATCCGTTCTCATAAGCAAGAATTGCCTCGCTCACGCTGCGGAAGAACATTCCCTCTCCCTTGGCACCCGGTCTTACCTGTGTCAGATAGTAGATACCAAGGACCATATCCTGTGACGGAACAGCCACCGGACCACCGTCTGACGGTTTCAGCAGGTTGTTCGGAGACAGGAGCAGGAAACGGCACTCAGCCTGTGCTTCCTGGGACAGCGGTACGTGGACCGCCATCTGGTCTCCGTCGAAGTCCGCATTGTAAGCAGTACATACGAGCGGATGAAGTTTGATCGCCTTACCTTCTACAAGGATCGGCTCAAATGCCTGAATACCAAGTCTGTGAAGCGTGGGGGCACGGTTCAGCATAACCGGATGCTCTTTGATCACTTCCTCGAGCACATCCCATACCTCCGGCTGCAGTCTCTCGACCATCTTCTTGGCATTCTTAATATTATGTGCTGTACCGTTCGCAACAAGCTCCTTCATAACAAACGGTTTAAACAGCTCGATCGCCATCTCTTTCGGAAGACCGCACTGGTAAATCTTCAGCTCCGGTCCTACGACGATAACGGAACGTCCGGAATAGTCGACACGTTTTCCGAGCAGGTTCTGACGGAAACGTCCGGATTTACCTTTCAACATATCGGAAAGGGATTTAAGGGCTCTGTTTCCGGGACCTGTTACCGGACGGCCGCGGCGGCCGTTGTCGATCAGGGCGTCTACCGCCTCCTGGAGCATACGCTTTTCATTGCGAACGATAATATCCGGCGCGCCCAGCTCCAGCAGTCTCTTCAGACGGTTATTTCTGTTGATAATTCTTCTGTAAAGATCATTTAAGTCAGATGTGGCAAAACGGCCTCCGTCCAGCTGCACCATCGGACGCAGATCCGGCGGGATAACCGGGATAGCTGTCAGGATCATCCACTCCGGACGGTTGCCGGACTCAAGGAATGCCTCAACAACTTCCAGTCTCTTCACGATCCTTGCTCTCTTCTGGCCTGTCGCATTCTCCAGAGCCTTCTGGAGCTCATCACACTCTTTCTCAAGATCAATTGCCTCGAGGAGCTCTTTGATCGCCTCAGCGCCCATGCCTACACGGAATGCGCCGCTGCCCCATTTCTCTTTCTGCTCCTGGTACTCTGCCTCGGAGAGGATCTGCTTATTCTGCAGATCCGTCTCGCCTTTGTCCAGTACAATGTAGGATGCAAAGTAGAGAACTCTCTCAAGTGTTCTCGGGGAAATATCGAGGATCAGTCCCATACGGCTCGGGATACCTTTAAAGTACCAGATATGGGATACAGGAGCCGCGAGGGCAATATGTCCCATACGCTCACGGCGCACGCTTGACTTCGTAACCTCAACTCCGCACCGGTCACACACAACACCTTTGTAACGGATCTTCTTATACTTACCGCAGTGACACTCCCAGTCCTTGCTCGGTCCGAAGATTCTCTCACAGAACAGACCGTCCTTTTCAGGCTTTAATGTCCTGTAGTTGATCGTCTCCGGCTTTGTGACCTCGCCTCTGGACCACTCAAGGATCTTTTCCGGTGAAGCCAGCCCGATTCTGATTGCATCAAATGTTAACGGCTGATATTGTTGTTCATTGTTATTTGGCATAGATATGGCTCCTCCCATTAGTTTTCATCATAACCGGAATACTCGTCAAACTCGATCGCATCAAGATCGCTGTCGTCCGGTTCTTCTTCGGGCTCAACATCCTCCAGCTCTTCTCCCACGAATTCCTGCTCTGTAAATCCATGGTCGCCGAAAGATTCATTGTCATCGCGGTACTTTCTGTCTCCCTCGATGATATGGCGCAGATCTGTCTCGCCATAATCTACATTTTCCATGATCTCAACTTCTGTATTGTCATCACGCAGCACGCGGACATCGAGTGCCAGTGACTGAAGCTCTTTCAGGAGCACCTTGAAGGACTCCGGAACTCCCGGTTCAGGGATATTCTCGCCCTTAATAATGGCTTCATAAGTCTTCACACGTCCGATAACATCATCGGATTTCACTGTCAGGATCTCCTGCAGTGTGTAAGATGCGCCGTAGGCCTCGAGAGCCCAGACCTCCATCTCTCCGAAACGCTGTCCGCCGAACTGTGCCTTACCCCCCAGCGGCTGCTGTGTGACAAGTGAGTACGGGCCGGTGGAACGTGCATGGATCTTGTCATCGACAAGGTGATGCAGTTTCAGGTAATGCATATGTCCGATCGTAACCGGGCTGTCGAAGAACTCTCCGGTACGTCCGTCTCTCAGGCGGACTTTACCGTCCCTGGAGAGCGGCACTCCCTTCCACAGTTTCCTGTGTTCTCTGTTGTCAGAGAGATACTGGAGAACTTCCGGAAGAAGCTCCTCTCCGTGTTTCTTCTCAAATTCATCCCACTCAAGGTTTACATAATCATTTGCGAGGTCAAGGGTATCCATGATATCCACCTCGTTTGCGCCGTCAAATACCGGTGTTGAAATATTAAATCCGAGCGCTTTCGCAGCAAGACTCAGATGAATCTCAAGCACCTGTCCGATATTCATACGTGACGGCACACCCAGCGGGTTAAGCACGATATCCAGCGGACGTCCGTTCGGAAGGAACGGCATATCCTCTACAGGAAGCACACGGGAGACGACACCCTTGTTACCGTGACGTCCGGCCATCTTATCACCGACGGAAATCTTTCTCTTCTGCGCAATATAGATGCGGACTGACTGGTTTACTCCCGGTGACAGCTCGTCTCCGTTTTCCCTTGTGAATACTTTCGCGTCCACAACAATACCATATTCGCCGTGCGGCACTTTCAGGGAAGTATCTCTTACCTCGCGCGCCTTCTCACCGAAGATCGCACGGAGAAGTCTCTCCTCTGCCGTCAGCTCTGTCTCTCCCTTCGGAGTTACCTTTCCGACAAGGATATCTCCGGCGCGTACCTCGGCACCGATGCGGATGATACCTCTCTCATCCAGATCTTTCAGTGCATCGTCTCCCACACCCGGGATATCTCTCGTGATCTCCTCTGGTCCGAGCTTTGTATCTCTTGCTTCTGCCTCATACTCTTCGATGTGGACAGAAGTGTAAACATCATCCTGTACCAGTCTCTCGCTTAAGAGAACGGCATCCTCGTAGTTGTAACCTTCCCATGTCATGAATCCGATCAGCGGGTTCTTTCCAAGCGCCATCTCACCGCCGGAAGTAGACGGGCCGTCTGCGATTACCTGCCCCTTTTCCACTACGTCGCCTTTGTCGACGATCGGTCTCTGGTTGTAGCAGTTGCTCTGGTTACTTCTCTGGAACTTTGTCAGCTTGTATGATTTCTTCGTGCCATCCTCCTGACGGATCACGATTTCTGTGGAAGTGGAGCTTTCAACTGTTCCCGCCTCCTCAGCGACAACGCATACGCCGGAGTCAACGGCTGCCTTTACTTCCATTCCGGTACCGACTACCGGAGCCTCTGTCGTGAGCAGCGGCACTGCCTGACGCTGCATATTGGATCCCATGAGGGCACGGTTCGCATCATCGTTCTGCAGGAACGGAATCAGCGCTGTAGCCACGGAGAATACCATCTTCGGGGATACGTCCATGTAGTCAAATTTATTTCTCTCATACTCCTGTGTCTCTTCACGGTAACGACCGGACACATTCTTATTCACGAAATGTCCTTCCTCGTCCAGAGGCGTGTTCGCCTGAGCCACATGGTAGTTATCTTCTTCATCTGCAGTCATATAGACTACTTCATCCGTTACACGCGGATTTGCCGGATCAGATTTATCGACCTTGCGGTACGGCGCCTCAATAAATCCGTACTGGTTAATTCTCGCATAGCATGCAAGAGAGTTGATCAGACCGATGTTAGGACCCTCGGGAGTCTCGATCGGACACATTCTTCCGTAGTGGGAGTAATGTACGTCACGCACCTCGAATCCGGCACGGTCTCTGGAAAGACCACCCGGTCCCAAAGCGGAGAGACGTCTCTTATGAGTCAGCTCACCAAGCGGGTTGTTCTGATCCATGAACTGGGACAGCTGGGAAGATCCGAAGAACTCTTTCACTGCTGCTGTCACCGGTTTGATGTTGATCAGCGACTGCGGGGAAATGCCCTCCTGATCCTGTGTTGTCATACGCTCGCGCACAACTCTCTCCAGTCTGGACAGACCGATTCTGTACTGGTTCTGGAGAAGCTCTCCTACCGCACGGATACGGCGGTTGCCCAGATGATCGATGTCATCATCGTTTCCGATGCCGTACTCAAGATGAATATTGTAGTTAATGGAAGCAAAAATGTCTTCCTTTGTAATATGCTTCGGAATCAGGTCGTGAATGTCACGCCTGATCATGCGCTTCATCTCATCGATGTCGCCTGCGGATTCTTCGATGATGCCTGCCAGAACCGGATAGTAAACCTGCTCCGTCACACCGACCTCTTTCGGATCAATATCAACGACTGCCTGAAGGTCTACCATCATATTAGACAAAATCTTGATATTTCTGGAAGCATCCTCTCCTTCTACCCACAGATACTCAGCCGCCGAATTCTGGATCGCGTCAGCAATCTCGCGGGTAATCTTTGTCCCTTTTTCAGCCACAACTTCACCTGTGAGCGGGCTTACAACATCTTCTGCCAGGACACATCCGTTTACACGGTTCCTGAGCATCAGTTTCTTATTAAATTTATAACGACCTACTTTCGCCAGATCGTAGCGTCTCGGGTCAAAGAACATACTGTTGATGAGGCTCTCCGCGCTGTCTACTGCAAGCGGCTCGCCCGGACGGATCTTTTTGTACAGCTCTAAAAGACCCTCCTGATAATTCTCAGCAGTGTCCTTTCCAAAGCTTGCAAGGATCTTCGGCTCTTCACCGAACAGATCGATGATCTCTGCGTTCGTACCAATTCCAAGAGCACGGATCAGCACCGTAATCGGCACCTTTCTCGTCCGGTCAACACGTACATAAAAAACGTCATTGGAGTCGGTCTCGTACTCAAGCCATGCACCTCTGTTCGGGATGACAGTCGCCGAATAGAGCTTCTTACCCAGCTTGTCATGGGCGATTCCGTAGTAGATGCCCGGGGAACGTACAAGCTGGCTGACGATAACACGTTCCGCACCGTTAATGACAAATGTACCAGTCTTTGTCATCAGCGGAAGATCTCCCATGAAAATTTCATGTTCATTGATCTCATCAGTCTCTTTGTTGTGGAGCCTTACCCTTACTTTCAAGGGTGCCGCATAAGTCGCATCGCGCTCTTTGCACTCGTCGATCGTGTATTTCACATCATCTTCGCAGAGTGTGAAATCCACAAATTCCAGACTCAGATGGTCGCTGAAATCTGAGATAGGGGAAATATCGTCGAACACCTCTTTGAGGCCTTCATCCAGAAACCACTGATAGGAATCTTTCTGAACCTCAATGAGATTGGGCATCTCCAATACTTCCTTCTGCCTGGAATAGCTCATGCGGAAGCTGTTTCCGGTTTTAATGGGACGGATCCTGTTTTTCTCCATTCTTGTGACATCATAATAATGCGTCTTATATGGCATACCTTTCCATAATAGTGCATTTTTTACTATATCACAAAACTCTTTTTACTGTCAACAACTATTTTTCAATTTTTCTTGACATTTTTCGGCATATGTGGTATCATACGCCCTTTTTCAATTCAAAAGACCGCAGAAGCGTCTTAACTCTTCCACGGTCTGTGCTTTATCTCTCGTCAGAAACGGCTTTACGTCCCTGTCGCAATGGCATTTCAGTATTCCTGATTATTTCAGGTTAACCTCCGCGCCCTGCTCCTCAAGTTTAGCCTTGATCTCCTCAGCCTCTGCCTTGGAAACAGCCTCTTTCACTACCTTCGGAGCGTTGTCTACGAGCTCTTTAGCCTCTTTCAGTCCAAGACCTGTGATCTCACGAACAACCTTGATAACTTTAACCTTGGAAGCACCTGCAGATACAAGCTCTACATCAAACTCATCTTTCTCTTCTGCTGCGCCTGCTGCGTCTCCGCCTGCTGCTGCAACTACAACGCCTGCTGCTGCAGATACGCCGAACTCTTCTTCACAAGCTTTAACAAGCTCGTTTAACTCTAATACTGATAACTCTTTGATCGCATCGATCATTTCAGCTGTTGTCAATTTAGCCATTTTTGATATCCTCCATTTTTCTTTCTTTTTATATCATTTTGTTCTGCAGGTCATATCCCTGCTGTTATTCATGCCATGCACGTTTTATGCGCACATTCATACACGCTTTCGCGCTTACTCTGCTGCCGGTGCCTCTGCCTCAGCTGCCGGTGCTTCAGCTGTATCAGCTGCCGCTTCCTCTGCCGGTGCCGCCTCGCCGTCTTTCTCAGCGATCTGCTTAATAACACGAGCAAAGTTTGCAATCGGTGACTGCATGCTTCCAAGCAGTCTGGAGAGAAGTACTTCTCTTGACGGAATCTTGGACAGTTCTGTCAGCCCTGCTACGTCATAGACATTTCCTTCTACAACACCGCCCTTCAGTTCGAGTGCCGGTGCATCCTTTGCGAAATTGCACAGGATTCTTGCCGGAGCTGTCGCATCATCCTTGGATACCGCGATAGCGCTCGGTCCTTCCAGACAGCTCTCAAGGCCTTCAAACTCAGTTCCTTCAAAAGCTCTCTTCATCATTGTGTTCTTGTATACCTTGTATACAACGCCGGCTTCTCTGAGCTGTTTACGGAGCTCTGTATCCTGAGCAACTGTAAGTCCGCGGTAATCAACAAGCACAACTGACTGAGCATCTTTGATCTCTTCTGCGATTGCCTCTACGATCGGCTGTTTTAATTCAACTTTTGCCACTTCTGGTACACCTCCTTATAAGTTTTGCGTGTACTGCCAAAGTAAGATAATAAAAAACCTCTGCATCCCAAGACGCAGAGGTTTGTAAATTCATACTCTCGTAATAAATCCGACTCTCCTCGGTAGGCGTTTTGAACCTTACGCTTTACAGCACCTACTGTCTTCGGCAGTTGCTGTATTAGCATATCACCTCGATTATTTTTTGTCAAGTACTTTTCAAATTTTTCTCGCAGGTTATAATGAGCCTGAAGTGAAAAGTTTATTTCCACTTTGGATAGACAGAAGTAGATTTTAGCCTTTCACTCATTTCCACTTCCCCATATGCAGCATTTAGTCTTACACT
>CAJFGR010000032.1 GCA_904377845.1 uncultured Ruminococcus sp. | reverse complement strand
AGCGCGTCTTTTGCGCTCCTATGTACCGCTGCGTTACGTCCCGAGCGAAAGCGGGTGCGTTAACAATACCTGCCTCCCGGCGGATACTTTATCAGTCCGGAAAATCGAAAATCAACTTACTCGTACCTCACCATCTCACGTTTGAGTCTCTTCATGATTTTTTTCTCCAGCCGAGATATATAAGACTGTGAAATTCCGAGCAGATCCGCCACTTCTTTCTGTGTTTTTTCTCTTCCTTCCGGATTATCCAGTCCGAAGCGCATTTTTACAATCATTTTTTCTCTTCCGGACAGTTTGTTGAGGGCACGGACAAGAAGTTTTCTCTCCGCCTCGTTCTCCAGATCACGGTATATTGTATCCTCCTCTGTGCCGAGTATATCTGAGAGCAGTAGTTCATTGCCGTCCCAGTCCACATTGAGCGGTTCATCAATGGATACTTCAAGTTTCGTCTTGCTGTTGCGGCGCAGATACATCAGGATTTCATTTTCAATGCACCTTGACGCATATGTCGCCAGCTTAATCTTTTTCGCCGGATTAAAAGTGTTGATCGCCTTAATCAGTCCGATCGTCCCGATTGATATCAGATCTTCCACTCCCACTCCGGTATTATCGAACTTTTTGGCAATATATACAACAAGACGGAGATTATGCTCTATAAGCGCTTTTTTAGCCGCCTCGTCATTGTCTGTACCCAGGCGGCTGATCATCTCCTTTTCCTGCACGCCCTCCAGAGGAGGCGGCAGTATTTCAGTCCCTCCTATGTAATGAATTTCTTTTCCGTTTCCGAATATCAGACTTCTGATATCCGGCATGATCCGCATCCTGAACTGATGCGGAACTGCTGCATTAACTAACATCCAGTCTCCTCCTAATTTTATATTTTGATTTCATCCGGAAAAGATTGCCGGATTCAGGATCATCTCATATTCTCTGTTACCGGACAGATATGCTTCCCCTATTCCCACCAGAGGACTGTCTATCCATCTGTCTTCTTCCATGTGAATACATATCTTTTTCAGGCGGAATACCTTCATAAATGATTCCCCTCCGACACAGCGGTAAGGAATCAGCCGGAATCCCTTTTCCGGTTCCGTATAACGCCAGATTTCTGCCGCTGTCTCCGGATCGATAATATTCACCGGATCTCCCGTATAGAAGTCTCTCAGTTCATTTCCCGTATCCAGAAGAGCTTTCACGGACTTTTGTCCAAATTCCGTATACAAAGTCACTTTCAGGATCTTTTCCTGATGCCTGCAAATATGGGAAACTGCTTTCCATAACCACAGAAGCACTGCTCCGCTTAAAGCGGCAGCCGCATAAAAAACGCTTATGTACCGCATATAAGGGCGAAAGGCCTGCATAATTCCTCCCAGAATAAATGCTGACGCATACAGGCTCAGAAGCATCCGGATAAACTGCGGCAGACCGGTAATCCGAAGCCCGGCAAACAGCATTGCACTGTTCACCGCTGTGTGGAACAGGATCAGCCGCAACACGGATGGAAAAGGCAGCGCAATGACCAGACAGGTCAGAAGGCTCCCCAGTCCGCCTCCCAGAAGGATGCGCCCGTACGACCGTCCGTTATTGGTTATACGGTTCACAATCAGAAGAAGAAGACTGTCAAGCATGAAGTTTTCCAGAAAAAACACATCTATGTACAGTTCATAGTACATATCTCACCTTCTTTCCTCCGGTAACGATCCGGAAATCATTATATCGCCTGATCAGGAATAAAATTTGTCAGATAATGACAGAAACACAGAAATATCTTTCGACAGCAGCATCGCCAGTATGAAATAAAACAGTACCGATATAAAACAAGCGGAAAACTTATCTCCGCTTTTCAGATCGTAAAAAAGCTCCGTACGGAATACCGTACAGAGCTTTTCTCTCTTTACATAAACTATATTTGTATTTTCTATTTCTTAAAGAAATCCGGAATCTTAATGGACTGCTCTTTCACAGTGCTGGACGGCGTCCTCGGCTGAAGCGTCGGCATTGTCCCTCCCTGCGGTCTTGAAGAAGATGCAGTTCCTGCAGTTCTCTTGTTTTCACTGTCAAGACGGCTTCTCACCGGTGACTCGCCATTCGGCAGGATGGATCCCACCTTCTGCTGTCCTTCCAGTCTTGCCTTTAACTTTGAAGCGCTTCCGCCCACATTATGTAAACCTGTGGCAATAACAGTGATTGTACACTCATCAGACTTCGTGTCGTCATACATAGCACCGAAGATAATACTTGCGCTCTCTCCTGCAAGCTCCTGAACATAGTCAGCTGCATCAGAAGCATCCATAAGAGTGATATCACCGGATACATTGACAATGACATTGGAAGCACCCTGGATCGTTGTCTCAAGCAGCGGGCTGGCAACCGCCTCTTTGACAGCCTCAAGAGCCTTGTCATCGCCGCGTCCGGAACCGATACCGATATGTGCAATACCCTTGTCCTTCATAACAGTCTGGATATCCGCGAAATCCAGATTGATCAGAGACGGCACATTAATCAGGTCTGTGATACCCTGAATACCCTGCTGAAGCACCTCATCAGCTTTCTTAAGAGCTTCAGGCATTGTCGTGCGTCTGTCAACAACTTCCAGAAGTTTATCATTCGGAATCACGATAATCGTGTCAACATTCTCTTTTAATTTATCTATACCGTTCAGCGCATTCTGCATTCTGGTCTTGGACTCAAAACGGAACGGTTTTGTAACTACACCTACCGTCAGAGCACCCTGCTCTTTTGCAATGCGGGCAATAACCGGAGCTGCTCCGGTACCTGTTCCGCCGCCCATACCGCAGGTAACGAATACCATATCCGCACCTTTCAGAGCTGCTGAAATCTCTTCTGAACTTTCCTCCGCTGCTTTCTCTCCTACCTCAGGCTGCGCACCGGCGCCAAGTCCCTTTGTAAGTTTCTCACCGATCTGCATAAGAGTCGGTGCCTTGCAGAGCTGCAGAGCCTGTTTATCTGTATTTACTGCGATAAATTCCACACCCGCAATCTGCTCGTCGATCATGCGGTTCACAGCGTTATTTCCGCCGCCGCCTACTCCGACAACAATTATTCTTGCGGCCGCTTCTGATTCATTGGTCTTAATTTCTAACAAGAGTATTTCCTCCTTTGTCGTCTTATTAATTTCTTATACATCCCTTATATTATTGAACCTTACAATCCAATAAGTATATAATAAAGTCTTTTCCGTAAATAATCAATAGATTTTTTCCTATTTTTCTGATTTTTTATACTATTTTCAATACTATCTAGCCATGCACAGATATATTCATATGAGCTGTGCAAGCTTGCTTGCAACAGGTCATATGGATATATCTGTATTTGGCGTTTAGCCAAAGCGAGATGCAGCGCAGCGTAATCGAGCTTGCATGGCGGATCCTGCCGGACACACGTTTACCTGACAGTCCGATTATCCGGCCGGCACAAACGAAATCGACTCGGAATCGGAGTCATAGTTTTCCAGATGCAGCGTGCCCGCCGTATCCGGGTACAACTCTGCAAGTTTTTCCAGTATCGGGGGCACCTGCTGAAGTTTCACGTCATAGTCGCCGTTTCCGAGCAACACTTCCACGACTCCGAAATACGCTCTGATATCCCCCTCCGCACAGGAAAGCCTGTCAGGCGTAAGGCTGTATTTTCTCAGATTTTCTGACGCATCCACGATCTGTCCGAAAATGCCGTCGTCCTCTACATGAAGTGTCTTTCCAATCTCCACCTCGGATTCGTCAAATGCCAGCCCTTCAATATAGGGTACGCCTTCAATCAGCTTCTTTGTCTTCAGGGCAGCTACTCCCTCACAGTCAAAATAAAGGTAAGCACCGTCATAATCAACATACCCCGCCATTTCCTTTTCTTCAACATTCACAAGAACAGTCCAGGGATTTTTCAGGGAAACATTGAACCGTTCCACCCCGGCAGGAAGCTCCGCATCCATAAGATCATAACGGACCAGAATATATAATGTATTGACAGAAAGCTTATCTCTGTTCACCCACGTCTCAATAGTATTATCACTGTAATAGGAGTTGCCTTCTACTTCCACCGAGCGTGTGCGAAACAGCAGTACGGCCACTGCCGCCAGTATGATCAAAGCCAGAAGCACGGCAAGTATGACCGGCCATACCCTTCTGCGTTTCTTCTTTTTCATCTGTATATGCCTCCTTCGTAATCCCACGGCGCTGTGCCGTTTTTTGTTCATTCTGTTCAGTTCAGAACCGCACCGTGCGGTTTTTCATTTTATTCTACCAGACCCGACACACTCAGCACAAGTCCCATTTCCAGCAGAAGAAACATAACGGAGGTTCCCCCGTAGCTGATAAAGGGAAGCGTGATCCCTGTATTTGGAATCGAATTGGTAACAACAGCAATATTTAATATCACCTGTATCATCATATGAGCCATTGCCCCGGATGCAATCAGCGCCCCCAGCAGATCCGGCGCTTTCGTTGCAATTACAAAGAACCGCCAGATCAGCAGCAGAAACAGAAAAATAATGATCCCGGCTCCTGCCAGCCCCAGTTCTTCGCAGATAATGGAGAAAATCATATCGTTCTGCGCCTCCGGCAGAAAGCCCAGTTTCTGCACGCTGTTTCCCAGCCCTCTTCCGAAAAGTCCGCCGCTTCCGATGGCGTACAATCCCTGAAGCGTCTGATAGCCCTTCTCATACTGCTCCGGATTGCGCCAGATTGCAAGCCTCTCGAGCCGGTAACTCTCCATGGCAAGGAATACTGCCATGAAGGCTGCCCCTGCCGTTCCCATCCAGATAAACTGGGAGTATTTCGGACTGGCAACAAAGACCAGCACCACGGCAATCCCCAGAATAATAATGGCAGTGCTTAAGTTGCTCGCACCAACCAGTGCCACAATGGGCACAACCGGAAGCATCATAAGAACCAGTGTTCTGAATTTATCCATACGCTTCGCATATCTGGTTACAAGGCAGGCCAGGAACAATATTACGGCCACCTTGGCAAATTCCGAGGGCTGAAAAGAAACAGGGCCCAAAGACAGCCATCTTTTGGACCCGTTATATTCATCTCCGAAGAGCATAACCGCCACTGACAGGGCAATTGCAGCCAGATACCCCGGTATGGCCAGCCTCGCCCACCGGTGATAGTCTATCCTCGATACGATCGCCATACCCAGAAAGCCGATAAAAGTAGCAAATCCCTGTTTTTTCAGATAGTAAAATGGATCGTGAAACTTCACTTCACCATTGTAGGCACTGGTGCTGTACAGCATCACAAGGCCGATCACAACAAGGATAATCACCACGGTCAGCAGCGTCTCGTCATAATGTCTCTTCTTTCCGGAACGCTCCAATCAAAATTCACCCCTTATAGCTGTTCTACAAGTTCTTTGAATTTATCTCCGCGTTCCTCATAATTTTTAAACATTCCCCAGCTCGCGCATGCAGGCGAAAGAAGCACTGCATCACCGGGCTGTGCATATTCCACACATTTTTCAAAAGCTTCCTCAAAAGTATCCGCCATAACAATATCCGTAAAGCCGAGACGCCTTGCAGTCTCTGCAATTTTCTCGCGGGTAGCTCCGATGAGCACAAGTTTCTTCACCTTGCCGTCGAATGCATTAATCCACTCATCATAAGAAGATTCCTTGTCATATCCCCCGCCGATCAGTACAGTCGGACGGTTCATCGCCTGAATTCCCCTGATCGCGGCATCCGGATTCGTTCCTTTGGAATCATTATAATACGCAACGCCGTTCTTCTCGGCCACGAACTCGATCCGGTGTTCTACACCGCGGAATTCCTTAAGCGTCTTTCTGATCACATTCATGGGCACCCCGTACGCATATGCCATCGCCACAGCCGCCATTGCATTTTCATAGTTGTGTGTGCCGAGAATCTGCAGGTCAGCCGTATCGCACACAGCAACCGGCTCATCTATACCGCAGACAATCGTACTGCCGTCTAAATATACGCCTCTGTTAAGTTTACGCTGGCTGCTGAAATATAGAACCTGAGCATCCACGCTTTCTCCAAATTTACGAAGAACCTCGTCCTCGTAGTTGAGCACACAGAAATCTTCCGAAGTCTGATTGGCGGCAATCCGCTCTTTTGCCTCGATATACGCATCCATCGTATGGTGGCGGTTCAGGTGATCCGGTGTAATATTAAGGATCGCACTGACCTTCGGGCGGAAACTGTGTACTGTCTCAAGCTGAAAGCTGCTCATTTCCGCAACAATCACGGAATCTTCCTTTGTCTGCGGAACAATGCTTGTGTACGGATTACCGATATTCCCTACGACAAATACGCTCTCTCTGGCATTTTTCATAATCTCTCCAAGAAGAGATGTGGTCGTCGTCTTGCCGTTTGTACCTGTAATGGCAAGCACATCTCCCTTCCCGCACGCATAGGCAAGTTCAATCTCGCCCCAGACCGGAATATTTTTCTTTCTCATCTCTTCCACTACCGGAAGATCGGTCGGAACCCCCGGGCTCATCACAGTGAGATCCAGCTCATCAAGCATCTGTACCGGGAACTCTCCGAGTACGACACTGACGGTTCCCGGAAGTTTTTCATGTCCTTCAGTCTGCGCCTGTTCCAGTATTTCACTTTTGATCCTGTCCGCATCCAGCTGTTCATTTCCGTCGTAAAGGACGATATCAGAGCCTTCGCGCATCAACAGACCTGCTGCCGCTTCTCCGCTGATTCCGGATCCGAACACAAGTACTTTACTGTCTTTTAAATTCATCGTACTATACCCCCATAAGAGCGATCAGGCAGAGAAGTGCCGTAATAATCGAGAACACAGCTACCACTCTCGTCTCCGACCATCCGCAGAGCTCAAAGTGATGGTGAATCGGAGCCATCTTAAAGATACGCTTTCCGCCTGTCTTTTTAAAATAAGTAACCTGGATAATAACAGATGCCACTTCCACAAGATAAATAAATCCTACGATAATAATAAACAGGGGCATCTGAAGCATATATGCTGTTCCTGCGACAAAACCTCCCAGCGCAAGCGACCCGGTATCTCCCATAAATACACTGGCCGGATATACGTTAAATAAGAGGAATCCGAGCAGGGCTCCTACAACAGCGCAGGTGACCGGCTCAATTCCGCTCTTTGTCCCGATCGCAACAACCGTAAAAAATGTCGCAACAAGGACAGTGACGCTGGACGCCAGGCCGTCCAGGCCGTCTGTGAAATTGGTTCCGTTTACGGTTCCGATCACTGCAAAGAAGAGAACCGGAATGGCCAGCCAGCCGATATCCCAGTAATAGCCGCCGGAGAACGGCACGAGCATTGTCAGCGGTACCTTGGCCACTTTCACAAGATAAAATGCAAATACAGCGGTAACAACGATCTGCAGCGCCATCTTCTGCATCGGCATCAGTCCGTCTGAACGCTTCAGGACGACTTTAAGATAATCATCAAGGAAACCGATCAGTCCGAATGCAACCGTCAGGAACAGAACCGGTATAATCTTCGGGTAATCCCGCACATAAAAAAGGGAGGTCACGATCACTGCTATAAGTATGATGATTCCGCCCATGGTAGGCGTACCTGCTTTCTTAAGGTGGGACTGCACTCCGTCCACGCGTTCCGTCTGCTTCATCTTCAGTTTTCTTAAAAAAGGAATAACAACCGGCCCCAGTACAAGGCTTACGGCAAAAGAAATCAGCACCGGAATCACTACATGACTACTCATAAATCCACCTCTTCATCTCTTTCGTTTCATACAGGGGCCTCCCCCTTTTCTGAACATCTCATTTAGTATATACCATCGCCTGATTTTTTTCAATCCCGAGATACGGAAGCACATTGTCGTAAATGTCTCTGAGCACCGGGGCGGCGATCGTACCGCCATAATACACGCCCTTGGGATCATGTATAATGACAATTCCCAGAATCTGCGGATCGTCCGCCGGGGCAAAGCCGATAAACGAAGATATATATTTGTTTGCACTTCTGGGAAGAGTCTGCGACGTAGCCGTCTTCCCGCCGATAGAATACCCCTCTATATAAGCATTCTTTCCCGATCCCTCGGACACCACGCTTTCAAGGAGCATCTGCATTGTCTCTGACGTCTCTTCGGATACGACTCCCTTCTCCGTATCATAGTCAAATGTCTTTATCTTCTCCCCGTTTTCATCGAGCACGGCAGTTCCAACGTGAGGGGTCACCCGCGTGCCGCCGTTTATAATAGAACTTACGGTTACAGCCATCTGAATCGGCGTAACCTGAAAAGACTGTCCGAACGTCATGGTCGCAAGTTCTACTGTGCCGATATCCTCTTTCTTGTGCATAATGGTTCCCGCCTCACCGGGGAGATCCACATTCGTCAGTTTCAGAAGTCCGAACTTTTCAAAATAATCGTAGAACCGGTCTGCGCCCAGTCTGAGTCCGATATCCATAAATACCGGGTTGCAGGAGTTCTGTATTCCCTGCACAAATGTCTCCTGCCCGTGGCCTCCCACCTTATGGCACCGGATCTTCCGGTCTTCCACAATACGGTAGCCCGGACACACAAAGGTATCATCGAGTGAGACAACACCCTCTTCCAGGCAGGCGGAGGCGGTAATAATCTTAAATGTGGATCCCGGCTCATAAGTATCGTTAATGCACCGGTTTCTCCACATCTGGTTCAACTGGTCCTGAAGCTCTTCGTCTGACAGAGACTCTTCGTCCACGCCCGTGTTCAGATCATAAGGATTGTTCAGATCGAACTCAGGGACATTCACCATGGCATATATTTCACCGTTCTGAGGGTTCATCAGGAGGATGGATACAGCTTCCGCCTGCTTCTCCACCATCACATTTTCCGCCGCCTGCTGACAGTAGGCCTGCATATTATAGTCAAGGCTTACCTGCAGGGTCTCGCCGGCCACGGGCTCTATCCGGTCTTCCGCCACACCGTCCAGCTCAACGCCTCTTGCATCTGTCACCGTCAGGATCGTCCCGTTGGTTCCTTTCAGATAATCTTCGTATTTTACCTCCAGACCGATAATCCCCTGATTATCACCTCCGGTAAACCCCAGCACCCTTGACGCAAGATCATCAAAGGGATAATAGCGTTTATAATCCTCATCCACTTTCACCCCTGCCAGATCATATTCCCGGATTCTGTCACCGGTTTCCTTGTCCACATTTGTCTGAATCTTTTCCATAGAGGATACTTTTTCCACTTTTTCTCTCACTTTATCCTCCTCAAGGCCCAGTTCCGAGCACAGCACCTCTGTTACAAGATCCGCATCTTCGATCTGGCTGTGGATCACGGATATGGTACACACCGTCCTGTTCGTAGCAAGAACGACACCGTTACGGTCTACAATCTCCCCTCTGGCAGCCTTGATCTCCCGCTCACGCTCGTGCAGATCCTGAGCCAGCTCCTGATAATACTCCGCGTCAAATATCATCAGCCAGACAAGCCGGCCGATAAGACCGAACAGGATCAGAGCGGCACAGATAAATACTACAAGTATTTTCTTCTTATTATATGTTCTGTTCTTCATAGACAAATAACCCTGCAAAAGATGTTGTTAAAACATATTACATCTTCTGCAGGGTTATTCCTTATTCTTCCGGATCAAAATAATCCTGTGTATACTATTCTGTCGTTTCGCCGGTCGCCCAGTCATCCAGATCCGGGTCATAGTCCTCATCTATATAGGATCCGTCCGGATTATCATAAGTCTCTTCATAATTCTCATCATAATCCGTATATTCTGTATCCCCAATATCTTCTCCCTCTGTCTGAATCGTGCTTTCGCTCTCCTCAATCGTGGTAATGCCCAGATACGGGAATGCCTCCTCCATAATTGCCTTGGACAGCCCCAGTACAAGTGAACTGTCCGCCTGAGCCTCTGTATTCGGCTCATCGACGATCACATAGATTACCACCTCAGGATTGCTGGCAGGCGCGCACGCAATGTAGGATAACAGATATTTCCCGTTTCCACGGGGAAGCTTTTCCGCTGTTCCTGTCTTTGCGCCGATTTCATATCCCTCAACCTGAGCACTCTTTCCTGTTCCATAGTCCATGGTCGCTTTTAAGTACTGTCTGATTGTCTGTGATGTTTCTGTCGAGACAGTCTTTCGCAGCAGTACGGGATTCTTCGTCTCAATTACATTTCCGTCTTCATCCTGTATCTGCTTTACCACATGGGGCTCATAGTAATATCCGCCGTTTACGAGAGAGCAGAACGCAGACATAAGCTGCGTCATCGTGACATTAAAATTCTGTCCGAAAGAGTTCGTCGCAAGATCAATATCCGTCATATTATCCGCACTGTATAAAAGTCCGGCAGTCTCAGCCTCACCCGGAAGATCAATTCCGGTATATTCGCCGAATCCGAATATATGCTGATATCTTGTAAAATCATCCGCCCCGAGTGTAAGCGCCATATCCATCAGCGCCACGTTACAGGAATATGCCAGCGCATCCTGTACTGTCTCCGTACCGTGTCCGTCTCTGTGGGCACAACTGATATCCGTTCCGAGGACATTTTTAGAGCCGCCGCAGTAATACGTCTCATCGCCTTTCAGCTTTCCCGACTCCAGTCCGGCCGCAATAGTAAAAGGCTTCGCTGTAGATCCCGGCTCATAGGCATCGCTGACACAGAAGTTTCTCCAAAGATCATTCATTGCATTGACCTGATCTTCTTCGGACATTTTGTCCCATTCTTCATCGGTATAGATCGCCGACAGATCTCTCGGAGAATTCAGGTTAAAATTAGGATATGAAGCCTCGGCCAGGATTTCCCCGGTATTCGGGTTCATGATCATGACCGCTGTGTTCTTGCTTCCGAGTTTCCCCTCCCCGGCGTGTTCCTGATTAAATTCGAGAATACATTTTTCAACGATACTCTGCAGTGTCACGTCTATAGTCGAAACAACTGTATCGCCGTTTTTCGCCGGTTTTACCGTGCGTTCCAGAGACGAATCGGTATTAAAATACCCATACTCTCTGCCGTCTGTCCCGTTGAGCACGTCATTGTAAGCGCTCTCTATTCCAATCGCCCCGGCATTTCCCGAATAGGTAAATCCGATCACATCACTGGCAAGACTGTCATAGGGATATGTTCTTGTATAATCCTCCTCAAGCCAGACTCCTCTGACATTGGGATAATTTTCATCGTCTTCATCGATGGCATTGAATTTCTGCGCCGTCTCATAATCGATGCCGGTTTCCAGTATCTCATACTGACTCTTCGGTCTCTCTTCTATCAGATCGTCAACAACACTTCCTTTGATTCCGAAGCATTCTTCCAGCACTTCTTTTGTAGGTTCTATGTAGTCATCCTTTTCTCCGTTATCCGTAAGGACAGCCACATCAAGTATTACATTGTAGACACGTTCGCTTGTAGCCATCTTCGTACCGTTCCGGTCCACAATGTCTCCCCTCTTGTAGGCGATCACCCTGCTGTTGTAACTCTGCTGATCCAGAACAACCTTTGTATAACTGCTTCCCTTCGATGCATTAATCCAGGTAATCCTTCCTATAAGAACAACAAAAGCCAGTATCACTGCCATAAATAGCATTACCAGCTTTCGTTGCATTCTGAGGGGGAATTTTTTTGTCAAAAAACCAAATCTGTTCTTTCTTTTCTTTCTTCCAGCCATATTACTTATTCCTTATCAAATCCTGCCGCGACCGGACTATTTCAGCGGGATGCGTCACTGGACTGTGCCAGCACGCCGCTTTCGGGAATATCGCTGTACTGCTTTACATAATCTCCGGAGGGACTGTCATACTCGATCACTGTTCCTTCGGATGCGTACACCATTCCCATCTCATTTACCGCTTTCTCCTGCACGGTCTGAAGATTAACAGAATCCGCCGCCGCATTATATCTTGTATTGTTTGCCTCTATAAGCTCGGCCAGATCTTCCTGAAGAGCCGTAATATGCTCAGATCTGCTCACAACATCCGACTGCAGATTCAAATACAGTACGCAGACCATAACCGCACACACTGCCGCCACTGCAAGAAATACGGCGTATGCCGGACTGATGCTCATAGCCCTGTTTCTGTTTCTCACAACCTGACGGCTTGTCCGCCGCGGCTGCGCCGGACGCGTTTTCGGCGTCCTTGCCGGAACAGGCTCCGCCTGGCGCACGGTATTTCCGTACACATATAACCGTCTCTGATTTCTTCCCCTGTAATCAGATCTTCTATTATTATATGTGTTGTACCCTGCTGCCATAGCGAACTGCCCCTTTCCTGTTTTTTGTTTCTCCGGGATCTCCCCTTCCCGTCAAAACATATATCTTAACTACTCCCTGTTGCTTACGCACGTTCAAATATCCGAAGCTTTGCGCTTTTTGAACGACTGTTGGACTCCATTTCCTCCGTTGTCGGGAGGATCGGCTTCCTTGTTATCACTTTCCCCTTTGATTTCTTTCCGCACACACATACGGGGAAGTGGCTCGGACAGGTACACGGATTCTCGTTCTTGCGGAACGCACTCTTCACAATCCTGTCCTCCAGCGAATGAAATGTTATAATGCAGATCCGTCCCCCCGGATTCAGCATATCAATCATGTCATCCAACGAACACTTCAGCACATCCAGCTCGTGATTCAATTCAATCCTGATCGCCTGAAACGTCCGTTTCGACGGATGTCCCGAGGTCTTCTGAATCTTCATCGGAATGGCGTGCCTTATAATTTCATTCAGCTGTCCTGTTGTCTCGATCGGTTCTTTCTCGCGCTCTGCCACGATATGCTTCGCGATATTTTTCGCAAATCTGTCTTCCCCGTAATCGCGGATCACCCGATAAAGTTCCGATTCACTGTAGTCATTGACAATATCGCGCGCCGTCATCCTCTGCCGCTGATCCATCCTCATGTCAAGAGGCGCATCCACCCGGTATGAGAATCCCCTTTCAGCCGTATCCAGCTGATAGGAAGATACCCCGAGGTCAATAACGATCCCGTCAACTTTATCAATGCCTATTTTGTGGAGCTGCGGCTTCATATCACGGTAATTGCTCCGTATTATCGTGACCTTCTCCCCGAAGCCTTCCAGGCGTTTTCCCGCCGCCTCAATGGCGTCGGCATCCTGGTCTATTCCTATAAATCTCCCCTTGTCACTTAACCGGCTGCACACCTCATATGCGTGGCCGCCGCCCCCCAGCGTTGCGTCCACATATGTGCCGTCCGGTCTGACATTAAGCCCGTCCACTGTCTCCTTAAGCAGGACGGATGTGTGATTGAATGCCATGGTCTCCTCCTAAATCAGATCCTGATTCCTATCGCTTCCATACGCTCTGCAATGGCGTCCAGATCTTCTTCACTAACCTGGCTGCGCTCTTCCCACAGAGCCTTGTCCCAGATTTCCACGCGATCCTGAACTCCCACCAGGACAACGTCTTTCTCCAGATGAGCTGCCTTTCTGAGCGACGGCGGAACAAGAACTCTCCCCTGCTTGTCGAAGCTGCCCTCAGACGCACTTCCGAAGAAATAGCGTTTAAAGATTCTGGCATCCTTATTCATACGTGGTAAGGTTTCAAGCTCGGCAACGAATTTGTTCCATTCTTCCTGAGAGTATACAAAGAGGCAGCCTTCCAGTCCGTTACAGATGACAAAACTGTCACCCAGGTCATCCCTTAGCTTTGCCGGGATGATGAGTCTTCCCTTTTCATCAATGCTATGGTTAAACTCTCCTAATAACATCCGGAATCCTTTCTCTTTCTGTGAGCCTCCACATCGCTCCCCACTTTATACCACTATCCACCACTCTTTACCACTTGTCACCATTCTAAACCACCGCACACCCTTTTTCAACCCCTTTTTTTGATTTTTTTGTGTGCCCGGAAGCGTGAAAAGGGTCCCGAAACGCCCTGTTTTCGGGCAAAAAAAGAACATGTAGGTGACAGATAGAAATCCGTCACCTACATGTTGTGTTTTATACCCATATCTGATTTTTTTTAAGATTTACTGTTATTCTGAAGTCTCCTGAGCAGCAAGTCCGTTCAGATAATTCGTCACCGCATCATAATTGACCTCTGCAACCACTCTCTCTTTTCCCGAATCATATATGTCATAAGCAGAATATCCCAGCCATACCACAAGAGCAAGCGCTACCAGTGCAAGCACGCTTTTCCTTACGATATTCATTACCTTCTGTTTACGCACGATTTTCTTTCTGTTGGCCTTTTCCTGTTTATATCTGTCAACCTTTTCCTGGCTCATCTCTATCGGCTCCTTTCACTGGCGGCTGCCTGCTGTTCACAACAGCCATAATGACAGTTTACCACAATCATTCTCAGAGTACAACAATTAATCCTCCATCATTGGCATACATTGTACTGATCCCCGCAGTATCTACAATGAAACTGCCTTTTACCTGGATTTTTTCAAGAAGCATCCGCTCTACCTCTCTGGCCCGCTCCAGGCAGTTACAATGGGCGATCGCCAGCAGCTTGTCATGGGTATCCCTGCCCTCCCGTGCAATCTGGTCTGTCATCTTAACAAGCGCGCGTTTCATCCCCCTCGCCTGTCCGAGCTGACAGATTGTTCCTTCGGGCGTGGATCCCATAACCGGCTTAATATTCAGAGCACTCGCCACAAAAGACTTAATGCCTGTAAGACGCCCGTTCTTGCGCAGTGTATCCAGATTCTCCAGAACAAAATATGTGTGCTGGCTCTCTATATACTTTTCCACCGTACTGACAGTCTCTTCAAACCCGAGTCCCTGCTCCTCGCACTCCTGTATCTTAAGACCGATGAGAGTCTCTCCCACGGACGCAGAGCGGGAATTGAACACATAAATCTGCTTCCCGTCCTCCCCGTGCTCTTCAATCCAGAGTTTTCTTCCAAGCTGTGCACTGTTGTAGGAACCGCTCAGTTCAGAAGAAAGGGTCACTGCATACACTCTCTTCTCACTCCCTTCATACAGCTCCATATATTTCTCCGGAGACGGGCAGGAAGACTTGGGACATTCCGGGCTTGCCGCCACACGGCGAAGGAAGTCCGCCTGATCGAAAGACGCATCGTCCGCGATAATGTCTCCGTCTACCTCCATACTGAGTGAAGCCGTTTCATAAACTCCGCTCGCTTTCATCCTGTGCGTCAGCTCTCCGCAACTGTCTACAATAATCTTATAATCCACAATGATCCCTCCCGAACTGCAATGTATATCCTGTAACCTCATAACAAGTAGTTTTCAATACCACATACAACTATACCATACATTTCCAGAGAAAGGAAGGGGAATCCTGTGAAATTTTAATGTAACAATTCAGCCATCATGGATGGGGACTGATTTATGCCTGTATCAGGATCAGTCCTCCAGTCTGATTCTTCTCGAAATTCCCAGCGCAACACCCATCTCCGCCATCAGGAACAGTATCGCCGTACCCCCGTAACTGATAAACGGCAGCGTGATACCTGTAGTAGGAAACAGCCCGGTAACAACGGCTATATTAAAGATAACCTGAATAGCAATATGGGCAAATATTCCGGTCGCAATCAGGGAGCCGTACAGATCCGGAGCATTCTGGGCTATAAACATCAGCCGGTACAGCAGAACCCCGAACAGAATCAGGATCAGGAGAGCCCCGAACACTCCCAGCTCTTCACAGATAACCACAAGGATCATATCATTCTGAGCTTCCGGGATCACTCCGAGCTTCTGTGTACTGTTGCCGAGTCCTTTTCCGAAGAATCCCCCGCTTCCGATCGCATATAGTCCCTGCATTACCTGGTAGCTGCCGTCAGCCGCCGTCGCCTCCGGATTGAGCCATGAGATAATACGCTGAATTCTGAAATTATCACTGTTGGCCGCAATAACCGACAAAACGGCAATCCCGATCACAGCGAGAATCACCGCGGCTATGATAATCACCACAAAGGGTTTTGTCTTCGGATGGATTACAAAAATCAGAATACAGGTAATAGCCATTACAATAATGGCCGTACTCAGGTTATCTGTCAGGAAGAGAACTCCTCCGGAAGCTATGGCTCCGAACGCCAGCACCCTCGCAATGCCCGCCAGTGTATATGCTTTCTTCCCCAGGCGGCACAGCTCATACGAAATAAACAGGATAACCGCAATCTTCGTAATCTCAGCCGGCTGCAGCGTCTGCCCCGCCGGAAGCTTTATCCATCTTCTGGCTCCGTTCAGCGTAAGCCCCAAAGGGGTACGGACCAAGGCCATCATAAACATGGCAAATACATATATCTCTACTGCAAACGCTCCGTAAATATGGTAATCGATCTTCGATACAAGAAACATCACCACGAAACCTGCCGCTCCGATCAAAGCCTGTCTGGTGAAATAGTACAGGTCATTTCCAAAATCCGCATCCGCCTCATAGGAACTCACACTGTAGAGCATGACAAGTCCGAAACACATAAGGAAGATAATGACAAGCAGCAGATCATAGTCAAAATACATCTCCCCGGCAGCTGCGCCTGCTCTGCGCTTCCGCTCGGCGAGCAGTCTGCTCACACTGCCCCGCTTTGCTTTTGCAGCCGGGCGATTCCGCCTGTGTTCTGCCTGCGGCTGCGAAGTGCGCAGCATCTCCCTGCGGCGGTCAATGGACTCTCTGTATGCATTTCGGTATGTACTGTAACCCGGGGCAGGACTTACCGGACGCATCGGCTGTGTATCACCAAGCCGGCTCTGCCTGATATTCTGCCCGACAGGACGCATTGGCTGAGTATCCCCTGAGACGCTCCCTCTCTTTCTTCTCTTGCTGCTGTTCTGCCCCCGGCGGTTGACCGGGCGTACAATCCTGCTCTTCATACTACCATCGCTTTCTGGTTAAAATCTCGCTTATAACAGATAAGGAACCAGTTTCGGTAAGTAGCCTTGGGGTGACAGGATTCGAACCTGCGACCTCACGGCCCCCAGCCGTGCGCTCTAACCAAACTGAGCCACACCCCGCCGACTCATACATTATATATAATTTGGAGTAAAATGTAAAGAAATATTTCAGGAATCTTTGCAGTCTGTCCTGTCACATCTGATTTTTCATCTCATACTTTAAATACAAAGATATTGTTTCATCATGAAAGGAGACGCCGTATAATGGCAAATTATCAGAATAATATGCGCTGTCAGCGCCGCTCTGCGCAGCCTTTACAGGCAGCCGCTTCCATGCCGTCTTCAGCCGGAAGCTGCCGCTGCAGGATGGACGGATGTCCGGATACACACGATCACTTTCCGTCAGATATGCCTGTCGCCATGGCATACGTCCCATGGCAGAAATGGCAGGATCTCTATGACCCGTGCAAAGGTCTGGAGCGCGGAACTATTTTCAAAGAACTGGATAAACCCTTCCTCGGGAAAGGAGGTATTCGCCGATGAATAATCAGATGAACAGTCAAATGAACCGGCGGCAGCTGTTAAACCACATTAACGAAGTAAGCTTTGCCGTAGACGAAGTCAAACTCTATCTCGACACCCATCCGTGTGACACAGAGGCGCTTGAGTACTTCCGGGAAATGAGCAGCCACCGTAATCAGGCACTGAAAGAATATGCCGCATCATACGGACCGCTGACAATTGATACCGCATCGGATTCCTGTGCGGAACGCTGGAACTGGATTAACGAGCCATGGCCATGGCAGGAAGGAGGATGCTGATCTATGTGGAATTATGAAAAAAGACTTCAATATCCTGTAAAAATAACACAGACTAATCCGCAGATTGCCAAAATCATCATAACACAATTCGGCGGACCGGACGGCGAACTGGCTGCTTCCATGAGGTATCTCTCCCAGAGATACACTATGCCTTATAAGGAAGTAACCGGAACACTGACTGATATCGGAACTGAGGAACTTGCTCACATGGAGATGATCTGCGCTATCGTCTATCAGCTGACAAAAGATCTGAGTCCGGAGGAAATCGAACGTTCCGGATTTGCCCCCTATTACGTGGATCATACTCTGGCACTCTGGCCTCAGGCCGCCAGCGGTATGCCGTGGACTGCGACTGTCTTTCAGTCAAAAGGCGATCCGATCACAGATCTGACCGAAGATCTGGCTGCCGAACAGAAAGCCCGTACAACCTACGACAATATTCTCCGGCTCGTCAAAGATCCTGAAGTCTGTGACCCGATCCGTTTCCTGAGACAGCGTGAAATCGTACACTTCCAGCGTTTCGGTGAAAGCCTCCGCATCGTACAGGAGAACCTTGACAGCCGCAACTTCTATGCATTCAACCCCGAATTCGACAAATAATCCGGGTTCTGAAAAAAGTACCGGACAGTCAGTTGTACTGAAACTATCCGGTACTTTCTCATATCATCTGTTTTCCATATTATTTATGCCATTCACTTCCGGTCAGAGAATCACCCCAATGTAACATCCACATTCTGTTCTTCATATTCTCCGCCCGACTGCGGAATCTGTATGGTAAGCGTCACAGTTTCTCCTTTTGTATAATACTGCAGCTGTTCCTGAAGCGCATCCATACTGTCCACGGAGCTTCCGTTAATCCCTGTAATGATACATCCTCTGGTCATACCCGCTTCATCAGCGCCGCCGCCTGAGACAACCTCAGTTACATAAACTCCCGCCGGCACATCGATCTTCTGGGAAAATGCATCCGAAACACTGATTCCGGTTATACCGATCAAACCCTGATCCGCCTCGCTCAACTTTTGTTTCGTCTCCTGATTCATCAGACTCTGGATCAGATCCGTTACATCACTGATCGGAATCGCATACCCGATACCTTCCACGTTGTCGCCGACCAGTTTCGCGGAATTTATACCTATTACTTCACCGTTAACATTCACAAGGGCGCCGCCGCTGTTTCCTTCATTGATCGCCGCATCCGTCTGAATCAGGCTGACACTGCTTTCCCGCGTCACGCCCGTCTGGCTGTCCGTTTCAGCTACAGAACGGTCAAGTGCGCTGATCACCCCGGTAGTGACAGACTGCCCGTAACCGAGGGCGTTTCCGATGGCTATCGCAGGCTCCCCTACTTTGACCTCCGCAGAATCGCCAAGCGTAGCAATACTGAGAGCCTCAAGCGTGTCCTGAGAAACCGTATTTACAGGAACTGCAATCACCGCCACATCATATGCGGCATCCGTCCCTTTAATATCAGCCTCCACACTGGTTTCATCCGTAAACGTCACTGTCAGTGTATCACTGCCCTCCACCACGTGATTGTTCGTCACAATCAAAAGCTCAGAATCATTTTCACCGATAATAATTCCGGTCCCGGCTCCGGCGCTCTGTTTCTGATAAGTATTTCCGAAAAAGCTCTGCACTTCTTCCACTGACATACTGGTAATGGACACAATAGAAGGCATTACTTTATCCACCACATCCGATACATCCGAAGTCACAACACTGGAGGATCTCGACAGAGATGTTCCGTTATCTATCTGCTCTGAGGAAGCGTTGGCCGTATCATCATTTCTGTTCAAACCGAGAATACTGCTCCCCAAAAAATTGGTGGCCATAAATACCGCACTGGCGGTCACGCCGAACAACACTGCCAGCCCGACAGTTCCCGCCGCCATAGCAGCACCTCTGTGCTTCTTTTTATTCTGGCTGTGCTTCTGATATGTATGGGAAGCTGTAGTGCTTTCATGGTGATAATTTTCATTCGGATTATAATAATTATACTGGTTATCCATAATATATACCTGCTTTCTGCCGTTTCCCTTAAACTATATATTAATGGCATAATGTGATAAAACTGTGTATTCCCGGTCACAAAACGCTGAAAAAAGACAGGAACGGCATCCGGTCATAAGCTGTTTTACTATATTCCCGTCTGCAGTTCCTGTCTCTCTTATGAACAAGCCCATGTGGGCTTAGCCCTTTTGGACCTGGCAACATTATAATTACAGATCTATGAAATTAATATTATAATCATCCTCCGAAGAGCTGTTCTTTTTCCTGCCGTCTTTCTTTGCAGTTGAAGTTACCGGCTCCTCGTCATAGTCATCATCGTAATCGTCATAATCATCATCTTCTTCGTCATCGTCGTAATCATCTTCATAGCCGTCATCTTCATATTCGTCATCTTCATATTCGTCGTAATCGTCATCCTCCTCGTCTTCCGGCTCTTCTAATGCTTTCTTATTCTTCTTCCCGGATGACTTCACTTCTTTTTTCTCTTCTTCATCCTCATCGCCATAAGGGATATCATATTCATCATACAGATCATCCAGCTCCTGATTGCGGTGAACAAGCTTCACTGCGAATATAATTATCAGGATAAGAAGAATCAGTATAATTACAGCTACCACAACAAGTACGATCATGAGATGGCTGCCGATCAATTCACCGAGCGTACCCGGAAGTGCCGTGCCTGAAGAATCTTCTTCAGTGTCATCGGTCGGCGCAGTAAAATACTGGTAAGTGCCGTCTTCCGTATCGTACTGATACAGACCCCTCTCGCCTGTACGTGTATTCAGGGCATAAATCACGTAATACCGGGAAACCATCGGGTCTGACCATGCCGGATACTGCTGATCCTGAACAGTCAGCTCTACCTGCTGATAAGTATCAGGCAGAGTTACAGAATCTGCATTACTCAAAGGAACAATACTTGTAGTATCCGAAACACTCAGATCAATGTACGGTGAAAACGTAGCATCCTCTGTATTAAACAGGAAGAAACTTCCGGTACCCGAAGAATCTACCAGGTATCCCAGTGTAACACCTGCTTCATTTGCAACAAATTTTCTGTCTTCGCCATTAAAGGTAAGGGTTGTCTCACTATATCCCTCCGGAATATCATTTCCTGTAAAGGCTTCAGAGAAATTATAATCCGTACCGTTGACAGTGACAACAATATCTGTCGTCTCGCCTGCTGGCGAAGTTGTCTGGGACGGCTCCACAGATGTAGTTCCGTCATCTGCCGCATTTACTGTTACAGTTGAAGACCCTTCACGCAGTGTCAGTGTTTCACCGTCAGCCATGGAAGCCGTCGTGCCGCTCACACTGATTTTAGCCGCACCGGTCTTAAGAGCACGGAAAGTCATGGTTTCTCTCAGTTCCGCTCCATTTCCGGTTCCCGTAAAGCTCAAAGCGCCTGAGCCATCCGCTGTAAATCCCTCTCCGCTTACAAACTCAAGCGACGCAGGATCGTAAGTCATATTGACCTGCACATCTCCTACAGTCTGGCCGTTGTTGCTCTGAACAACAAGGTCGATGTTTACGTTGTCTCCGACCTTGGCAGTCGGATCAGAGAACATAAGTACGCCCTCAGCTGCAAATGCTACTGTCCCGATCATCGGAACCATAAGACATACAGCGAGGATCATTCCTGCAAATTTCTTTAATACTTTCATATGATTACCTCTTCTGTATTTGATTACTTTCTCTGTGATATTATTCACAGGTCATAAAATTACCCGTTTATTATCATACACGTTTTACAGTAAAAAGTCCAGAATATTGTCAGATTATGCTCCTTCCGCTGTGCCTGTCCCAATATCTGTACCGCTTCCGCCTGTATCACCGCCGGTATCCCCGCCGGATCCCGAACCGGAACCGGAATCTGTTCCGCCACCCGTGTTTCCGCCGCTTTCAGAACCTCCGGTATCAGGACTTCCGCCCGTTCCGCCGCTTCCGTTTCCGGATTCAGTACCGCTGTCAGTACTGTCATTTCCCGAAGAGCTGCCCCCGGTATCATCTGAGTCATAACCGCCCCCGGAATAGCCGCTGTCATAATCATCCGAAGAATCGTAACTGTAATCTTCGCTGTCATCATAGTAACTGTCATCACCGTAAGTATAATCATCTGATGAAGATGAAGATCCGCCTGAATTTACTCTGCTGATTATATTTGCATTTACGGTCTGTACCGTGGATGATGGCGTATATCCTGTCGTACCAAAAAGAAATTCATGCAGTTTTGTCACATTAGAAGCAAGATCCTGCGGAATAACTATACTTCCAAGACCCGAAATCGTATCTGTAGTCTTATCTATAGGGAATCCTGTATTTTCACCAAGAGTATACTGACTGTATGCAGATGCATATGTTAATATCTCCTGAAGCGTGAAGCTGGTAGACACCTGCGGGAACACTTCATCTATAATCGAATTTATAGTTCCCAGATCTGCTTCCAGTGCCTTCTCGAACATCTTTTCAACTACAAGCCGCTGCCTTTCCGTACGTGTAAAATCACCGCCGGCAGTCGAACGAATGCGGGCATATGTTGTAGCCTGCGTTCCATCAAGAAGCTGTACGCCGCTCTGCTCCACAGGATGCGCCTCTTTCCCGGCAGATCTTGCAGTCTCGCCGAGGAATTTATTCAGGTACTGTACTTCTTCTTCTTTTACATCGATCTCAACACCGCCCAGAAGATCAATCGCATCTGCTATCGCTCCGAAATCAACCGTTACATAATCCTCAATATCAAGATCCAGATTCATATTGAGCATATTAATAGCTGTAACAGGTCCTCCGTAGCTATATGCAGCATTACATTTCTGATATGTCCCGTCTGACAGATCCAAAAGAGTATCACGGTATACCGAAACCATTTTGATCTCTTTCGTCTCATTATTGAGACTGGCAACTATAATACAGTCTGTACGGTTTCCTTTGCCAAGGTTTCCATCTCTGGAATCCACACCGAAAAGCGCTACATTCGTATAACCGTCTCCAAGATCAACATCCTTATTCTGCTTCACTTCCTCATTAATAATAAGATCATCCGCCTGAATCTCCTGCGTATCGATCTTATTCCACTTGGCAAAAACATACGCTGTCCCTGCGCCGCCGACGCAAATCAACACTGCCGCACAGCAAAGCAGAACTCTCTGCCAGATATTCAGTCTGGTAAACCAGTTTCCCTTCTTCTTACGGGCAAGAATACGCCCGCGTCTTCTTACGTTCTTTGACATGGCTTTCCCCTGTATATTGTGTTTTTATTATATTACTACAGTTGTATTTTGGTTTCAAGGTAAATATAAAGTATGCTCTTTATATCCCAATCATATTCTTTCATATGGATCTTCAAATACTCAATTTATTATTCAAAGTTTTTCTTTTGGATGTTTATTAAAAATGACATTCAAAACAGGTATATATTTGACTACAAAAACACACCACACACTCCACAATACCTTCATACAGAATATAATAATAGTTGCTGAAATATATCCCAAATTATTACTAATTATGTACCATGGGAATGTGTTCAGCTCAACCAGATGAAAGCAAAGAACAATCAAAGAGTCCTTACCGTATTTTGCTAAAAGACCTGCTAAAGGTTTTACTGTCTTAGCTAAAAATCGCGAAAATTTAAGGATTATAAATGTCGCACCTATAGCCCCTAATATATCAAAGATACCATCGCCGTAAAAATTGCGAACCATATACAGTTGCCCGCCGTTTATTATGGAATTTCCCCAAAGAATTGCTGCTGCAATTAAAACCCATATATTATTTATACATTTTTCAAAAAGATTTTTTTGTTTTATAAAATATCCTATTTCAATGAACAAAATGGAAGTCAAGCCGGCTTGAAAACTTGCAGGCAGCCATATCAGATCTGTTGTAAAATATCCAATTGCCGCCAAAATAAATCCTAATATATATTTATGTTTCGTCTTTAACAGAAAATTAAATATAACATCCGCCCAGAACACAGCAAGAAGAAACCATATTGCCCCTATAATATGAAAATTCCATTTCAGAAAATGAGTAATAGTGCCACTTCCATATAACGATGCCAGCGTCCACATTTTTATATCTGCTGTTACAGTATTCAGATCTGCCCCTTTTATAATATTCCAGAAAACAGAAGAAAGTATTACCAGTATACAGGTACATACATAAGGAAGAATCAATGATCTCGCTTTTTTTCTTATACAAACCCATGAATCCTTTTCCTTAAAAAAATATCCGTTGATCAGGAAAAACAGCGGCATATGAAACGAAAAAATAAATCCTGACAGTCTGGCAGGCAATGACATATGCCCAAGAATAACCGCCAGCATACCAATACCTTTTGCAATATCAAAAGAAAGATCTCGCTTTTTCTCAACAATCTTATTCATTAGTCAATAATTCCAATATATTTATTTTTTTCTAAAAATCAAAATTTTACTTGCTAAATAATTCAGTATGATCACCAGAATATTAGAAAGCACCTTTATAATCATATCATTCCAGTGCATAATATCTACACATACAAACATAATTAAAAGATCCATACCGCCGGTAAGAAGACGACAACCTACAAAAGAACATATCTCCTTAATGATATCGTCCAGCCTGTCAGCCTTGCTTTCAAATACATAAATACGATTTGTTACATAAGCAAATGCCACTGATAAAATCCATGCTATAACAGTTGACGGAACTACATTCATAAAAAAGATATGAGAGCATATATAATAAGCTATTATATTAACAAGAGTTGTGCACGCTCCGAAAAACAAATATAAAATAACTTCTTTATATTTACGAAATAGTTCTTTTATCATAATTATTTACCTTTTGAATTTTATAAAGTGTACAGCTAAATTGTTATTGCGAGTTTACACACGCTATGCACCTGCAACACTATATAAGTATACCTCAAATGAATTGTATGGTGTTTCAAACTTTTTTTCTAATACGAGATCTGGATTATCAATTTCTATTGAAGAAAAAATATAATTGCATCCCATTGTTTTTAACTGAGTTACATTTATATCCCAATCTCTTATTACCACTTGACTGTCTTTTGTAAAATAATACTGAAATGGAATTTCACTGGAAAACAGGTAACATCTGTTTCCCCAGTCATCAAAATATGCTTTCAAACTCTCATTTTTATTCAGCTCATTCTCAATAATCTTTCTGAATTCATGTTTATATTCCAGAGAATAATTATTGGAATAACCGTCAATACAATAAAAGCCATTATATAATGCTATGGAAGGATAGAGACCAACACTTCCTACTTTGTACGTATCTGTTTCCTTCCCTATATAACTTTTAATATCATCAAATAGATCCGAAGCATAAAAGTCGTTCCATGTTAAGTAACCCGACTTCGAGTAATTCTGATCAAGTAGTTTATTCCAGTTGATTTTTATATTACTATTATTCCATACATTCAATGCCACTGAAAAAACCAAAAAAAACTGAACTATTCTTCCTGCTACAAACAAACGTTTTTCATTCCAGAGTACTGAAACAAAATACAGAACATAGCCCATAAGAATATACCATACAGCCGGATATATCCAGTAAAATCTATCAACCTGAAAAGAAGTAAACAATCCCCCGAGTTCGTTTCGTATATCTACAATAGGCTTAAATTTCCACAATGCATAAAACAGAGCCACAAAAATAGCATATGCTAACAAAATTGTAAATTGATAAATATAGCATTGATCTTTTTTCCCAAGATATTTAAAATTGCTGATAATAACAAAAAAGCTAATTACAACAGCAAATACAATTATCAATTGAAGAGGTAGGGCATGATACTGTCCATGGAAAAGCATATTGGAAAAAGCTTCCCTGACAGGTTCTGAAGCAGCCACAAGTTCACTTTTATGTGATACAAATCCCTGGTCGCCAATCAGCATTTCCTTAAGCAGGCTTATATTCATAATAATATATATACACAGTAGTTCCAAAAAGCCCGCAGCCATTCGCATATTAATTTTTCTATTCCGGATTGATAAAGAAAGAATACATACAAGTATAATTAACAAATCTGCATATCCCACTAAAACAAGCGAAGAACAAAATCCAAACAGAGCTATTATGCCAAACGATTTTCTATATTTATTTCCTTTCCACAACAAAATAAAACTGTAAAGCAGCATTGGCTGTCCCATTACAGATAAGCCATATACTGAGTAAAATGGCAATATAGAAAAGATTACGGAAATACACAAAGCAATCCATCTGGTATTTAATATTTCTTTAATGCAAAAAAACATTCCAGCATATGCGATTAAAGCCACCAGTAGATAGTTAACCTGAAAAGCAACACGAGCTGGGAAAAACAAATAGGGCAGAACCATTAAAGGTGCCGGCGGAGTTACTGCAGTTTTCAATACTCCATCAAATAATTCTGGTATACTATTATCAAAAAAATGTCTGGCAGTCAGTACATAAGATAAAACTTCTCCATCCAATTGGTCATGTATCGTAAGAAGTACATTTCCACCTAAGATAATCAAGGGGATATATATAATTAATACTATTATGAGTCCTGTCAGAAAAAAAAATCTCCAGTCAGTCCGTAACCTTTCAGTTTTTAATAACTTTAAACGCATTTTTCACACTCTCTAAATCTATCTTGTTATATGTTCTGATTGGCAGAATCTTATCATTAAAAACCGCCGGCCCTGGTATCATATCACCCACAAAGCCGGCGGCTTTATTTTTCACCTTATATCATATCCCATGTTAATACTGTATCTTCAGCTAAATCCTGTTTTACAGTTCTTCCGATTACTATATCAGTATATTTGGGTCCGATCCCTGTTCCCGGCCTTTTAGCCATAATATCACATTCTCTGATGACTTCTCCAGCTTTCATATCTCTTAACAGTACAAGAGAACGACGTGCCTCTCTTCGCGGAACCTTTTCACAATCAAATACGGTTTTTTCGCTGCTGCCTGAGATTTCAATTATACGCTCAAAATTTCTGATAGCTTTCTTGAAGTCTTCCGGATCGCCTGCATGGTAATGGTCATTTCCCGGAAGAGTTTTATCAAGCGTGAAATGTTTTTCAATTACTTCAGCTCCGTAAAGGAAAGCTGTTGTAAGAATTGTCATAGTCTCATCCGGTAAAGTGTGATCACTGTAGCCTATTTTAACATCAGGGAATATCCTCTTTAATGTCTTTATAACATTGAGGTTAGCATCACTGTTTTTTGTAGGATAAGAAAGAACACAATGTAAAAGGCAGATCTCCGGACATCCTTCTTCTTTCATCACTCGCACTGCTTCCTCAACTTCCGATATATAGGAAGCGCCCACTGAAAGATAAATGGGTTTTCCTTTCTTCGCTATATGTCTGATGAACGGAAGATTGGAAAGATCCGAAGACGAGATCTTATAAATATTCATCATGTCATCAAGGTAATCAGCAGAAGCCATATCAAACGGAGTCGACATAAAATCAATACCTATACTTCTGCAATATTCAGCCAGCTCAGCATAATCTTCCTTATTAAATTTGTCATGTTTCTGGAATAAGCCATACTGTGTAGGTGTCGGCTCCTTCGTAATATCCCAGTAAGCAGGAGAGTTCTTAGATACAATCGTATCTGCTTTATAAGACTGAAACTTCACAGCATCCAGCCCCGCTTCTTTCGCTGCTGCTACATATTTTTTTGCAGCTTCCATAGGTGTAATGTTCTCCACCCTGGCAGTGTCATAGAAATTCACTCCGATTTCTGCGATCAAATATGGTTTTTTCATTTTTTCCTCCTAAAGACTATTGATAAGATTCATTACTCTTCTTCTGCCATTTCTAAGATCATGACTTAATAATTTGTTATGAAAAGCAAGTCGTTCTTCTTTCGAAAGACTGATATACATATCCAGATTAGACTGAATAATATGATCACTCGGATTCAGTCCTATATACGTAAATCCATTTTCATTATTAACGAACCCATGCTTCTCTTCTCTCTTATTCTGTGCCATAGCAATTGCCGGAATCCCCAGAATAGCAAGCTCATATCCCGTTCTTCCTCTGGAAGTAACAGCTATGTCACATTGTGTCATAACTTCTGGCATATTAGAAATATCATATAACACTTCAATATTATCATACTTATTATATTTTAGCAATTCTTCTATATTTGTTTTAGCTCTGCCCAAAACAACTGTGAATTTTAACGAAGAATACTTTTCCTGACTTATAATATTCAGCAACCGATCAGAGTAATTCTGCGGGTCAGCCCCGCCAAATGATATAAATACTTTTTCAACTCTGTCCTTTATTTCTATAGGCTCATAGAACATAAAAAGTTTTGATGCGATATAATACTTCTCACCGGTCTTCACATAATTCAGATCAGAGTTTTGATAAAGAGCATTGATCACAAGATCCGCCTTATAAATTCCCTCTCCATCATCTTCAAAATTAATCAACTTTGCATTTGGTAATGCCTTGCGCACAGCGATCATATAATCAATTGAAGTCGTAAGGATATCATTTATCAAAATATCATACTGATTTCGTTCAAGAAAATCAAGCAATTCTCCTATACCGTTTACCCCTATAAGGTTATGAGTAGTTTTTCCGAATACTTTTACGTCAGTCTGGTTTATATCATAAAAAATATCCGGTCGGCAATAAAACTGATCTGCCATCTCCAAAGCTCTGTAAATATGACCTACACCACGTTTATTATTGCCATTAACATAAATAGCAACCTTTTTATTCTGCAGGATCATTTCTACATACTGAAGATCTTCAAACGTATCTACATCCACCGATTCTTCATCCGGGACCTCGTAAACATCAATATTTTCCCCTATTCTGGTCGATTCTGTTACTATTTCAGTCCGAGAGACAACAAATGCACCTGTTTCATTGTACTGGGCCGGAAGATACTGCCGATTTAATCTCTTCTTATAATTAGGTACTTTTTTACCATTTTCTTCACGCCAGGACAAATGAGGCTGATTTACTACAGATATCAGCGTATCAAGCCTATTTTCCATAGCGTATTCAATAGCACTGTCAAGTGTTTTAACTGTTAACGTCGGAGAAGTCGGCTGCATTGTAACTACATAATCGCAGTCATAATCTTTAACAACATCATAAATTACAGAATCAAGTGTCACATCATCAGCACACAGTTCAGGTCTTCTACTTTTGCTCAATACTCCCATCTGTTTTGCAATAACTTCTATTTCCGGAGAATCCGTAGTCACTACAACATCCGTTATATACTTGGATTTTCTTGCATTATCTATTGCGTAATATATCAACGGTTTATTGTTAACCAATCTGATATTTTTATTAGGTATTCCTTTAGATCCTGCTCTTGCAGGAATTACTGCTAAAATCTTCATGCTAACCTCCGATTTAAAAAATAGTTTTTTCTTTTATCAAATGTCTGAGAGCAATCACTCCTACTACCAGTGCCGCTCCCCATCTGAGTATCATATTATCCTGCATCAGATAAACAAACACCGCACATATTACCATTATAATAAGCGCCGGCATAAACTGCTTTATTCTGTAATGATAATTTTCCTTTATTACATATTTTGAAACAAGGTGATGGAAAATCCATAACAACACATATGAGATCAATGTAGCCACAGCAGCACCGCTCATTCCCATATATTCAATCAGAAAATAATTCAAAATACAGTTAATTACTGCAGCTGCAGTTGTACCTGTTGCAATATGAATTGATTTCTTATGATAAAATTCATAATTGACAGGAAAACTGTATAAGAAAATCATATAATTTGCAAGGACAAGAACCGGAAGCATCTTAATGCCTTCCCAGAAATCTTCACCTGCAAACAGCTTAATAACATCCGGAGCAAGCAGCATGAATCCCATAGATATAGCGGTAAATACAAATATATAGTTTCTGCTCCTTTTATGGATCTGATCAATGTTTCCTGCATGAACATCATCATAATAAAAAGGAACCCATGTGTTATTAAACGCATTATAAATAATATTTAATATGTTTGCAAATGTATACGTGAAGCTGTATATTCCGACAATACTGTCATTCATCATATTCTGTAGCATGACTCTGTCAGCCTGTCCGAGTATTAATTGGGACAAGCCATGAAAAATCATAGGAAGACATAACGGCAGGCAGAATCCCCAGTATTTTTTTGAAAATAAAGTTTTACCCTGTCCGATAAACACAATACAGATTATTGCACCTAGAACAATATATGGCAGTGCGGAGCCGATTGCTCTGTCATAATAAAGGGGACCATCATAAAAATTGGTTTTCAACAGCAAAAGAGACAGAAAAATACCTGCTACTGCCACCCCCACCGATATAGCAAATGTTATATAGGATCTTTTTTCATATGTATATCGAATTGTTGCAAAATTTACAAATGCCATTCCCAAAGCATGTACTAATACCAGAATCACCATTACTTCGGAAAGCCCGAGAAGTTCCGAAAAGAAACCGAGACCAGCCAATAAAATTCCCAGAAAAACAAGGAAAGAGCAGATAATCATAAACAAAATACTTGAATAATACTCTCGCTTATGTTCCTCTGTCATTCTCACATTTGCTACACCAACAGTTCCGGAAGCCTGCAGCCCCACCAGAATTGTAAATGTATTTACCCATGTATAGTAAATCGTATAAAGTCCATAGTTTTCAGTACCAAGAATTCTGGTAAAAATAGGAATAGTGAAAAAATTAATACCATTTAAAATAATCGGACCTAAAATATTAAATACTGCTACTTTATTAACATTTATTTTTTTTTCTACCAAGTCTGTATTTTCTCCTATAACAGTTTTTCAAGAATAGCTTTAAACTCTTCCATAGTTTCTGGTATAAAAACCTTATTTTTATTTTTATACTGATCTCTAAACTTATAAATAAAAGTCTCTGTAGATTTCCAGAACGTGGAAGACAGTTCTTTTGAGTCAAAAAATAATTTGTATACAAAGATCAGATATGGTTCCGCTCCATCAAGTATTTTGGGCATCAATTGAGCTGTAGAAAAACCGCCTATCAAAATATGATTATCACTTATAGTATTACAACATTCCAACTCCCATAGATTTCCTACTGTATCCTGCATAAAAACAGAATAATCTGCACTTTTATCACGTGGATGTTGTCTTACAACAATATTCTCATGATATCTTTCAAGAAGTTCAACCAATTTTTTGTAACGATCAGTAAGATACCCCTCTCTCTCATTTAACGGCTGCGTAAGAAACACTGTTTTTCTTTTTTTGTAAATATCATTTTCTCTATATCCGAAGATATAGTTAATAACGCCTGAGAACTGTGTTGAACTATATAATCTGAGTTTTTTTCTCTCATCTACAGAATCCAGAAGCTCCGGACATCTCACGCAATAATAATCAGGAGAAATTGACAGATTCAGATTCTTAAATATCTTCCTGAAAATTCTTAAGCTGTCCGAAGAATAATCGTCTGCTATATCACTTGTATAAGTTCCAATACCATCTTCAAGCAATATTATTTCCGAGGGCTTATAAAGTGAAAGAATTGCAAACACCAGGGTTGTAGGAAAAGAAAACACGAGCCGGTCATAGCCTCTTTCCAGTTTCGTCTCCATATTAATCACATAATGTTTCAAAAACCGCGACGGGAAAAACATACGATTTAACGTTGCGGCCTTCTGGCAAAGCCCAGGATACTCTTTAAAAAGGCCAATATCAAATACATTTCGGAAAATACCAGATTTTTTCATATTCTCCGATATTATTTCTGAATTTTTAAATTGATGATACACAAAAACATCTACCGCATCCTTGTCTTCGCGAATATAATTTTTAACATATTGAATACAATTCAAAACCTGAAGAGGAGTATCACAAACACAAACAACATTCATAAGCTAAACCATCAATGTCCTTTCCCAAACCCTTTTTAACACTCACTTTTTGCGGGAATCCAGTCTCATATAACCGAGATACATCCAGAAAATCAGGTTGATCGGCATATAGAAATACAGAATTCCCTGTTGCAGCATCATACCTATGCATATGCACAACAAACAGGTAATCATGATTGTGTACTCGAAAAATGAATTTTTATCCAAGGTTAGATATTTTTTTATTATAGCTATAATACTTGTTACAGCAAACGCCACAATAATAATAAGGCCTATAATACCCTGCGAAACAAGGACATTAAGTATTTCATTATGAAGATGGCTGAAACGCACTCCATCCTGTGCAAGGTAAGTATCGGGCACCTCCTGATCCGCATAATCTTTTAAATGATGGAATCCGATTCCCGTTAATGGCTTTGTACTGAATATTTCAATTCCACTCTGCCATATAGCAAAGCGTTTATTTGAAATATCCTCTGACAAATCATAATTTCTTTCAATTTTCTTTGTATTCCCATGATCCGGATCCTCAACCGATACAATCATATTATACCCGTTCTGAAAAGCTCCTGGAATACTGGCGCTTATAGAGCCTACTACCAAAGCTAAAAGTAAACAGATTAAGTAATGCACTGCTTTTTTTCTAATAGAAGTAATAATTTTCTGTGCAAACATAAACGTCAGGAAACCAATGCTGAAAAACAGACAAAGCACGCCTGTCCTTGAATCGGCGACACCAACATAAAATAACAACAAAACTATAGTAAATCCAAAGAATACTCTTTGTTTTTTCTGTTTAATATAATATGCCGATATAATGATTGCAACTACCGAAAATACCGAAGCCACATTAGGATCAGTGAATACTCCCCATAATCTGTTTTCAACAAATCCGATATTCAACTGATAATCATCATAATAGATCACCTTCCCATAAGCTGTTACAAGCATGATCAGACTAGCTACAACACTGATATCTAAGATGATAATATAAAGCTTACTTATAAGCGCCATTTCTTTTTTCACGTCAATTTTATTACGTGCTGAATCCTGCAAATATACAATTGCAAAAGTCAGCCCTAATATGACCAGATTGGCAACATCCGCATTAATACCATATTTAATATTTACAAAAATTGATATAATATAACTTACCAAAAATAAAGCCAAAAGTATCATGCCCGGCGTTTTAACAAAGTACTTATAACGAGTTATACGAAGCACACAGGACACTGCGCCCAATAATAACAGACACCATAAAGCTATACCAACAAACACAGTACGGTGAAATATAACCATCGACTGAAAATATAAATAGAATAACAAGATAATTTTAAATAGAAAAGATAAAGTTCTTTCAATTTTAATTATGCGTTCCTCTTTCACTTTTTATCTCCTTGCAATTTATTAATTTTCTTTCTGACCCAATCTGCCCTCTTACATAAAAGCCACGAAACTCCTTTTATACCACAAACCTTCCACATATAATACAGAATAGTTTGATATTTGGGGGGCGAATACAATAAAATCTTTCTATAATTTTTAGCCGCATTCAGCAGACTTTCTCTATCACTCTTAGATAAATGCCAACTGTCTGCTAACAAAGAAACATATATGTGGTTAAGGTTACCATACATGACATTTCTTAAGTCGTTACTAAAATGATTTTCCCGCATAAATATGTCAGTGTGAACTATTGCGTTCATTTTGTCTTCGCACATTTTTTTTGAGATCTGTGACGTAGTCGCTTCTGCCCGATTCCTCACATAATTATAAAATCGTACATTTATCCCGATAATTTTTTTTGCATAATATACTATCTGGGGACTCCATATTGCATCCTCAAAAAAATGATCTTCTACAAAGAACAATTTCTTCTGCAGAAGATATTCATTCCGGACAATCATCAACCATGGATACCAGTCATATGTTGCATTATTAATTAATGCTTTCAATGCTTCTTCGCCTGTTGCTCCATTCAATTGATCAAGATTCAGAGTATAGCCACTAGGTATTTTCTCGCCTGAATTAAGATAATAATTATTATAATTTCCTACTAAAACATCTGGTTTTTCGTCCGATAAAACCTTGGCGATCTTCAGCAATGTGTTTTTTTCCAAAAAGTCATCACTGTCAACAAACATCAGATATTCGCCAACTGCATATCTGATCCCCAAATTTCTTGCCGATGACTGGCCACCATTTTCTTTACTGATTATTTTAATACAGGAATTCGCTTCAGCATATTCTTGACATATGTTCAATGTTTTATCTTTCGATCCATCGTCGACTACGATAACCTCAATATTGGCTACATTTTGTCTAACAATCGAATCAAGACATTTTATGATATATTTTTCAACATTATATGCAGGAATAATCACACTGATCTGTACAGCCATATCTTTCTCCATCACTATTTCATTCTGTCGAATAGGGTCTTAGATTTTGTTTGCATCATAAATATAGCTTTTGCAAAAAGCAATTCCAATAAAGCACAATTACTTTTAAAGATCATGTTACACATTTTTTCTTGCTTAGTAGTTCCTTTAGCGTAACACCTGGCTTCCTTTGATCTCGGATCGGAAAGCATTTTTTTAGTAAATCCCAACTGTTGGCGAAAACTGTAATCTGCTGTAGTTGAACAATTTCGAACGACACCTGCTGTCATATGTTTTATATATACATTGGCGCATTCAACAGCGGAGTCACCATCATATACATTATTATCAACCAGAAGCTTTTTAATAAAATCATATCGTAAGTTCATAATTCCCATAAAATCTGGTAAAAATTTCTGTGTCAATGCATCTTTTGAAGCTTTAACATAATGATAACCTGACATTTGAACTATCGAAAGCGTTTTTAAGCTATTCCATATTTCCGTATTAAAGATATAATCCTCTATCAATACCTGAGCTGTAAATATCAAACCCGTTTTATTGATCACCGAACGTCTATATATTTTATTCCATGTATACGCAAACATCTTCATTGAATCAATCTGTACAGATTTCCGCACTATCAGCTCTTTATTGTCCAAAAAATCCGATGGCATATTTACAGTTCTGCTGACATACAACTCATCACGTTGTTCGTTCATTGTATCATGACAATATCCTGTAACAACCATATCTGCTTTATTTCCCTGTGTATATAGGTGTTCATAATAATCAGCATCAATCCAATCATCAGAATCCACAAAACCGATATACTCTCCCTCAGCTACTTTCATCGCCGAATTTCTGGCAGCACTCAGCCCCTCATTCTTATCCTTTTCTATAAGTATAATCCGATCATCAAGTGCAGCGTATTTTCTGAGTATAGCTCTGGTATTGTCTTTACTACCGTCATCGACAACAATTATCTGTATATTATGCAAGGTTTGTGCCAATATACTTTCAAGACATTTGGCAATAAATTTTTCTGCATTATAAGCCGGGACAATGACACTTACAGCGAATTTATCTTCCATTATATTATCTTCTCACTTTCAGTTTTGTAAAAAGTTTGGTATTTTTAGTTTTTACATATGAGATAATTTTTGCTTCTATACATAAAAGTAATGCACTTTTCCATTTAACTGGCAAAAGCATAACTTTCATATAAAAGGATCTCGGTCGCGCTATTTTTACCATTTTTTCAGCACGAGGGTTTTGAAGCATTCTTCTAATCTCATGTCTTTTTTCTTTCTCACTCATCTGACATTTGGGATTTGTAACATTCTCGACGCATCCTATAAAACGTTCTATATAACGACGCGCGATCATCTCTTTACTGTTCTCATCCCGGACATTCCATTCCTTATATAGATTAACCATCCAGCCATGCTCTTCTTCCCGTTTTTCATACATACCAGGACGATATGCCGCTGTTTCTGATTCAGTTCTGGCACGAAGGAAATGATAATACTGCTTTGATGTAACTGTAACTCTTTCAACATTCCTTACAATACTCACATTAAACGGAAAATCATCCCAGAATGTTGTAGGAAATCTGAGATTATTCTCCATAATATATTTTGCTTCATACAGCTTATTCCATGGTGTATATAGAAGATTTTTATCAAACAACTTATATGCATTTTTACGGAATTCTTCTTTATTAGAGTATACAGCATCATCAACTTTATAATCATCTGTAATGTAGTTTCCATTTCCAACATAAGTATCAATATAAAAGCCGGCAACGACTAATTGAGCATTATCACGTTTTGCCAGCTTGTACATATCTTCCAACATAGAAGGTTCTGCCCAGTCATCTGAATCAAGGAAATACATATATTCCCCCTTTGCAATTTCAATCGCCATATTCCGAGCGCTGGGTGCCCCTCCGTTTTCTTTATGAATTACGTGTATTCTCGAATCTTTTGCAGCATATGCATCACAGATTTCACCGCTTCTATCAGGTGTGCCATCATCTACAATAAGGAACTCCCATTCCTTTAAAGTTTGAGCCTGTATACTTTCTATCGCCTTAGCAACATATTCTTCAACCTTATAGACCGGCATAATAATACTAACTTTAATATTATCATTCATAATAAAACTCCTAACATATTATTTCTCTTTTTCGTCCTCGGCTGGTCTGAAAATGTATTCAGTAGCCTGAGCATCGGTTCGGAATGCTTCTGTACTGTCTGATTTAAGCAACACTATAGCTGTCTGGAACAGAAGTTGTATATCTTTAAACACACTGTAATTTTCAATATACATCATATCCATCAACAATTTATCCCTGGGTGTTGTATTGTACTTTCCGGCTATTTGCGCATATCCAGTCAGTCCGGCTTTCATTCTTAAGCGATACCGAAATTCAGGAAGTTCCTTTGTATATGCCAGCACATTTTCAATCATCTCAGGACGTGGTCCGACAAAAGACATATCTCCCTTTAAAATATTCAAAAGCTGAGGGAGTTCATCCATTCTGATTTTCCTTAAAATCTTACCTGGTGCAGTTATGCGATCATCATGATCCGTAACAGATCTGTTCTCTACATTTTCCTTCATGGTCCGGAATTTGTATACTTCAAATACATTTCCATGTATAGTAGCTCTTTTTTGTTTAAAGAGTATCGAGCCTCCATCATATAATTTTATAGCTATGGCACTAACCAGCCAAATGGGCGAAGTAAGAACTCCCATTACCAGAGACAAGCCTATATCCATACATCTTTTGATTATTCTCTGCTCCATTGTCAGACCTTTAACATTATAATTCAGCATAGATATATCGTCTAACAAATAATATTCGGAAGTCATCTCAACTACATCTTCGATTTCCGGATTGAAATAAACATTTTTTCTGGTATTATAGCAATAATTTGTAAGAATACTTCTGTATTGGATAGGAATATCATATAAAAAGATCGTATCACCATCTGCTATTTTTTTCAGAATATCTTTTTCTCGATAGTCAAAAACATCTGCAATCTGATATTGTTTCTTATATTTCAATATTCCTCTTACAATCTCATTCAGGCTTTCTTGAGAAGACGTAACGATATACGACTTTTCCGGACTGTGTATTCTAAAGAATAGAGCATTTCCTGCATATGTGAAAATAATAATAGTAACTATCTGCAAAAGAATCGACAAAAATAAAGCTCCAATGCTTTCAAGTCTGAATGCAGTCACACGGGGAACGATCGTATTCATCACCATTAACTGTAAGTATGTGATAATATCTGTAAAAACTACGGCCAAAGACATCGAATATACAATCGGCTTGCTTTTTCTTCGTCCGATATCGTATTTTCCATATATGGACACAAAAAGTAACCCTACCACAACAAAAGTACTGATTGTAATACCCATTGTTCTTGATAGACGAATCAGAGCAGGATTTTCTTTGGCTAAGATAAACATGAATATAGCCATTAATAATATATATAAAACAACTTTCACAAAAAGCCAAAATATTGTTTCAAATCGTTTAAGTCTTTTTTTCATATTTATTACCACCTAATAACAGCTTTACTCATTATATATGATTTCCTAATATTATGCAACCTGTAACATTTTTTTCACAAATTTCCCCCCGGATTATAAATTCAGATCAATATAAAAGGGGATGGTACGATATAAAACAATCGTACTACATCCCCCGTACAACATATCAATGCTACTTTAATAAAATAAAATTGGAATAGTATCCTTAGTATATAACAACTTTAGTGCCGGAAGGTATATTATCATATATCCATTTAGCATTGGTCAACGACAGCCTCACGCAACCATGTGAAGCATTTATACCCAGCCTTCCGTCCACCAAATTGGTTTTGCTTCCCGGACTATATAAAACTGAATGGAATAAATAGTTTCCATAAAACTGCGTATAATACCAACATGTATATCCACTCCCAAATGCTAAACCTTTGGATTTAACTGTAAATTGACCTTTTACAGTAGGAGTAGATGCAGCACCTGATGTACAGGACCAGTAATATACTTCATCCCAATTCTGATATTTTCCTCGATACACTCCGACTTTATTTAATTTTGTATCCACCAGAATGAGCCAGTTTGTAGAACTGCTGTATCCCTGGGCCTTCGTAGCCATATCATTCATCAGCGCCCCTGATCCGAGAGCAAAATTATACGTCCTTCCCCCGATAACCTGCTTTCCATAAACCATGGCTCCATCTGTTCCATAATACACTCTTTTTCCAGGAAGATTATACCAACCTGTTATCATTGCTCCTGATCCGGTCTTAAAATTGTACCACTTTCCGTTTATTTTCTGTTCACCATAGACCATGGCTCCGTCTGTTCCATAGTACACTCTTTTTCCAGGAAGATTATACCAGCCTGTTATCATTGCCCCTGATCCGGTCTTAAAATTATACCACTTTCCGTTTATTTTCTGTTCGCCATAGACCATGGCTCCGTCCGTTCCATAGTACACCTTTTTCCCAGGAAGATTATACCAGCCTGTTATCATTGCTCCTGATCCGGTCTTAAAATTATACCATTTCCCATTTATTTTCTGTTCGCCATAGACCATGGCTCCGTCCGTTCCATAGTACACCTTTTTCTCAGGAAGATTATACCAACCTGTTATCATTGCTCCTGATCCGGTCTGGAAATTGTACCATTTTCCGTCTATTTTCTGTTCGCCATAAACCATAGCCCCATCTGATCCATAGTACACTTTCTTGGATGTAAAACTATGCCATCCTGTTTTCATTTTTCCATTATTTGTATCGTCAAAATAGTACCACTTTCCGTCTATTTTTTTCTCTCCAGTGTATTTTTCTCCGTTTTCTAAATAGAAATATGTATCTCCATTAACTCGTTCAAATCCTGGCACATAGATTCCCGTTGACTCACAGAAATAATAATATTTGCCCTCAACCTCACACCAGCTATGTGCTCTATGTCCGTATTGATCATAATAATACTTTTCGCCCTGACGTTCAAGCCATCCAATATGCATTGTGGCACTCTTTTCATCGAAATAGTACCAATATCCATCTATCTTCTTTTCTCCGAGAACGATCCCATCTGCCGTATAATAGTATGTTGCACCGTTATAGTCTCTCCAGCCCAGTAACATTGCTCCATTTCCCGGCTGGAAATAATACGGCAGTCCATTTATCAGCTGCTCGCCATACTGCATTGCACCATCGGAGCCATAATACACAGTTTTATTTGCCAGCTTGTACAATCCTGTCTGCATTATTCCTTTTCCCGGAAGGAAATAATACCATTTTCCGTCTATTTTCTGCTCACATAGTAATATGTATTACCATGATGGATTACAAGCCCGGTACGCATCTGGCCATCTGTTTCATCGAAATAATACCAGTGTCCATCTATCTTCTTTTCTCCGAGAACGATTCCATCTGTCGTATAATAGTACGTTGCACCGTTATAGTCTCTCCAGCCTAGTAACATTGCTCCATTTCCCGGCTGGAAATAATACGGCAGTCCATTTATCAACTGCTCGCCGTACTGCATTGCACCATCAGAACCATAATACACTGTTTTATCTGCCAGCTTATACAACCCTGTCTGCATTATTCCTTTTCCTGGAAGGAAATAATACCATTTTCATAGTAATATGTATTACCATGATGGATTACAAGCCCGGTACGCATCTGGCCATCTGTTTCATCGAAATAATACCAGTGTCCATCTATCTTCTTTTCTCCAAGTACTATTCCATCTGTCGTATAATAATACCTCGCATTATTATAATCTCTCCAGCCTAGTAACATTGCTCCATTTCCCGGCTGGAAATAATACGGCAGCCCATTTATCAACTGTTCGCCATACTGCATTGCGCCATCAGTATCATAATAAACTGTTTTGTCCGCCAGCTTATACAATCCTGTCTGCATTATTCCTTTTCCCGGAAGGAAATAATACCATTTGTCCCCTATCTTCTGCTCGCCATACTGCATCTGGCCATCTACATTATAGTAATATGTATTACCATGATGGGTTACAAGCCCGGTGCGCATCCGACCATCTGTTTCATCGAAATAGTACCAGTGTCCATCTATCTTTTTTTCTCCAAGCACTATTCCGTCTGTTGTATAATAGTACGTTGCACCATTATAATCTCTCCAGCCTAGTAACATTGCTCCGTTTCCCGGCTGGAAATAATACGGCAGTCCATTTATCAGCTGCTCGCCATACTGCATTGCGCCATCGGCACCATAATAAACTGTTTTGTCCGCCAGCTTATACAATCCTGTTTGCATTATTCCCGTTTCAGGTTGAAAATAGTACCAGTTTCCGTTTATTTTTTGTTCCCCATACTGCATTGCACCATCATTATCAAAATAATATCGGTTGCCATCTAAACTCAATTCACCAGTATATACATATGGCGCTGAATTTATATAATAGTATGAGACTTTTTCTCCCGTACCATTATCTACACCTCGCTGTAACCCCAGCATTAAATATCCGTTCTGGTCAAATCTGTACCCGATATTTCCAACTATAATATCGCTGTTTTTAACCTTGTCTCCATTTAAATAATAGGAAACCTGCCCATTCTCTACAACAAACCCTTCTTTAGCCACATTTGTCTCAGAATTAGAAACCTCTTCACTTCCTTGCGCAAATGCAACAGAAGGTACAGCAAATGCAATCAGCATTATTACTGTTAAAATTTGTAAATATTTTTTCATGAAATTTCCCTCCCACTCTAAAAGTGATTTTTGTCTCTTAAATATATTCTCCTATCTGTACGTTTATCTTTTCTGCTCCCCCCTTTATTCAATCTAATTTTAAAAATATATTATAAGCAATCTCCATTTTTAAAATTATCTGTTCTATCACTTATAATATATCGAGGTCTATGTTTTGTTTCCAAATATATTTTGCCTATATACTCACCAATAATTCCCAGAGAAATCAATTGAATTCCTCCCATAAAGCAAATAAGGCTTGTACTACTTGCCCATCCAGGAACCGTATTCCCCAAAAAATGCATTATAACTGCCCATATAGCCAATATAAAACTTCCTACTGCAATCAATGTTCCAAGACCGGTTATTAATCTAATAGGTTTAATACTCAAACTGGTTATTCCGTCAAAAGCAAGCGCCAACATTTTTTTAAGGGGATAATGACTTTTTCCTGCAATCCTCTCATTCCGTTCATAATAAACCGCAGTACTTTTGAATCCTACCAGGGGAAACATACCTCTGAGAAAAATATTTACCTCTTTAAAATTTGCGAATTCCTGCAAAACGCGGGAAGATACAAGACGGTAATCCGCATGATTAAATACAACTTCTGCTCCCATCCAATTCAACAAACGATAAAAGCTTTCTGCAGTAAATTTTTTAAAAAAAGTATCCGTATCCCGTCTACTTCGAACCCCATACACAATTTCAGCACCCTTCTTATATTGTTCAATCATTGAATTCATCGCATTAATATCGTCTTGGCCATCGCAATCGATAGAAATTGTAATATCTGCACTATCTTTTGCCTCCATCAATCCTGCGAGAACCGCATTCTGGTGTCCGCGATTTCGACTCTGGCAAATTCCTAAAATCCTTGGATTTTCTTTTGCATAGTTTAAAATAATATTCCAAGTATCGTCAGAGCTCCCATCATTAACAAATAATATTCGGCTTTTTGAACTGATCATTTCGATTTTTATAAGCTCATCAAGCTTATTTAAAAATTTAGGTGTTGTTATCGGCAAAACTTCTTGTTCATTATAACAGGGAATAACAATATAAAGAATTGGTAATCTGACACTCATCGTAAAATAACTCCTCAGTAATATGAATTAGATATACTTTATCTTATCATATCATAACATAACTTGCTGCAAGTTTACATATTCAGTATGATAATTTTTAAATGATTTCATTATAAAAATCAGGAGCAAATTTCAAATATATGAAATATACTCCTGATAAAACACTCGAATATTATATATAACTTTACTGAATATTATTCTAAACAATCTCTAAGCATCAGTAATAATTTTAAACCATATGTCTGATCCGTAGCCCACCCATAATTTTCAACAGGATTTTCTGACTTTCCAAGCCACTCTACATATGGTGCGCCTCCTTTAGGTGAAACAAGATCAAATCTGGGATCTACACACGGAGAGGCCAGTCCCTCTTTGCCTTCCGAAGAAGCATATGCATATAAGTGCTGAATCTGTGCACGTACCCCTTCTCTAACAGTTTCAAAGCTTGCACCACCAGCTCCATCCCCAACAGCACCAAGTCCTGCAAAATTATACTGTTCTATTTTAACATCATTTCCAAATTTCAGCCATGCTGTTTCTTTCATTGCCTGAACAAAAGCAACTTCTGCCCGTATGCCCTGTTTTTCAGCCTCTTCATAATATATCGTGCAAAAATCTTCCAGTGTAGGTGCATCGCTGTCGGCATAAAATGCGGGATATTGATTATTACTTTCTTGATAATAAGTAATCAACTGCGAGATTGTTGCCTGGGACTTTCCCAAAATAGGGGTAAAACTTTCTGAAGCTTTATGCCCGTTTTCATCATAATAAAAACCATTAAACCACTCAGAACGGCACATAGCTCCGCTGCCTTCTTTAAAGTAATAGTAATGCCCGCTTATTACTCTTTCACCATAAACCATTTTCCCAGTGTAATCATAATAGACCCTCTTATTTTCAAGATCTACAAAACCAATCTGCATTGCACCGGTTCCCGGTTTAAAATAATACCAGCTGCCGTCTATCTTCTGTTCCCCATACTGCATCTGGCCGTTAGGTGCATAATATACTGTTTTCTCTCCCAGATCTACTATTCCGGTCTGCATCGCTCCATTTCCCGGCTTAAAGTAATACCAGCTTCCATTTATCCTCTGTTCTCCATACTGCATTTGACCGTTAGGTGCATAATATACCGTTTTCTCTCCCAGATCTACTATTCCGGTCTGCATTGCACCGGTTCCCGGTTTAAAATAATACCAGCTGCCGTCTATCTTCTGTTCCCCATACTGTATCTGGCCGTTAGATGCGTAATATACTGTTTTCTCTCCCAGATCTACTATTCCGGTCTGCATCGCTCCATTTCCCGGCTTAAAGTAGTACCAGCTGCCGTTTATCCTTTGTTCTCCGTACTGCATTTGACCGTTAGGTGCATAATATACTGTTTTCTCTCCCAGATCTACTATTCCGGTCTGCATCGCTCCATTTCCCGGTTTAAAGTAGTACCAGTTTCCGTCTATCTTCTGCTCTCCGTACTGCATCTGGCCGCTAGATGCGTAATATACTGTTTTCTCTCCCAGATCTACTATTCCGGTCTGCATCGCTCCATTTCCCGGCTTAAAGTAGTACCAGCTTCCGTCTATCTTCTGCTCTCCGTACTGCATCTGGCCGTTAGGTGCATAATATACCGTTTTCTCTCCCAGATTTACTATTCCAGTCCGCATCGCTCCAGTTTTCGGATCAAAATAATACCAATTAAGACCTATCTTTTTTTCTCCTTTTACTTTTTGACCACCTTCATAATAATATTGGTTTCCTTGGGAATCTGTATCCCAATATCCTTTACTTAATCCTAAATATTTTGCAATTCCTGAAGCGTCGGCTACACCTAATTTCTTAAGCCCATCTTCTGTTTTTAAAAATCTATTAACTTCATCTGCATTTGAGATAAATGCGTGCTCTATAATAATGCCAGGTATATTCCGCATTTTACTATATCTTTGAACAGCAAAATAATCTGCTAGACTTCCATCCGAATACTTATTACCACTTCCTGAATCTTTTGAATAAATCGGTGTTCCCCTTTTTGTCAGCCCGACTTTTACCAATTCATCAAGAATGGCATTCGCCAGCTCTTCACCTTCCTCTGCTAACGCCGGTCGCCAATTTTTATTCTGAATGATCACTTCAGCCCCTTTTGCGCTCGATGCAGTTGAGGAATTCAAATGAAAGCTTACAAATATTTGTGCTCCGGCGTCAGCAGCTGCATTCACTCTGTTTTCAATACAATTAGCTCCAGCTTTGTCATAGGGACACGCTGCTCCTGTACGAGTCATATATACCTCGACTCCGGAGTATTGTTCAAGCTCTTCTTTACAATAGTTTGCAATCTTTAAAGTTAAGTCTTCTTCTTTCAGCCCAAACCCCTGTGCTCCAGCATCCTTTGCATCATGTCCCGGATCCAGTGCTACGACAATATTTCCTGTACGGGAGCTCTGTACTGCTGCAGATCTGTTAACAGAAGAAGCATTCAATGTTTCAGTGGAGACCGTATTAAGTGCATCAGCAATACTATTCTGTGCTTGGGTAACACCATCTTCATCGATTGTCACGACAGAAGACTCTATGCCATTCAGAGCATTCTGTTCATTATCAATTGGCTGCAATTCCTCTGCGCCTTCATATACTTCATTGACTCCAAATTCTGCCTGCAGATCCTTATCCGACAAATTTAATGTATGCTCTTCATTAGCATCAATTAAATTCAAACTTACAGCCTGATATGTACCAGTATATGCATCTCCGCTAAAATATTTTTCAAAAAGATAAACTCCATCTTTTTCAGTCACGAGCGGCCATTCTTCTGATTTTCCATATGGATCTTTAACTGTCAGCGTAAGACTCTGAATACTTTTTAAGTCATTTTCAAAGGCCACTACTATTCTCTGCGTACCCGGAGTCTCCAAATAAATACTTTCAACATATATAAAATTAATGTTTTCACTATTAAAACTTGCAGCATCTGATTCTTCAATTTTTATCCCGGCGGATTCGTTTTGTTCATATGATGCCTCATCTGTACTTTCTGTAATATTTTTATCTTTATCAATACCATTGTCAGTCTCATTATGACCTGAGTTTATATCTGTTGAATTATTCTCTTCTTCCTCCAAAATCGACGGACTGCTATCTTCAACAGCAGGCTGATCCTGTATCTCTTCCCCAGGCAATATATTTGAATTACCTTCTGGCTGATAATTATCGTCAGATGTTTCACTATTTTGAAAATATACATCATTCTCAACACTGCTTTGATTTTCATTTTTAATACTTTCAGCTGCAGCTACCTCTCCCAAAGATATATTTCCCATAATCATTGAGACAAATAAAACTGCTGCAATAATTCTTGATAATTTCTTCCACATAATTTTTGACTCCTCTCCATATATCCTAATCCTTAAAATCCATTCGTTCTTCATATCCATCAAATACAGCGCCATGAGATGTTTCAAAAGAGTCTCCCTCTTCCGTTAATCGAATTTTATCACAATCATAAGCATCAAGATATGTATTAATCAGGCATCCTATGATTTCCGTCTCACCAGTTGTTCCCATACTGCGAATCCGCTCTCCTGTCGCTCTATTGAAATCGAGATCCAACTTCTTGTTTTGTTCATCAACAAGCAAACTCAACAATTTACAATCTTCACTTAAAACTCCTTTTTCTTGCAAAATATTCCATATGTCATATTCATCTTGCACCATACAGTTTTCTTCAGTCATTTCAGCACTTGCATCATCAACAAAATATACCGTGGCCATTCTGTTTTCGCCAGAATCACTTAATTCAGCGTGCGCAGAACATCCCGGTACAATAGCAAACAGTATGCATATCAGTAAAAAACTATATAATATGCACCGGCTATGTTTCCACATACTTTTTGTCCCCACTCCTTTACAATTAATTTCTGATTCAAACACAATTTATGATAACAAGAAACCCCAAGGCTTTCAATGGGAAAAAATGCCTACTATGGCTTTCTATTTTTAGAACGCATAGTATTTTTAAATCTATTTTCTATAAAAACATAGCTTAAAATACTTAAAACTAACAATACACTCCAAAACAAAACAAAAAAGATTTTCGTATAAAAAATATCTATATTTCTTATAAGTATTTTAATAGCACACATATAAGGGAACTGCCATAAATAGATTGAAAACGAAATTTTTCCTAATTCGTTTAACAGTCTACAATTCCACGATACAAACGTATTTAACGTAAGACAAAATATAATCACCGATATATAGCGAATTAACATAACTAAATATAGATTGTTAAATAAACACGAAGATATGAATATAAAAACCGATGCTGACATAATTAAAATAGAAAGAGGTTTATTTTTTCTCTGATGTACTTGATTCCATATGAGGTATGACATACCACCTATAAAAAAACAGCTTATTCCTCTTCCCATATCAATATTTAAAAACGGAAATGATATATTTTTCACAATTAATATATATCCAATTATACTCAATGCAAAACAGATCGTTCTTCTTAATATATCATTTTTTACTGTTCTGCACAGAACAGCAAATAAGATATATACAAAAAAACTAACGCTTAAATACCAGGCCGGAGAATTGATAGGATATGGTTCTCTTGCCGAGAACCATTGACTGGATATCCCTATAATATTTAATAATAGATATTTACAATTAAAAAAAATAGATTCCCTTACATGATCAAAAAAGAATCCATTAGTGGAATAATGTATAATTTGCAAAACAAACGTAACAGCTGTTGTAATCAAATATAATGGATACAATTTCATAATTCTTCTTAGAAAAAAGGCCTTTCCACTTATTGCTCCATCCACCAGTCTTTTTTCATAATTCATAAAAAACAATACCCCCGATAACATGAAAAAGAATTCAACTAAATTTCCTCCTTTAACATATGCTATTTCGAGAATATTATAGAAAGGAAACAACTCATTATTATGCAATGTATCTGTTAGTTTATTGTAATGAAAAAGAACAATTGAAATTGCTGCAATTCCTTTCAAATAATTAAAATACACATTTTCTCTTTTTTCAATCATATTGTTCTCCGCGCTTAGGTGAAACATTTCACGTGCCACACTTTACCCCTTAAATTAAAAATAATGAAAGAGCACAAGAACCTCATTCCTGTACTCTTTTCACTAAATTAATTCAGTGCTTCTCCTTCTGGAAGTACTCCACCCTCTTCTACAACATTTGTAAGATCTATGATACTTTGCAAATCTTCCTCATCAGGATACATTACATAAAGTAATTGCGATGAAGCAGAGTAGCAGTAGTCCTGTCCGCCTTCACCTGTAAGCGCCACCGATTGTATCGTCCATGTAGCGTTTGTCCCAAGCTGATCTTTAATCAAAGTATTCAACTGATCCCTCGTGATGTTCATTTCCACATCCTTACTGATCTGATTCATAATAGAAGGCGCCTTAAGAAGCATTGTAGGTGAAATAACCTTTTTCAGCAATCCTGTAATGACAGCCTGCTGATTCTTGCCTCTCTGATTGTCTCCATCTTCCAGATTATGTCTCTCTCTGCTGAACGCTAATGCCTGCTCGCCATTAAAATGATTCAGCCCTTCTTTCACTTCAACGATACAGCCGGACTCATCTCCGGTCGTAAACGCCACTTCTGAATCAACATCGACGCCGCCCAATATATCAACAATATCAATCAGAGAAGTAAAATTAAGTCTTACATAATAATTTATGTCAGTTTCATATAATTCTCCCAGAGTCTCCATAGAAGTGTCTATGCCATATACCCCGGCATGGGTCAGCTTATCCATAGCCCCCTGCTCTACTCCAGGTCCATACAATGGAACATAGCTGTCCCTCGGAGTTGTAATAAGCAGGATCTGATGAGTTGTAGGATTGACAACAGCAATAATATTAACATCACTGCGGCTCGTTTCAGAAACTTCCCCATATGTGTCAATTCCGCTGATATATACGGTAAACGGCTCTTTCGTAAGTGTATCGTCGGTGCCGCCGCCCAAATTCAGCTCTGTCTTTATATCCATCTCGTAAATAATTTTCACATTGTCGCTAAAGCCTTCTACTGCGTCATCCATTAATTCCGTGTACGCCTCATTATATATGATTGCTCCCACGTTGCCATCGATAAGCTCCTGCGCCTGATCCTGAACGGAATCACATTCCGTCAATGTAAGGTCTGTCCCAAGTTCTTCCTGCAGATTGGTAACTGCAGTCTGTATATTATCACCGCCCTGCTGGAACTGTACACCGAAATTATAATCTACAGTATCCTCAATTGTCTCGGCCGGATCTTCCTTTACAACCGCCACTGCCATCTTATCCACACGTGTATTCCCACCTGTGATTAAAGCGAGCATATTATTTGCCTCGGCAATATTGTAAGCGCCTATGACCAGAACACAGGTCAGCAGCAAACTGAATATCTTTCCGCCAATTCCCTTCTTTTTGCGCACCGCCTGCGTCGTAAATGCAATACACCACAGGAAGAAAAGCGCCGCCGCAACAAGGGCAAGATAATTAAGCGGGAGCATATTAAGCAGCATAACAACAATCATAAATATAATACTTACCGCTGCCTGAATTACCAGACAAAACGAACCGAACCTGTTGGTAGCCGTTCTCCCGGAATTTCTTATTGTATTTTTACCGTTACGCGCGGCAGCCTCTGCCATTCTGCGTCTTTTCGCCATTGTCAAAATTCCTTTACTAATTTTTCCCGTATATATGCTTCAATTATCTACCTGTACAAAACAGAAGGATACACACCATCCGCTATCAGCTTCCTCAATGCATCCGTCACTGCTTCCCGGTCTTCCTTGTATGTCACTCCAAACCACTGGTCATGAGACTTCAGTACACGGACGTCCAGCTTTCCTTCCTGAAGGAGATCTCCGATAATCGTCGGAAGCAGATACTCTGCTTTCAGATCATCCCGGCTTGTCTCTTCAAGAAAACTGTCAAATCCGGAGTCCAGGATGTTTATAAACTCCGGAGTCAGGCCCCACATATTCATCGATACCGGGGACTCCGGATCCAGTTCTTTTATCCCGTCATCAGATCTTACAACAGCTCTGTCTCCGTCTTTTTCAATATTATGAGTCTCTGTGATTCCCGCAAGCATACCTGTTTCGTCCACCTTGCAGATTCCACGGGTCACTCCGCCGTTGTCACTGAGCGTATTTTTCAATACAAAGCTGACCATACAAATCTGCATTTTACCAGTATCTTCCACACTTGTCAAATAGGAGTACGCTTCTTTAAATGCATCCTTACCGTAATAATCATCTGCATTAATAACGAGAAACGGGGAATCAACCACATCTTTGCAGCACAGAATTGCCTGACCTGTCCCCCATGGTTTCGATCTTTCTGTAAATTTTTCACGGTACTTTTCCGGAATATCAGATACTTCCTGATAAGCATACGCTACTTCCACCTGCTTTTCGATCCGGTTTCCGATTACCTCTTTAAAATCTTTCTCGAGATCTTTTCGGATCACAAATACAACTTTGTCAAATCCGGCTTCGATTGCGTCATAAATGGAATAATCCATAATAATCTCCCCGTTGGGTCCTACCGGAGCCAGTTGTTTGATGCCTCCGCCAAAACGGCTTCCGATACCGGCCGCCATAATAACAAGTGCTGCTCTGTTCATAGTTTTTTCCTCCTGAATCGTGTTTTCTGATTATTTATTTTAATTTACTCACCGAGCCCGTCCTCTACAAGCTGTACCATTACTTTCAATGCATCGTCTTCATCCGGTCCGTCGCAGACGATCTCAATCTCGTCACCGCTCTTGATGCACGCGCCCAGTACGCTCAGTACGCTTTTTGCATTAGCTGTAACATCTTCATGGCGCGTCTTTTTAAGAACTGTAATCTTACTCTTAAACTGCATGGCAGTTTTACAGAAAAGACCTGCCGGTCTCAAATGAAGCCCGGTCGGATTCTTGATCTTTACTTTGCCGTTTACCATACTGCATCACCTCTCGTATATTTGTTCATTCTGCCCGTAGTCTGATCTTTACCTGCCGCTTTACTGATCGGAAGGGTTCTCCGTCCCCGCTTCTCCGGACGGTTCGTCTGTTCCCGGATTATCCGTATTATTCGCCGGCTTTTCCTCCAGGGTCAGCTGTACCGTTACTTCCGAAGTCAGTGTAATGCCGTCAGGCAGGACAATATCTACCGGTACATTATATGTTCCCGGCTGTGTATAAGCTTTCATGTCCACTGACACGGCATTGCTGATGTCCAGCGCATCCAGCCTGCTCTGTTCTCCGCTGAATGTAAATGAGAGCTCAGCATCCGGTTCATAGCTCACTGTCAGATCATCGGATAGATTATTGATGATAATCGAGCTGACCATAAAATCTATTGTCCTCGTACCTTCCCGCTCGATCGATGCAGTGATCTTTACATTACCGGAATTTTCCTCAACAAGGCTTACATCTTCCGGCAGATAAGACGTAATGTTCACAGTCTCCACAACATCACCTTGCGCACCATTAATATTAACAGCAGACGAGGGTACAGTGATTTCATTTATGCCGTTGATCACATCGCTTTTTCCGCAGATCTGTATGCTCTCCGGCTCGACCGTACATCCGGTATATCGGTATCCTTCGGCGGGAGTCCCTGATGCTTCTGCAGTTATCGGAACTGTCTTTATCTTCAGTACCTCGATGGAGACTGTAATGCCTTCTTCGCCAAGATTGTTCTCCAACTGGTTCTGGCCGATTATATTGCCATCTGCACCATACAGATACAGATCTGCCGTTCTCACTTCATCTTCAGAAATACCGTTAATATCCACAACAGCCACTGCCTGATCTATCTGATCCAGTGTGGATTGAGCGCCGGTAATCGTCACGTTCTCCGGGGTAACCGTCATACGGCCCACCTTGTAGCCGTCGCGTTCGTCTCCTTCTGTACGGACAGTCAGAGCGAGAACCTTCTTGCCGGACTTTTCTCTCTGGATCTGCAGATTCTTCGGCACCGCCTCCGCCGATTCATATCTGTAATCCGGAATGCTTATTTTAATTGGCACGAGCCCCGTGCTTGTATCCATCTCTTTTATATCTGCTGTTGCTATAATATCATCGGCGGACAGCTTCTGACGCACTTCTCTGGTTGCGGATACTACCACACTTACCGTCTGCTCGCCAACAACCTGGTACACTTCCCCTGAGGATGTAATAATATCATCATTTACAATTGTAACCGGAATATTGCTAAATGTTGCGTTTGATACCGGATTGTCGATATTCACCACGATCAGCCACAGGAAAACCGAAAAAACAAATGCCGTGATCTTCAGGCCCAGATTAGTTGTAAGTTTATATTTTTTCATTTTCTGCGCCATCCTTTCCGTATAGAGAATCTCTTCTTTGTCTCCGTATTCCTATACTGAATCTGGCTCAGCTTCTCCCTCAGCTCCTCGCGTTTAACTCCACGGGTCAGATTTCCTCCCATTGCAAATGATACAAGTCCGGTTTCTTCAGATACAACGATCACAAGGGCGTCGCACACTTCGCTCATTCCAAGTGCCGCTCTGTGTCTTGTGCCAAGATCCTTACTGATACTCATATTATCCGAAAGCGGCAGATAACAAGTCGCCGAAGTAATCCTGTCGCCGCGTATAATCACAGCTCCGTCGTGAAGCGGCGTATTGTGCTCAAATATATTGATCAGTACCTGAGAGGATACTTTACAGTCCAGCTCGATCCCGGTCATCTCATACTCATTCAGACGGATTGCCTGTTCTACCACGATGAGAGCTCCCGTACATACACTTCCCATCGCATAACAGGCGGAGACAATGCTGTCAGCCGTTGTATCAGAAAATCGTTCGTTCTCACGGCTCTTATCAAACAGATTGATATTGCTCAGCAGATTCTTCTCCCCAAGCTTCTCCAGGGCCCGCCTTAGTTCCGGCTGGAACACAACAATCGCCGCAATCGCCAGTACGTTGATTGACTGCGCCGCTAGATAGAGGATCGTATGCATCTGAAATATCCATGCAAGTAGAATAAAAGCACCCAGCATGATAATTCCGCGCAGAAGCATCCATGCCTTAGTGTTTTTAATCCAGAGCATGATCTCATATATGATTACTGTAATAATAAGGATTTCGATAATATCTTTTATCTCTACAGAAGGAAAATACTTACCTTCCGTGTAGTTACCTATGAAATTTTTCAGCCAGTCTATCATATCAGTATGCCACCGCCTTAATTACTCGGTCTTCCCTTTCTCCTGGTCAAGTCCGAGTTCTTTACTCAAACTTCTTGTCAAAAGTATCTCTTCTGTATTCGTATTTCCAGATTCTCCGGATATTTCCTCCGCTTTTTTATCCGGTTTATCTCCGGTAATGCGCTTCACTTCTTTTTCCGGAGCAGCAACGCCGACTTTGGGCACCGCCTTGACATAATAATAGTATTCATCGTCTTCAAACTGTATATTCTCTGTCCGTGAATAGTCCACCGAGAAGAACAGGAATTCCAGAACGAGCCCGACTGCAAATCCCACAATAGCACTGATGACAATCTCAGCATAGGATATGCCCGTATCGAGGACGATATTTCCGGTCAGGGCAATGATCAGACAGACGACCGCTCCTGCCGCGGATGCAAGCTTCCATGCGTGATCCGCAGCCCGGGTGCGGATCAGGTTTACCACAAGGATGCCTATTACAACCGTTGCAACCATCAGCCACATCTCTTTACCGGTCAGCACCTGCTTTGTAAAGCTCATCAGGCTGTCAAAGAGGCTGTCCGCATCCGTACTTCTGAATGCCGCCGCCGAATCCTTGACGTAATCTACCATATAATATGAAATAACGCCGCAGGCAGCCGGAACAATCCACACAGGCGTTCCCATAAGGCCGAATACCACGGGGATCACCAGAGGAATCTTAAGCCCGAAAGCAAGTGCCGCCAGAAGTACATACCATGCTTTCCCCGGTGTAAAGCGGAAATAGAAAATGTACATTATCAGAAAAATGACCAGAGATACAGCAGCGATCGGGAACGATACGGAATAGAAATGTACAAGAACCAGTACCGCAGCCGCAGTAACCATTACGATCATAGGGAAAAATGTACAGACAACCGCAAGACCTGCAGTGCAGAGAACCGAAGAGGCCGTCTTCATAAAGCCGATGTTGGCATTAATCAGCCCGAACAGAACCAGGCCAAGTATAAGCTGCAGAGCTTTCAGAATATATGCAGAATACTTTGCGTATATTTCCTGAAGTCTCTCTCTCCATACAAATAACGTACTCATGATCTGTGTTTCTCCTTTTTAAGATTCATTCTTTGCAGACGGGACAGATCCCGTATATATTTCTTCATTCTCTGTTTTGCCTGAATATGCTTCTTTCTGTAAAAGGACCCGGCGCCGATCCCGTATATAATCATGAGAGCCAGATAAGCGGCAAGGGCAATGGCGGCAAGAAGCAGAAGCTTTACGAATGTAATACCCTCCAGCAGCTCTTCCCCTCCGGCCAGAAACAAAAGACCGGCCACCAGCAGGAACCCCGCTGTTATCCAGATCAGCGTAATCCATGTGTTCAGGCTTGCATAATCTTTCTGATAATAACCGGTAATCCTGATATCCTCTTCACCGTATCTTTTTTCATAGATCGCGGCTCTTGACATCAGGCGTACTTTTCTCTTATCAATCATAACGCTCTTACACGTCCTTCCTATGTACTGTAATTCTGTCTTATTTCAGTCCATTATGTTTTAGTATAGCATATACTCAGATACCTTGTCCAATGCTTACAGTTAAAAAATAAACATTTTGGGCACCTGCAATTCTGAGCATTTTTGCGGCTCTCTCAAGTGTCGCGCCGGTCGTATAGATATCGTCGATAAGGAGCACGTTTTTACAGGCTTTCCACGCCCCCGACACAGCGAACGCTCCTTTCAGATTGGCCTGGCGCCCCTTTCGCCCCAGGCTCTTCTGGGGCGATGTCTTCTTAATCCGGAACAGTACGTCCGTACGCAGGGGGATTCCGGTTAGCACAGACAACTCCCCTGCTATGATCTCCGCCTGGTTGAACCCGCGCTTTCTTTTTCTGGAGGGATGGAGGGGAACGGGCATAATTTCGTCAATCTCCCATCTTTGAATCTCCCCTGCATAACGATGCGCCAGCTCCCTGGCAAATACCCTGCCGTAATTTCTCTTATTGTGGTACTTAAGCCGGTACAGCGCGCCTGCTGCGGGTTCCCTGTGCATCCAGAGGTTTCTCCCCTGCTCCAGATATGAATCGTGCGACCTGCAGTCGGGACAGTATTCAGCCGTATCCCCTTTCAACGGTTTTCCGCAGTGCATACATCTGGGTTCCTGTATATATATGACCTTTCTCCGGCACTTTCGGCACACACCTTCCGGTGAAATCTCTCCGCAGAACGGACACACCTGAGGATACAGGAGATCAAGCAGACGATCCCGCACTTTCTTTTTCCCTGTCTGTATCAGAACGGATCTTTGTATTCCCTTATCCGCTGCGCAAGACTGGTATATCTTTCCTGTTCGTTTTTGTTTTGTATCATTTCCTGAAATACGGCATCACTCCCCACAATGGTAAGGCATTTCTTTGCCCTTGTAACTGCTGTATACAAAAGATTCCTTGTGTAGAGAAGCCTCGGACCCTGCAGGAGCGGTATGATAACAGCCGGATACTCACTGCCCTGCGACTTGTGTACGGTAATGGCATAGGCGAGCTCAAGCTCCTCAGTCATATCATATCCGTACTTCACTTTTCTCGCTTCGTCAAACTCTACTTCTATCGTCTCGGTATAATCATTGATCTCCGTAATTACACCCATATCTCCGTTAAAAATGCCCGTCCCCTTGTCTACGGTCAGGCCGAATTTTGTCGTGATTTCCCACTCCAGCTGGTAATTGTTCTTAATCTGCATTACCTTGTCTCCCTCGCGGAAGAGACGGCCGTTGATTTCCTTTTCATTTTTCTTCGGGCTCTCCGGATTCAGATACCGCTGAAGGATCGTATTGAGGCGCTCCACGCCCAGCAGTCCTTTTCTCGTAGGCGTCATAACCTGAATTTCATTGGGACTGGCATGAACATATTTGGGCAGTTTCTTCTGGATCAGCATAATCGTAATCCCGATGATTGTATCTGCATCCTGCCGTTTCAGGAAGAAGAAATCCCGGCTCTTGTTGTCCAGCACTACCGGTTCCCCTGCATTGATCTTATGTGCGTTCACTACGATATCACTTTCTCCCGCCTGTCGGAAAATCCTGGTCAGCGTCACTACCGGGAATTTTTCCGATGCAATAATATCTCGCAGGACACTGCCCGGTCCCACGGACGGCAGCTGGTCTACATCTCCCACAAGTATCAGCCTTGTCCCCGGTACGACCGCCGAGAGAAGCGCGTGCATCAGCGGCAGATCCACCATGGACATCTCATCGATAATTACAACGTCCGCCTCCAGCGGGTTCTGCCGGTTCCGCAGGAAACCGCCGGCATTCTCCCCTTCTTCGGGATTTACATTGACCTCAAGAAGGCGGTGAATCGTCTGCGCCTCATAACCGGTCGCCTCTGTCATCCGCTTTGCAGCCCTGCCTGTGGGCGCAGCAAGCAGAATACTCATGCCCTCACTGTCAAAAAAGCGTATCATTGTGTTGATTGTCGTAGTTTTTCCGGTTCCCGGTCCTCCGGTCAGAATAAGCAGGCCGTGCTTTATCGATTCGATCACCGCCCTGTGCTGCATCTGATCCAGCTCGATCTGTTCATTTTTCTCGACTTTTGAAAGTCTGCGCTCCATCAGATCTTCCGGCATATCACAGTTAATATTGAGATCATGCAGCATTTTCGCGGTATTAAGTTCCAGATAGTAATAATGCGCCGGATAGACACGTATCTCTCCGTCTTCTTCTTTCATTACTGTCTTCTTATCAATGCACAAATCCATGATATGCTTTTCAATGTCATGAATCTCTACGCCCAGAAGCGCGCCTGCTCTCTGCATCAGGACCGGCTGGGGAAGGTATATGTGCCCCTCCCCCACGGCCTGCTGCAGTGTATAAAACAGCCCGCTCCTGATCCGGTAATCCGAATCCGTATGTATGCCGATGCGCGCTGCAATCTCATCCGCTGTCTTGAATCCCACTCCTTCAATATTATCCGCAAGCTGGTATGGGTTTTCTTCCAGAACTTTGTATACACGCATACCGTAATACTGATAGATCTTTGCCGCAAGCTTTGTGGAAATTCCGTACTTCTGGAGATATATCATGGCCTTGCGCATATCTTTCTTCTCTTCAACCTGCACCGCGATCTCCCTCGCTTTGCGTTCACTGATACCTTTGATCTCCGCAAGCCGCTCCGGCTCTTCCTCTATGATCCGGAAAGTATCTTTTTTAAACTTCTTCACAATCCTGCCTGCAAGCGCTTCCCCCACTCCTTTGATCGCTCCGGAACCGAGGTAGCGTTCGATCGATATCAGATCCTCCGGTTCTTTTACTGTATACGACGATACTTTTAACTGGGTGCCGTATACGCTGTGATTCACATATTCTCCTGTCAGCTCAAGCATTTCTCCTTCACTGATGAAATTCAGATTGCCGACGCAGGTCACCTCTCCGTCGTCATTTTCCAGATGAAATACCGTGTAACCGTTTTCCTCATTGCGAAACACAATATGCTCCACATATCCTGTAACTGTTTCCAAAATCTTATCCTTTCCCGCAGGCGACAGTTTCTGCACCTCTCCTGTACGCTCCTGCCTTTAACCGCAAAACAGGGATGTGCCTGTATGCTCACATCCCTGCTGAAACCGTTCTGCTTATGACCGCCTAAAAGTCCTTTCTTCCGCTCATGAAATCCACGAACTCGCCCGTGCCGATTGCCACGACTTTCATAGGATCTTCGGCAGTCATCGTGTTGATCCCCGTTTTTTCTTCGATCAGTTCCTCAAGGCCGCGCAGCAAAGCTCCTCCGCCTGTCAGAACAATACCCCTGTCCAGAATATCCGCCGACAGCTCCGGCGGGGTCTGCTCCAGAACTGAGATAACCGCCTCTACAATCTGGCTGGTGGCCTCCCTCAAAGCCTCCTCAGTCTCGGAAGAGGTTACTGTAACGGTCTTCGGCAGCCCTGTTACAAGGTTTCTTCCTCTGACTTCCATTGTTTCCTCCTCAACAAGAGGATAGGTGGTTCCGATCTTTATCTTAATATCTTCCGCGGTTCTCTCTCCGATCAGAAGATTATGTTTCTTCCTCATATAACGTACAATCGCCTCGTCAAAATCATCTCCGGCAACCTTAATAGAGGTATTTACTACCGTACCGCCCAGAGAAATTACCGCAATATCTGATGTACCGCCGCCGATATCCACAATCATATTGCCGCACGGCTTTGCAATATCAATCCCCGCGCCAATGGCAGCTGCTACCGGCTCTTCAATCAGATGTACTTCACGAGCTCCGGCTGCGAATGTAGCTTCCTCTACAGCCTTCTTCTCTACCTCGGTCACTCCGCTCGGCACGCAGATGCTGATACGGGGCTTCTTGAATGTACGTCTTCCGAGCGCTTTCTGAACAAAGTACTTGATCATCTTTTCGGTCACAGTATAATCTGAGATCACGCCCTGACGCAGCGGACGCACCGCCACGATGTTGCCCGGTGTTCTTCCAAGCATCAGACGCGCCTCTTCACCAATGGCCTTTATCACATTTGTATCCCTGTCAAAGGCAACGACGGAGGGTTCTTTGAGCACTACGCCCTTGCCGTGAACATATACCAGTACGCTGGCAGTCCCAAGATCAATCCCGATATCTACTGACATATTCAATTCTCCCTTCCAAATCTTTATACTCTTTCCCGCGAAACCGCTCCTCACTTCAGAGCGTTCCTGTATCTCACTCCCTGCCGGTTTTTTCTAAAATTCCAACAGCCAGGCCCGCGCATTCCCGCTGACCGAACTGTTACATAAAAACATCTGTATGACGGGATACAGGCAGGTTCCCTCATCCTGCCTGTCCGCATTATTCAGTATAATCGACTTTCTAAAAAATGGAAAGCCTTTTTTTCGGATTTTATTTTCTTTTCAGCATTTCATCTATATATTTCCCTGTATAGGACTTTTCATTCGCAGCCACTTCTTCGGGTGTACCGCAGGCAACAACAGTCCCTCCGCGGTCTCCGCCTTCAGGTCCGATATCTATAATATAATCTGCTGTCTTGATCACATCCAGGTTGTGTTCGATAACAATAACTGTGTTGCCGTCCCCTGAAAGTCTCCTCAGAATCTCCGTCAGCTTGTGCACATCTGCAAAATGCAGTCCGGTCGTAGGCTCATCCAGAATATAGACAGTCTTTCCTGTGCTGCGCTTACTCAGTTCCGACGCCAGCTTGATTCTCTGAGCCTCTCCTCCCGAGAGCTCTGTGGAAGGCTGTCCCAGGCGAATGTAGGACAGACCGACATCATAAAGGGTCTGCATCTTTCTGCGGATGCTGGGCACATGATCAAAAAACTCAAGTGCCTCCTCCACTGTCATATTGAGCACATCATAGATGGATTTTCCTTTATATTTTACTTCCAGCGTCTCACGGTTGTAACGCTTTCCGCCGCAGACTTCACATGGCACATATACATCCGGCAGGAAGTGCATCTCAATCTTAAGGATACCGTCGCCGGCGCACGCCTCACATCGTCCGCCTTTGACGTTAAAACTGAATCTGCCTTTCTTATACCCTCTCGCCTTTGCATCCGGCGTCGCGGCAAAGAGATCGCGGATCAGATCAAATACGCCGGTATAAGTCGCCGGATTAGACCTCGGCGTACGGCCGATCGGCGACTGGTCAATGTTAATCACCTTATCCACCTGATCCAGACCCTCGATCTTCCTGTGTTTTCCGGGAATTGTCCGCGCATGGTTAAGATCTCTGGCAAGCCGCTTGTAGAGAATCTCGTTTACAAGCGAACTCTTTCCGGAACCGGATACGCCGGTTACACAGGTCATCACGCCAAGTGGAAATGCTACGTCAATATTTTTCAGATTATTCTCTCTTGCACCGATTACTTTCAGCCATCCTGCCGGTTTCTTTCTCTCGTCAGGTACGGGAATTCTGATCTTTCCGGAGAGATACGCCCCTGTCACGGACTTTTCATTCTGCATAATCTCCTGTGCCGTGCCCACAGCCACGACTTCACCGCCGTGCTCACCGGCGCCCGGCCCGATATCAACAATGTAATCTGCTGCCAGCATGGTATCCTCATCGTGTTCTACCACAATGAGCGTATTGCCCAGATCCCGCAGATGTTTCAGCGTAGCAAGGAGTTTATCATTATCTCTCTGGTGGAGTCCGATACTCGGTTCGTCCAGAATATACGCCACACCTACCAGACCGGAGCCGATCTGTGTGGCAAGCCGGATTCTCTGCGCCTCTCCTCCTGATAATGTTCCTGTAGCGCGCGCCAACGTAAGGTAATCCAGTCCCACGTCCATCAGGAACTGAATCCTTGCCCGTATCTCTTTTAAGATCTGCCCGCCGATCAGCATCTGTGTATCGGACAGCTGCAGGTCTTTTAAAAACTGCTGCAGCTTTTCTATAGAAAGCGCTGTCACTTCGGCAATATTTTTATCTCCAACGGTTACCGCAAGGGCGCCCGGCTTCAGTCTCTGCCCTTTACACGCAGAACAGGGAGTAATATTCATAAATGTCTCGTACTCCGCCTTCATAGTCTCCGAACCGGTTTCTCTGTATCTGCGCTCCACATTTTTAATCAGCCCTTCGAAAGCAACATCGTAGACGCCCTCTCCCCGCTGCCCTTTGTAAAACACTTTCACGCTCTTTCCGTTTGTCCCGTGTATAAGAATATCATGTATTTTCTTCGGATATTTCTCAAACGGCGTATCCAGATCAAAGTGATACTCTCTGCAAAGTGCATCCAGTATCGCCCGCGTAAAACTTGATTTGTCCGTGCAGGACTGCCATCCCAGCACGGCAATCGCGCCCTCATTAATGGAAAGGGACGGATCCGGGATCATGAGTTCCTCCGCGAATTCCATCTTGTACCCGAGTCCGAAACATTCCGGGCAGGCGCCGAACGGATTGTTGAAAGAAAAGCTCCGCGGTTCAATCTCTTCGATGCTGATTCCGCAGTCCGGACAGGAAAAACTCTGACTGAAATTCATCGGTTCCCCGTCGATCACATCTACCACAAGGAGACCGTCCGCCAGATGAAGCACGCTCTCCACGGAATCTGTCAGGCGTTTCTCGATACCCGGGCGCACAATCAGACGGTCCACGATAATCTCGATATTATGCTTAATATTTTTATCCAGCGAGATATCTTCGGACAATTCGTACATATTTCCGTCTATGCGCACACGGACATAACCGCTTTTCTTCGCACGCTCCAGAAGCTTGGCATGAGTTCCCTTACGCCCCCGCACAACAGGAGCCAGCAGCTGGATCCTCGTCCGCTCCGGCAGCGCCATAATCTGGTCTACCATCTGGTCCACTGTCTGTTTTGCAATCTCTCTTCCGCACTTCGGGCAGTGGGGTATGCCCACTCTTGCATAGAGCAGACGGAAATAATCGTAAATCTCTGTCACAGTCCCTACTGTAGAACGCGGGTTGTGGTTGGTCGATTTCTGGTCAATGGAAATAGCCGGGGACAGTCCCTCGATGCTCTCCACATCCGGTTTCTCCATCTGGCCCAGGAACTGACGGGCATAGGAGGACAGAGATTCCATATAGCGTCTCTGTCCCTCTGCGTAGATCGTGTCAAAGGCAAGTGATGATTTTCCTGATCCGCTTAATCCCGTCAGCACAACCAGCTCGTTACGCGGAATATCCACATCTATATTTTTCAGATTATTCTCATTTGCGCCCCGGATTCGGATATATTTCCGGGCATCCATCTTTGTTCCCATATATGTCTTTCGTTTCCTTCCTGTATATCATTCAAGGTCGTTGAGCATCTTCTTCAGCTCGACCAGCTTGTCACGCAGCTCTGCGGCGGCTTCGAAATTCAGCTCCGCCGCTGCTTTCTTCATCTGTTTTGTCATGTCTTTGATCAGTTTTTCCAGCTCTTTTGCACTCATGGACTCCGGATCTTTCTCCATACGCAGTTCTTCCGCCGCGACTTTCTTTGATATACTGATCAGGTCGCGCACGGATTTCTTGATCGTCTGCGGAGTAATCCCGTGTTCTTCATTATATTTCATCTGGATCTCACGGCGGCGCTTTGTCTCGTCGATAGCCATCTGCATAGAATCGGTAATCGTATCTGCATACATAATGACATGGCCCTCTGCATTACGTGCAGCGCGCCCGATTGTCTGGATCAGGGACGTCTCCGAACGCAGGAATCCTTCTTTGTCTGCATCAAGAATCGCCACAAGTGTAATCTCAGGTATATCGAGGCCTTCCCTGAGAAGGTTTATTCCGACAAGCACATCGAATACATCCAGTCTCATATCACGGATAATCTCTGTACGCTCCAGTGTATCCACATCAGAGTGTAAATATTTCACCCGGATACCCACTTCGCGCATATAATCTGTAAGATCCTCAGCCATACGCTTGGTCAGTGTCGTAACAAGAACTTTGTTCTTCTTCGATACTTCTTTGTTGATCTCGCCGATCAGATCGTCGATCTGTCCTTCGACCGGACGCACGGACACCTCCGGATCGAGAAGCCCGGTCGGCCGGATCACCTGCTCCGCCCGCAGAAGTTCGTGTTCTTCCTCATACGGTCCCGGCGTTGCCGATACAAACAGGACCTGATTAATCTTACTCTCAAATTCTTCAAAATTCAAGGGGCGGTTATCCTTAGCCGAGGGCAGACGGAATCCGTAATCCACCAGTGTACTCTTTCTCGACTGGTCGCCGTGGTACATTCCTCCGATCTGCGGGATTGTCTTGTGCGACTCATCAATCATCATAATAAAATCGTCCGGGAAATAGTCGATCAGTGTATACGGCGGCTGTCCCGGCGCAAGACCTGCCAGATGCCTGGAATAATTCTCGATGCCCGAGCAGAATCCCGTCTCCTTGAGCATTTCGATATCAAAGTTAGTCCGCTCAGCAATACGCTGCGCCTCCAGGAGCTTGTCCTGGCGCTTGAATTCTTTCACGCGCTCGTCCAGCTCTTGTTCAATATCCTGTATTGCCCTTTTTATATTCTCTTTGTCTACGACATAATGGGAGGCCGGGAAGATCGCCACGTGCTTTAACTCATCTTTGACCTCTCCTGTCAGGATGTCAATCTCCGTTATCCTGTCCACTTCATCCCCGAAGAATTCAATCCGGATCGCCGTCTCGCTCTCATATGCCGGTATGATCTCAAGCACATCGCCGCGCACACGGAACGTACCGCGGTGGAAGTCCATATCATTGCGGTCATACTGGATCTCAATCAGCTTTGCCATCACTTCATCTCTGTCCTTAATCATGCCCGGGCGCAGGGAGATCACCATATTCTGGTAGTCCACCGGGTTACCCAGACCGTAAATACAGGAAACGCTGGCAACGATGATCACATCACGCCGTTCCGTCAGTGCCATGGTGGCGGAGAGACGGAGCTTATCGATCTCCTCGTTGATAGCAGAGTCCTTGGCAATGTAGGTGTCCGAGGAAGGAACGTAGGCCTCCGGCTGGTAATAGTCGTAGTAACTGACGAAATACTCCACGGCGTTGTTCGGGAAGAACTCCTTGAACTCGCCGTAGAGCTGCGCCGCCAGTGTCTTGTTGTGTGCAATAATCAGCGTCGGTTTATTCAGCTGCTGGATGACATTCGCCATCGTAAAAGTTTTTCCGGAACCGGTGACACCCAGAAGAGTCTGGCACTGGTTGCCTTCCTTGAACCCTTTGACAAGGTCAGCGATCGCCTGAGGCTGGTCTCCGGTTGGTTTATATTCTGATACTAATTCAAAATGATCCATGATAAACTCTCTCCTGGTGAAAGTATTTTTTATTCTTAGCCTTTAGGGAATCCTACTTTAAATACTTCCTTCACTATATCTTCGTCAAAATAAGCTACAACTTTTTTCTTCTTTATTTTTTCCCATACCTGTTTTTTCTTTAAACCACTCATAGTTACAATATCATCTAATGTAACATAATTATTTTCTTCAAAAGGACAAATAGGCGTATCTTGTTGTTCAGTTTTTTCCTTTTCGCCTTGATTATTATTGTCTAAATAAAATTCATGTTTAAGCCGTCGATTATCACTTATATACTTATATAAGTGTTGATATATAAACGATACAGACTTCGAATAATCCTTATCAGGATTATACTGTTCAGCATAATATTCAATTTGGCTTTCATCGTCTGACTCAACATTCCCTATCACAATTTCATTTTTCAATTTATCAAACGCTAAAGAAATACTCTCTTCATCTGATATATTTTTATTAGATCTTATTTGCATAATTCCTGTTGTCGCTGTAAAGCCGAAATGAATTTTGATTTTTTCAATTATTCTAATAATACTACCTCTATTATAATTTTCAAAAATCATAATAGAGAAAACTAAAATCCACAATCTATTATCATCTTTGGTAATGTATAGATTATCTTTATATTTCCGATAAAATTTCTTAAACTTATTTCGAATATATTCGTCTAACATATTTTCATTTACAACTGTGTTCTGCCGAAAAATTTTATCGAAAATTAATATTACAAATTTAAACACAAGAACTATAATCACTAACCAAAATTCATTAACCAATTCAGATATTGGAATAAAAACTTGCTCTGGAATTGTCAAAAATTTTTTTACCAAAAAAAGTGCAACTAATATTCCCAATATAAGATTAGTAAATTCATAATGAATCGATAATAATTCCTTTCTCCTTAATATAAAACAAATCAAAATTATTCTATATGTATAATAAAAACAAACATAGTAGAATAATTGATCTGATGAAACGTCAATTTTTTCTTTATAACAGAACATATGCATAAAAATCAATACAATATTCGGAAATAAAATATTCATTAGAATGTTAGTTGACATTGATCTATCTTGATCACCACGAAACGTAAAAACTGCATATCCACTTGCTCCTCCATTTGGCACACTATGTAATACATTTCCTACCCAGGAGACTAAATGAACTGTAACTATCGCTATAACAAATAATAATGCATATATATACCACTCCATTGTTCTCTTCCTCTTTTGTATAACATCAAAAAATTTGTATACTTGTATTTTCAGACCAAATTCCGACACTTTTCTCCAATCAATTTTTAAATCATGATACTATTCTTTCGAATCAATTTTCTCTCCCAATAATACTCGGTCAAAATCGCTCTGATACAATCTATCCTGTTTTACACGGTATTTTTCAAACTCACTTAACGCATGCTCTTCCGCTATTTGAGCCGATATACTTCCCGCATGCGTCAAAATTTCTTTCTTCGATAATCTTAAAATGCCCTCAAATTGCTCTGCCCAATCTTCCATCGTCATAGGAATATGTTCTTCTGCACGCATTTCCGCCAAATCTAAATAAGCATTAACAATTCGAGCCATAGCCGAAAGTTCCTGTTCGGTCAAGTAGTTTTTCGCAACTGTAACATCAAATCTT
>CAJFGR010000031.1 GCA_904377845.1 uncultured Ruminococcus sp. | reverse complement strand
ATCTTTTTCTCTGTCTGTGGATACGTGAGTCAGACTGCAGTAGGTGACTGTGTCCAGACGTTGTGCGTAACATCAGCCGATACGAAAAATCGGAATTTTACACTTTCTTCATACACGTCACAGCCATTGCCCCAGGTCCGATATGGCACGCCACGCTCAAGGAAAGCGGGCCTTCCACTATATCGTATCCCGGGAAACGATCCATGATCTCCTGTTTCCATTCCTGCGCGTCTTCTTTAGAGCAGGTATATGCCATGCCCAGTACCATCTTGTCTTTCACGTCGGCAAATCGTTCATTTAAATCTTTCTCAATCGCATTTAACATTGTTTTCTTCGCCGCCTTCCAACCGCGCACTTTTGCAAATGCATCCAGTTTTTCTCCCTGGATCTGAAGTACGGGCTTCAGATTCAGCACGGTTCCGATGGCTGCCGCTGCCGGAGTGATTCTGCCGCCTTTTTTCAGATACTTAAGTGTATCAACCGTAATGTAAATGCTTGCCTGAAGTTTTTCTCTTTCCAGCACCTCTTTAATCTCTGCTGCAGTCCTGCCCTGATCACGCAGATACATTGCATCGTACACAGACTGTTCCTGGGTAACGGAAATTCTCTGGTTGTCAACAACCTGCACTCTGCCCTTATACTCAGCTGCAATAGATGTCGCTGTGGCGCAGGTGCTGCTCAGTCCGCTTGACATAGGTATACAGACGATCTCATCATGGTCTTTGAGAATCTTCTCCCACAGTTCCATTACATTTCCGGGAGACGGCTGGGATGTGGATATGTCAGAGTCCGCTCCCAGCCTCTCGTAAAACTGCTCCTGTGTCAGAGTGATATCTTCATAATAAATATTTCCGTCAATAAAGAACGGCATGGGAAGCACATATATTCCCAGTTCTTTTCCCCGAGCCTGTGTAATTCCGCTGTTGCTGTCAGTAACAATGGCAATTTTACTCATTTTTTCTCTCCTGATTCTTAAAGCTGTTTTCTAAAGCCGATTCCCGGATTCAAAATCAAAACCTAATTTTTAAAGCTGTGGATCGGGGCCGGTATTCTTCCTTTTCTGCTGATGAATGTCTCGCAGCCGAACTCATTGACCGGCATAATCGGGGCATAACCGAGAAGGCCGCCGAACTCTGCCATTTCTCCGACATCTTTACCGATGACCGGAATAAGGCGGACTGCTGTTGTCTTCTGGTTCACCATACCGATTGCCATCTCATCCGCTATAATACCGGCAATTGTACTTGCCGAGGTTTTACCCGGTATAGCAATCATATCAAGTCCAACGGAGCAGACACAGGTCATGGCCTCCAGCTTCTCTAATGTCAGAGAGCCCGCATGAACCGCATCAATCATCCCCTGGTCCTCGCTGACCGGAATAAACGCGCCGCTTAAGCCTCCCACATAAGAGGATGCCATCACGCCGCCTTTTTTTACCTGATCGTTGAGAAGCGCCAGTGCGGCCGTTGTTCCCGGAGCTCCCACTCTCTCCAGACCGATCTCTTCAAGAATCTCCGCCACACTGTCTCCCACCGCGGGAGTCGGAGCCAGTGAAAGATCCACAATACCGAAAGGAACGCCGAGACGTTCCGATGCTTCTCCTGCCACAAGCTGTCCCACGCGGGTCACCTTAAAAGCAGTCTTCTTAATCGTTTCACACAGCTCTTCAAAGCCCTTTCCGCGCACCTTATCCAACGCTTTCTTAACAACACCCGGCCCACTGACACCGACGTTAATTACTGCGTCCGCTTCTGTCACACCCAGGAAGGCACCTGCCATAAAGGGGTTGTCATCTGGAGCATTGCAGAATACAACCAGCTTTGCACATCCGAGGGAATCCCTGTCTTTTGTTGCTTCTGCCGCCGCCTTGACAATTTCCCCGCACAGACGAACCGCATCCATATTAATGCCTGTCTTTGTGGAGCCGACATTTACTGAGCTGCATATTCTCTCCGTCACGGCAAGGGCCTGGGGAATGGAGCGGATCAGATTCTCATCGCTTACGGTCATCGCTTTAGATACAAGCGCAGAGTATCCGCCGATAAAGTTAACGCCCACCGTCTGTGCCGCACGGTCAAGTGTCTTTGCTATCTCAACGTAATCTTCCGGAGTCCTGCACGCAGCCGCACCCACCAGGGCGATCGGTGTAATAGAAATTCTTTTATTTACAATCGGAATTCCAAATTCTTTTTCGATATCCTGACCGACAGAAACCAGATTTTTTGCCGTGGTCGTTATTTTGTCATAGATTTTACGGTTCAGTTCTTTTAAGTCAGAGTCAATACAGTCTAAGAGACTGATTCCGAGAGTAATTGTTCTCACATCCAGATTCTCATGTTCAATCATCTCATTTGTCTCTGATACTTCATACATATTGATCATAGTATATATCCTCACAATCTTTTCTATACTGTCAGCATATTTGCCGTATATATTACCGGCGTACGTACATTCCGGCCCGGATACGCTGCACCGCAGCTTCTACAGCCTGTGCATTTTTTCAAAAATATCTTCTCTCTGGCAGTGTATGCTCACACCGATTTCCTGTCCCAGTTTCTCCATCTCATCACAGAGTACCGTAAAATCTTTATTAAGCTCTGTGACATCTGCAATCACCATCATATTAAAATATCCCTGAACAATTGTCTGTGAAATATCAAGAATATTAATCTTGTTGTCCGCAAGATAAGTGCACACCTTCGCAACAATTCCGACTGTATCTTTTCCAAGTACTGTGACAATACATTTCTTCATTTTGATTTCCTCCTCATTCAGACCATAATTATATCTGAAACGGTATCACGGCTGGCGACAAACATATCCAGATCTTCTCCCCGGTAATCATTGTCAGCAAGTGTGACTTCCAGTTTCACAGTCTCATATGCAAGTTTTGCATAATTATTCTCTTTGCTCAAATGCCCAAGGACGATATGCTTCAGATTATCATGTAGTATATCACAAAGCAGTCTTCCTGACAATTCATTTGACAGATGCCCTTTATCGCCGAGTATTCGCTGTTTTAAGTAGTATGGATATCCGCCCACCTCCAGCATATGTATGTCGTGGTTTGCCTCCAGAAGCACCGCATCCAGATTCTCCAGATGTTTCACCGTGTACTCGTCATACTTTCCCAGATCCGTAGCAACGGCAACTGATTTTCCGCTGCACTCAAGGCGGTATCCGGAAGGTTCATTTGCATCATGGGAAATAGCAAAAGGATTTACGGTGACATCCCCAAGGGTAAACGGCTCGTCCGTATGGATCGGATGAAGCAGTCCGTCCGGCATACGTCCCAGACCGGAATAACTCATAATTCCCTCAATCGTTCCGGGTGTTGCATATACCGGTATCTCATATTTCCTGCTGAACACTCCCAGTCCCTGGATATGGTCGGAATGTTCATGGGTAATCAGAATCCCGTCCAGTTCATCCCCCTTAATTTCCAGCTTCTTCAACCCTTCCTCTATTCTCTTTTTGCTGATCCCTGTATCAATGAGAAGATGCGTGTCATCGCTCCCTACATAGATACAGTTGCCGCTGCTTCCGCTGGCAATGCTGCACATTCTCATAATTTCAAATTATCTCCTATCTGTTTCATAGTATTCTCAAATGATCCGCTGTTATCGATCACCACGCTGCAGGATGAGCGGAACCGCTCTTCTCGTGGCTGGGATGCGATCATCTGAGATATTTTCTCGTCCGTATATCCCCGGGATGCTTTCAAACGCTCTCTCCGGACATTTTCATCGGCATAAATGTACCACAGTTCGTCACACAGCTCTTTCCCCACGTCAGGGAGCAGCGCCGCTTCCACCACGTAAAGTGTTCGTCCCTGCGCTGCTTTGCTGCGTATATCCTGTGCCACCTGCCGAATCACTTCCGGATGTACGATTCCGTTTAGCTGAGCCAGCTTTTCTTCACTTGCAAATACAATACTGCCCAGAGCTGCCCGGTTCAGGTCTCCCTGTTCATCAAGGATCCCGCTCCCAAACGTCTCCACGATCCGTTCAAAACATCGGGTTCCTTTTTTCTGCAGACCGCGTGCAGTCTCATCCATCTGACAGATAACAGCGCCGTAAGCATCCTTCAGATACGCAAGAACTCTGCTTTTGCCTGATCCCACTCCGCCTGTGATTCCGATTATTTTCATCTTTAGTCCCTGTCCTGCCTCTCATCTATGTCCATTTATCTTTTTCCATCTGCACAGTTTCCTATTTTGCCTCATACCAGTTCCTCCCGGTATGCATATCTGCAATCAGCGGCACAGATAAATTTGCCGCATGCTCCATCTTATCTTTTAAAATTTCTTTTACTTCTTCCACTTCATTCTTATCTGCCTCGATCAGAAGCTCATCGTGCACCTGAAGGATCAGTCTGGACTTCATCCTTCTCTTTCTCAGCTCTTCATCCACACCGATCATGGCGATCTTAATGATATCCGCCGCAGTCCCCTGGATCGGGGCATTCATGGCAACTCTCTCGCCGAAACTGCGCTGCATGAAATTACTGGATTTCAATTCCGGAACCGGTCTTCTTCTTCCAAACAGAGTTACGGCATATCCTTTTTCTTTTGCATGGGCTACCGAATCATCAAGGAATTTCTTGATTCCGGGATATGTTTCAAAATAATGATCGATATACTGAGCCGCTTCTTTCCTCGTGATACTCAAGTCCTGGCTCAGACCGAAAGAACTGATGCCGTACACAATCCCAAAATTGACCGCCTTGGCATTGCGCCGCTGCAGATCCGTCACCTCGTCAAAAGGGGTGTGGAATACCTGTGACGCCGTCATTCTGTGGATATCTCTTGCCTCTCTGTACGCCTGTATGAGCTGCTCATCTCCGGAACAATGTGCAAGGATCCTCAGTTCGATCTGCGAATAGTCCGCATCCACGAATACACAGCCTTCTTTCGGGACAAAGACTTTCCGGATCAGCCGTCCAAGTTCCATTCTTACCGGAATATTCTGAAGGTTTGGTTCTGTGCTGCTGAGTCTCCCGGTCGCTGTCACCGTCTGATTAAATTTTCCGTGTATCCGGCCGTCAGGTCCTATAAATGCTGCCAGTCCGTCCGCATAAGTTGATTTTAATTTAGAAAGCTGCCTGTACTCCAGTATCTTTGCAACGATCGGATAATCCGGAGCGAGCTTATCCAACACATCCGCAGCTGTAGAATAGCCTGTCTTTGTCTTTTTGGCATGAGGCATCTCCAGTTTTTCGAACAGGATAACACCAAGCTGCTTGGGGGAATTAATGTTAAATTTCTCACCCGCAAGATCGTAGATCTCCTTTTCCAGTTCCACAATCCTGGTTCCCAGCTGATCGCCGTACGTTTTCAGAGCTTCTGCCTCTACCTTCACTCCCGCCTGTTCCATATTATATAAGGTAAAAACAAGAGGCATCTCTATCTCCCGGAAAAGCCGGTCCATCCCTGTATCCGCCAGCTTTTTCTTGAGAACAGGGACGGACGCATATGCGGTGTATGCCTCATAACAGGATTTTGCAGTGTCATTCAGCTTTTCATCAATCAGGAGCCCCAGATGTTCCCTTGCCACATCTTCATAGTCGTAGTCGCTTTTCAGCGGATTGAGCAGATAGGCCGCCACAATTACGTCAAAACATCTGCTGCTCTCAACATCGGGAAGCCAGGCAAGAAACTCCTTAAGGCCGCACATAGAAAAGCATTTCACTTTCCCGGCAAGCCGGGAAAGACGTTCTGCCAGTTTCTCCAGATCCAGATCCATATTGCATGGAATCGATACAATCTTGTCCTTCCCCCACGCAAGAGAAATCCTGCCATATCCCGATGGATGTGCAAATAGAGGCAGAACATTCCCCGGATCTTTGGAAAAAGCAGCTCCAACACACTCCGCCCGCTCCGCTTCGTCAAATACGGACTCGATCTCCTTCTGATCTGTCACTTCCCGGAAAGAGGCCTCCACATCATTAGATACCGATTCCACATCAAACCTGCTGAGCATATTCTTAAACTGCAGCTTCTGAAACATTTCGTGTGCTGCACTCGTATAAGGATTCCCATGGCGTGCTTTTTCCAGATCAAAATCAATATCCGCATGGATATTAATAGTCGCAAGAGCTTTGCTCATCTTTGCCTGTTCCCAGTATTCCTTCAGATTTTTACTCGCTCTGGGCGGCTTCAGCTCATCTGCATGCGCGTATGCATTTTCTATTGTCTGATATTGCTGTATAATTTTTGTCGCTGTCTTCTCTCCCACACCGGGTACTCCCGGTATATTATCCGAAGCATCTCCCATCAGCGCTTTCACATCAATAAATTCTGTCGGCGTAACGCCATAGCGTTCCACTACGTCTGAGGCGTTGTAATCCTCCACCTCTGTTCTTCCCTGCTTTGTCTTTGGTATCCGGATCTTGATGTGTTCTGTTGCAAGCTGGAGAGTATCACGGTCTCCCGAAATAATAGACACATCCATTCCTTTTTCCTCGCACAGATGCGAAATCGTTCCCAGCAGGTCATCCGCTTCCAGCCCTTCTTTCTCAATAATCTCAATATTCATCGCCTGAAGGACTTCCTTGATCACAGGAACCTGCTGCCGGAGTTCTTCGGCCATCGGTTTTCTCGTCCCTTTGTAGTCCGCATACATTTTATGCCGGAAAGTTGGCGCGTGCACATCAAAGGTTACGGTCAGATACTCCGGCTGTTCCTCATCAAGTATCTTGAACATAATATTTAAAAAACCATATACAGCATTTGTGTGGAGTCCTTCTGAATTAGTCAGATCAGGGACTCCGTAAAACGCCCGGTTCAATATGCTGTGTCCGTCTATTAATACGATTTTTTCTCTCATCAGATCCGCCTCCGTCTGTGATTCGGCAGGGCTTTTACTACGCCGCCCATAGCCATTACTCAAGTATACACTAAAAATCATCTTTTTAAAAGGTTGTTTTTATGGTATCATGAAAGGCAGTTCAGAGCATAACTGATTTTGCACCAGCTTGTTTCTGACCGAGATTCCATCTTATAAAGGAGACAGATAAATATGGACAGTATTATATTTGATGTAGACGGTACGCTCTGGGATTCCACGGAATCTGTAGCTGCCTCATGGAATAAAGCAATCAGGGAGCACTCATCTCTCAATCTTACACTTGAACCGGTCTCACTCAGCAGAGTATTTGGCAAGACAATGACAGAAATCGCCGATACGCTTTTCCCGTCCCTGAGTGCTGATGAGCGCATGAAACTTCTTGAAGTGTGCTTTGATGAAGAAAACCGCTATCTGGAAGACCATCCCGGAATTCTATATCCGGATGTTGCCCGAACTCTCAAAAAACTTGCTTCCAGATATCCTCTGTATATTGTCAGCAACTGTCAGTGCGGATATATAGAGGTCTTGCTCCGTACAACCGGACTCGGGCCTTATATCAAAGATCATCTCTGTTTTGGAGAAACTCAGGTTCCCAAGGGCAAAACGATCCGAAAGCTTATTGTAAAGAACCGCCTTCAATCTCCCGTGTATGTAGGTGATACCCAGGGCGATGCCGATTCCTGTAAGACGGCAGGAATTCCTTTTATTTTTGCAGAATACGGGTTCGGTGATGTGCCGGATGCCCGAATGCGGATACAGACCTTTTCCGATCTGGAGAAACTGTACCTTTAAAAAATATACTTAATACATATTCCCACGATTAAGAAAGGAACCGGATCGCAGTTATTCTGCCGATCCGGTTCCCTTATATGTATCATCTATCTATTTCACATATGCTCTGTCGTCCACAGCGGCATTAGTTATCTGCTCATCTTTCTTCTCATAAACGCTGTCACACCGACTGATAAAGATAATGCCATCAAAACAATCCATAATCCCGGGTTGCCTTCATCTCCTGTCTGAGGTACCCTGGTATCTGTATCAGTATTCTCAGAAAGCAGTTCCCTGCCTTTTATTTTCTGATCTGCCTTCTCAGATGTGCTCTCAGGCACTCCATCTGACGGTTTTTCCTCACTGGCAGGCTGTGTCAGAAGATCATCCTCTTCCGTTAATTCTTCTGATGCAGTCTGGTTCTCCTGTTTGACTGCCGATGGTTTTTCTATATCGGAATCTTCCGTTCCCGATGTTTCCTCTGCATTCAAAGGCTGCTCTATATATACAGGAATATCCGTGTATGACGGCTCAACTACATTGGAAGTTTCTTCCGGATCCGACGGCTTATCTGCATCGGAAGGCTCTTCTGACATTGGCGGCTCTTCCACATCAGACGGCTGCTCCGCATCTGCAGGAGTATCTGTATCTGTCGGAGATGCGTTATCCGGATCCGGTGTATCCGCCGGCTCATTTGAACTGTCATCGGAGCTGACTCCGAGATAGTCATGGCTGCCTCCAACTGCATCCAGTTCCCATGCAATTGCAGCTGCTTTCTCACCCCAGTAAGGATCGGACGCATAGCTTACATTAATGCCCTCACTTTTATTTCCGAGAAGTTCTCCATGATTTCTCCAATCACTGGAACTGAGGTATCCGTCAGACATCCAATCAGACATGAATTCACGTATACAATCTTCTGCACTTGCAAAATAATCTGCACTCTGTCCCGGTGTTTGGTCATATGCATTAAGACCGAAAAGATTATTTTTGGTCATACAGATACAGCTTGTCCCCCAGGCGCTTTCATTTACTGCAATCCCGAGAGAAAGAAGTGCATTTACGCCGTATTGATTCTGGTACTTAACAAAAAGAGTACCCGTATTCAGGAGCTTTGAATCGGATGATGATATTTTATCATTCAGAATATTATTCAGTTCGTCTCCACTGTAATTCGTTGAACTGTTCATGTCAAGGAACTGGAAATAATTATAAAAAGCATTCCCTGAATTAACCGCTGATGCACCGTTGGCACCGCTCTGATAATCGCTGAGCATCGTCTTATAATCTTTGTAAAAATAATGTCCGTCATAACTGTAATATTTCGTTCCTTCATTCAGATATGACGGGGCCGGCCCGTTATTTATGGAAGATTTCGGTTTTTGATTTAGATTGTAGGATATATAGTGTATCAGTTTTCCACCCGAAACCTGATAATAGCTGACATTATCCCCAATTTCACTGTAATCAAGTACCTGAACCTCGGATTTTTTCACCGTACCGGTCACACCCGCAAGCATAAAACGGATATTTCCGCTGGCATCCGTACCCAAATATGCCGCGTCCGCGCCGTAATTTCCGTTCGTATAACCGCTTCCGCCGGAATAGGTATAATCCGTCGTAACATTGCTCTTTGTATTAAAGTTTACAACTTTCATGCTTACTTCAGCAGCGGAGCGTACTGAAAACAGAGAAATTATATTTTCCGGAACAGATTCTTCATCTTCTTCATCAGCCGACTGATCTGAAGTATCTTCCTCTACTGTTCCGTCCGTCTCACCTACTTCGTAGATGTCGCCTTCCTCATCCATAGCAGTGACCGCTTCCAGACGCTGACTGTTTTCATCCTGAAGTTCTGTTTCTGCGGCGCTCTCCCCTGATTCTCCGGCCGCATAACTTTTCATGTCCGGCATTACAGACAGAACCATTGACATGAAAAGTGCACATATCAGTAATTTGTTTTTCTTCATCGTATGTATACTTCCCTCCCTGCACCTTATTAATTATTTATGAATATAGATACTGATACAAATTTAGCTTAACACCATCCAAATATTTGTGCAAGCAAAATTTTCCATAATTGTATACAAGTATACATTTTAGAGGTTCTATAGAGAGACAAAAAGTTCTGATTGCGAAACACTTGCGCCGGGCGCGGTCACCTTAGCAACAGATTTCCACTTTGCGTAAATGCACATCCCGCGGAACATATTATTTGATTAAATAAAAAAGACCCTCCGCACTGAGAAGGGTCTTTCTGCTATGCCGCTGGCCGGACTCGAACCGGCACGGATCGCTCCGCTTGATTTTGAGTCAAGTGCGTCTGCCAATTCCGCCACAGCGGCCTGTTATCCGGCTTCCTGTAAGAAGCCAGATATGATTATATCATTTTTAAATACCAATTGCAATATACAAATTATTCGCTCGGAAACATCGCATAATCCAGGCCCACCAGATCATCCTGGGATATACTGTATACGTTGTCTGAACCTTTGGTCACGTGTATGGTATAAGTCTCCGCTTCGCCATACTCCGGCTCGGCAACCTTCTGCTGAAGAATTTCCAATACTTTCTGAAACACCATCTCGTTTAATTCTTCTTCACTCTGAACATCCGATATTGATGCAGTAATTTCTTCCAGGGCAGCATTAAGATCATGATCGAGCGTCTGGGCTCCGATATATGGTTCATATGAAACTTCTACGGCATATCCGTCTCCGTCTTCTACAGCATCTTTCACTTCGTATTTTGCAAGTGCGAGCAAATCTGCTGCCACATCACGATACTGATCCGCCAATTCATCTGAAATTCCCAGTGAATCCAGTCCGAATCCCGAGGTTACCGTATCCAGTCCTTGCTGATACATTGCCTCTGCTTCTTCCTGCGTGGAATCTGTCTGTTTGATATACTCATCAAACTCCGCCTTATACTCGGCATCCAACGCGGATTTCACATAGGCTGATGCATCCTCCGCACTGAAACCTCCGCAGGCGGTAAAGCATAGTGCCGTTACAGCCGCGAGCACAACTCCTGCAATTTTCTTCTTTTTCATTACTTTTTCCTTCCTTTCCCTGCATCCGGATATCATGTGTACCGGAACAGTACATATTTATTCCCGGTACCATTATACCTTACAGAGAAAGAAACCGCAATTATTTGCCCGTCATTCGGCTGCTTCTGCGCTTATTTGTCTGTTTTCAACAGTTTCTTTCCTATATCAAAACAGTCAAATGTGGCAAAATAGTCCTCCGGTGTCTCAGCCCGCCGGATCAGCTGAACACTTCCGTCTTCTTTTAAGAGCAGTTCCGCGGATTTTAATTTCCCATTGTAATTATATCCCATTGAGAATCCGTGTGCCCCTGCATCGTGAATAACAAGATAATCACCAATATCAATCTTCGGAAGCATTCGGTCGATAGCAAACTTGTCGTTATTCTCACACAGAGAACCTGTTACATCATACTTGTGATCACACGGCTGATCCTCTTTACCTAGTACAGTTATATGATGATATGCCCCGTACATAGCCGGCCGCATCAGGTTGACCGCGCAGGCATCCACACCGATATACTCTTTGTAAGTATGTTTCTCATGGATCGCCTTTGTCACCAGACATCCGTATGGTCCCATCATATAGCGGCCCAGTTCTGTGTAGATTGCCACGTCGCCCATACCTGCCGGAACAAGTACTTCCTCATAAACTTTGCGCACACCCTCACCGATTGCATAGATATCATTGGGCTCCTGATCCGGTCTGTACGGGATACCTATTCCGCCGGAAAGGTTAATGAATTTGATGTGTACTCCCGCTTCTTTTGAAAGTCGTACCGCCTGCTCAAACAGCACCTTCGCCAGCATCGGATAGTAATCATTTGTCACGGTATTGCTTGCAAGGAATGCGTGCAGTCCGAACTCTTTCGCACCTTTTTCTTTCAGTATTTTGTATGCCTCGAGGATCTGGTCCGCAGTCATGCCATATTTGGCATCCCCCGGATTATCCATAATATCATTGCTGATCTTAAAAAGTCCGCCCGGATTGAAACGGCAGCTGATTGTCTCCGGAATGTGCCCGATGGCTTTTTCCAGGAACTCAATATGCGTGATATCGTCCAGATTGATAATTGCTCCGAGCTTGTCTGCCAGGATAAAATCCTCCGCCGGTGTATCATTAGACGAAAACATAATGTCCTCTCCCGTAATATCAAGCGCCTCTGACATCATCAGCTCTGTATAAGAAGAACAATCGCAGCCGCAGCCGTACTCCTTTAAAATATTAATAAGGAACGGATTGGGCGTCGCCTTCACTGCAAAGTACTCTTTGTATCCCGGATTCCAGGCGAATGCCTCTTTCAACGCTTTTGCATTCTCCCTGATTCCTTTCTCATCATAGAGGTGGAAAGGAGTCGGGTATGTCTTAACAATTTCTTCGATCTGTTCTTTGGTTACAAATGGTTTCTTTATCATCAGTTTTATCTCCTTATTTCATTCAGATCCGACCTATTCTACGGTTGCAATCCTCATCATATTGCTTGTTGCCGTATGTTCCTGGCTGATATTCTGGGACGGGATTCCTGCCGTCAGGACAACCACATCCCCAGGCTCGATATACTGTTTCACCGTAGCCAGCTCGATCGCTCCGTTGCACATATCATCTGTCGTATTATACTGGATTGTTTTAAGAGGACGCACCCCCCAGTAAATAGACATTCTGCGCAGTGTTCTTTCATTTGGCGTCACTCCGAGTATATCCTGTTTCGGGCGCAGATTTGATACAACTCTTGTTGTTGCGCCGCTCACAGTCGGAGTAATAATGCATTTTGCATTCAGGTTCGCCGCCGCCAGTACGGAAGAATATCCAATAGCGCTGGACAGTCCGCTCTTTAACTGTTCTCCTGTCTTGTTGAGCATTGTATCATAGTCCAGATGCTGCTCCGTATTCTCGATGATATGCACCATCATCTGAAGTGCCTCCAGCGGATATTTGCCCTGAGCAGTCTCTCCGGAAAGCATCACTGCATCTGTTCCGTCATAAACCGCATTCGCCACATCTGTCACTTCCGCACGTGTCGGACGGGGGTTACGGATCATGGAGTCAAGCATCTGAGTCGCCGTGATAACTGTTTTAAAATTATTATTGCACTTCTGGATCATCATTTTCTGCAGATACGGCACTTCCTCTGCCGGGATCTCCACACCAAGGTCACCTCTTGCAACCATGATACCATCCGCCGCACGGATGATCTCGTCGATATTGCGGATTCCCTCTGCATTCTCAATCTTCGCAATGATCGGTGTATACGGCGCGCCAAGTTCTTTCAGGAATGCCTTAATCTCAAGCACACACTCTGCATTTCTCACGAAAGACGCAGCGATGAAATCAATGCCCTGCTCTACGCCGAATCTGATATCGTCCTTGTCTTTCTCTGTAATAGCAGGAAGGCGTACGGCTACATTCGGGACATTTACCCCTTTCTTTTCACCAAGTTCTCCTCCATTTACCACTTCACAGCAGATCTCTTTATCTGTCTTTGACACAACTTTCAACCCGATCAGGCCGTCGTCAATAAGGATCGTGCTGCCTCTGTCCACATCTTCCGGAAGTCCGGCATAAGTGATGGACACTTTAGCCTCGTCTCCCACGATTTCCTCCGTAGTAAGAGTAAACGACGCTCCGTTTTCAAGAACTACTTTCTTTCCATCTTTCAGTTTTCCGGTACGGATCTCCGGACCTTTCGTGTCCAGAAGAATTGCAGTATTCGTGTGCAGCTCTTCCCGCAGCTGCTTGAGAAGATCCATACGGCTCTTCTGCTCTTCGTGATCGCCGTGAGAAAAATTAAAACGGGCAACATCCATACCATTGAGTATCAGATTTTTCATCAGCTCTCTGTCATTTGTATTCGGCCCCATAGTACATACTACTTTTGTTTTTTTCATAAATAATCCATTCCTTTCATTTCATACTGCATTGCTGTCGCTGAGATTTACTCAGAATTTCAAACTTTTACTTTATATGCTCATGTGTAAATAAATGATCCTGGCAATACTCATAATTGCCGTTACATTTCGAGCAGAAGCGGAACTCCAGACATGGATCGTCCAGTTCCGTGCGCCCGCAGACTGCACAGCGGTGTTTTGCTCCGTTCGAATACTTCATATGAGGTGCCGACTGGCGCTTAAACTTCGCTTTTCTCGCCTGTTCTCTCGGGCCAAACCGCTTCATGTTCCGGCTGGACAGGAAGAAAATAATAAAGTTAAGGAGTGATGCTCCGATCGCCACTTTTGTCATCAGTCCTCCCCGGAAGAAATAATATCCTGCCATCACCACATAGACAAGTGCCATCCATTTCATCTTGATGGGCAGAATAAAATACAGCAGCACTTCCATATTAGGATAAATTGCTGCAAAAGCAAGGAAAATAGACATTGTAATATAGTTCGTGCTGACAAGCCCGACCATGGACAACGGCATTTCCACGCCATATCTGATCAGGAAATACGCATACAGACCAAACTCGGCAATCACGGTAAACAGTAATCCGGAAAAGATATATACATTATACCGGAAGCTTCCCCACGTTCTCTCGAGTGCCGTTCCCAGAGAATAATATAACAGTACAAGAAATACAAGGGAAATCACATTTGTCGTAGGCGGGATGAGTACCCAGGATATAATTCTCCACACCTGACCTCTTAAGATCAGCGCCGGTTCCAGAGTAAGATACCCGATCATATCAGGCATAAGATACACAATACCGAAACCGATCACATATCCGGCAAGCAGATACACAGTCAGATTCGGAATAGCAAAACGTCCGAATTTTCTTTCCAATTTGTCAAGCCAGTTCAAAAAAATTACTCCTTACTTTTTTAATTTGTTCTTAAATTACATTTGTCAGTACTGCAATTTGGCTGTTAATCCTCTACAATTGTACATTCCGCCTTACTGTTTGTCAAACAGTTGTTATTTCTTTTCATTGGTTTAACACCATCTTTATATAATTTATCCATATGCACAGGAATTATTTTGAAATACCTCATAATAATAACAATTGTCTTTTTAAAAATTCTGTCGTATAATGTATGGTGCTGCAAAATGTGGGAACACATTAAATAGGAAATAACACATATAAATTATACAGAAGATTGGAGAATTTATTAATGAATCCGAAAGAATTACATACTCTTGGAATCGATATCGGTTCTACAACAGTCAAAATTGCGATTCTGGACGAAGAAAACGAAGTACTCTTCTCCGACTATGAAAGGCATTATGCAAATATTCAGGAGACTCTGTCAGACCTTCTTGGCCGCGCCCTGTACAAACTGGGGTCGATCTATGTATCCCCTGTCATCACCGGAAGCGGCGGTCTGACACTTGCCAAAAATCTTGGCGTACCCTTCGTTCAGGAGGTTATAGCCGTGTCTACGGCTCTTCAGGATTACGCTCCTCAGACGGATGTAGCCATTGAGCTTGGCGGCGAGGACGCCAAGATCATTTACTTTGAAGGCGGTAATGTAGAGCAGAGAATGAACGGCGTCTGCGCCGGCGGTACCGGATCATTTATTGATCAGATGGCGTCTCTTCTCCAGACAGATGCTGCCGGACTGAACGAATACGCCAAAAACTACAAGGCGCTCTACTCCATCGCAGCTCGCTGCGGTGTGTTTGCAAAATCTGATATTCAGCCGCTCATCAACGACGGAGCATCGAAAGAAGATCTTGCCGCGTCAATTTTTCAGGCAGTGGTAAACCAGACGATCAGCGGTCTTGCCTGCGGAAAACCGATCCGCGGCTACGTAGCATTCCTCGGAGGACCTCTGCACTTCCTCTCTGAGCTTCGCGCGGCATTTGTCCGTACACTGAAGCTGGACGATGAGCATACGATCGCGCCGAATCACTCACATTTATTTGCTGCCATTGGTTCTGCTCTGAACTCGAAAAAGGATACTCCGGTAGCTTTAAGAGAACTTCAGAACAGACTGGAGCGCAAAGTAAAGATGGAGATCGAGGTAGAACGTCTGGAGCCTCTGTTCGCAACCAATGCAGAATATGAGGAGTTTACCGCCCGCCATGCGAAACACCAGGTGCCGGTAAAAGATCTGGCTACATACCGCGGAAAGGCATTTCTTGGAATCGACGCCGGTTCCACGACAACAAAAGCGGCACTGGTAGGAGAAGACGGAACACTTCTCTACTCTTTCTACCACAACAACGACGGCGATCCGCTGGGAACAACAATCAGCGCCATCAAAGATATTTATGAGAAACTTCCGGAAGGCGTGGAGATTGTGCACTCCTGCTCCACCGGTTACGGCGAAGCGCTGATCAAGGCTGCCCTTATGCTGGATGAAGGTGAAGTTGAGACAGTAGCCCACTACTATGCTGCTGCTTTCTTTGAGCCTGACGTAGACTGTATCCTTGATATCGGCGGTCAGGACATGAAATGTATCAAGATCAAGAACCAGACTGTTGACAGCGTACAGCTCAATGAAGCCTGCTCCTCCGGATGCGGCTCTTTCATCGAGACTTTTGCTAAGTCCCTGAACTATACGGTGGAGGATTTCGCACACGAGGCGCTCTATGCCCAGAATCCTATCGACCTGGGGACACGCTGTACGGTATTTATGAACTCCAAGGTAAAGCAGGCTCAGAAAGAGGGAGCTTCTGTTGCGGACATCTCTGCCGGACTGGCCTACTCTGTCATCAAGAATGCGCTCTTTAAAGTAATCAAAGTATCCAGCGCATCCGAGCTTGGAAATCATATCGTTGTACAGGGCGGTACTTTCTACAACAATGCTGTCCTGCGAAGCTTTGAAAAGATCGCGGACTGCGAGGCGATCCGCCCGGATATCGCCGGTATCATGGGTGCATTCGGCGCGGCCCTGATCGCCCGGGAGAGATATACAGACTGTGAAGGTACGACCATGCTTTCTATCGATGAGATCAAGAACATGGAATACTCCACAACAATGACAAAATGCCGCGGATGTACCAACACCTGCCGTCTGACCATCAACCACTTCAGCGGCGGACGTAAATTTATCACCGGAAACCGCTGTGAGCGCGGACTCGGCAAAGAAAAGTCAAAGAACACCATGCCGAACCTGTTTGACTACAAGTTCCACCGGTATTTTGATTATGAGCCGCTTTCCGAAGAGGAAGCAAAACGCGGCGTGATCGGTATCCCCCGTGTTCTGAATATGTACGAGAACTATCCGTTCTGGTTTACATTTTTCACAAAACTGGGATTCCGCGTGGTACTCTCCCCGGCTTCCACAAGAAAGATCTACGAGCTGGGTATTGAGTCTATCCCAAGTGAATCTGAGTGTTATCCGGCCAAGCTGGCGCACGGACACGTGCAGTGGCTGATCAACAAAGGCGTAAAACACATCTTCTACCCGTCCGTTCCTTACGAGCGCAACGAATTTGAGGACGCCAACAACCACTACAACTGTCCGATCGTTACCTCCTATCCGGAGAATATTAAAAACAATATGGATCCGATCGTCAACGGAGAAGTTGATTTCATCCATCCGTTCCTCTCATTCCAGAGCGAAGAGACACTCTCCTACCGTCTGATCGAGGAGCTGGGCGAGAAATTCTCCTTAAGCGAGAGTGAGATCAAATCTGCCGTACACGATGCATGGAACGAGCTTGCCGCCTGCCGTCAGGATATGCGCAAGAAAGGCGAAGAGACCATCAAGTTCTTAAACGAGACCGGAAACCGCGGTATTGTCCTTGCCGGACGTCCGTACCACATCGACCCGGAAGTAAACCACGGTCTGCCGGAGATGATCACATCCTACAATATTGCCGTGCTGACAGAAGATTCCGTGTCTCATCTGAATCCGGTAGAGCGTCCGTTAAATGTCATGGACCAGTGGATGTATCATTCCCGTCTGTACGCGGCGGCAAACTATGTAAAGACAACAGAAAATCTGGATCTTATCCAGCTCAACTCTTTCGGCTGCGGACTGGACGCCGTAACCACAGATGAGGTTGCCGATATCCTGACCGGCTCCGATAAGATCTACACAACATTAAAGATCGACGAAGTAAATAACCTCGGAGCAGCCCGCATCCGCGTGCGCTCTCTTCTCGCCGCTATCCGCGTGAGGGAGCAGAAAAACGCCCAGCGTACCATCCGTCCGGCTTCTATTGAGAAAGTGCCGTTTACCAAGGAGATGCGCAAGACTTACACAATCCTCTGCCCCCAGATGTCGCCGATCCACTTCGAGCTTCTGGAGCCTGCATTCAAGGCTGCCGGTTATAAGATCGAGGTGCTTCCGAACGACAACAGGCAGGCCGTGGATATGGGACTGAAATATGTAAACAACGACGCCTGCTACCCGTCCCTCATCGTTGTCGGACAGATCATGGACGCTATCCTCTCCGGCAATTATGACACCGATCACCTGGCAGTCATCATCAGCCAGACCGGAGGCGGCTGCCGTGCATCCAACTATATCGGCTTTATCCGCCGCGCGCTGAAAAAAGCCGGATACGCACACATTCCGGTCATCTCCATCAACCTGAGCGGTCTGGAGGCAAATCCGGGATTCAAGATCACGCTGCCGCTGGCAGTACGCATCGCATATGCCGCAGTATTCGGAGACATTTTCATGAAATGTGTATACCGGATGCGCCCGTACGAGGCAGTGCCCGGCACAACAAACGCCGTGCACCGCAAATGGGTGAAAGTCGTACAGGAATTCGTATCCGAGGGATATCCGTCGCGCAGAAAGTTCAAAAAACTCTGCCGCGATATCATCAGCGACTTTGACAATATTGAAATCCTTGACATCAAGAAGCCCCGCGTAGGCGTTGTCGGAGAGATCCTTGTAAAATTCCTTCCGGCTGCCAACAACCATCTGGTAGACCTGCTGGAAGCAGAGGGCGCCGAGGCAGTCGTCCCCGACCTGATCGACTTCATGCAGTACTGCTTCTATAACCAGAACTTCAAGGTATCGCATCTGGGATTCAAGAAATCCAAGGCGTTGATCGGTAATCTGGGAATCGCAGCTGTAGAGTGGCTCCGCTCCCCGGCATCCAAAGCATTTGCCGAGAGTAAGCACTTTGATCCGCCGGCACGTATCGAGGATCTGGCCAAGATGGCATCTGAGATCGTATCCATCGGAAACCAGACCGGAGAGGGCTGGTTCCTGACCGGAGAGATGCTTGAGCTCATCCACAACGGCGCCGGAAACATCGTATGCACACAGCCATTCGCCTGCCTGCCGAACCATGTCGTAGGTAAAGGAGTAATCAAAGAGCTGAGAAGAAGACACCCCGAGTCAAATATCGTAGCCATCGACTTCGATCCGGGAGCAAGTGAAGTAAACCAGCTGAACAGGATTAAACTGATGCTGTCGACAGCATTCAAAAATCTTGAGAAAGAAAAATAAAGATTTTTCACAGAGAATCCCCTGCCGGGCAAACTGGCAGGGGATATTTTAATGTACAAAACATTCCGAGAAACAAATTCCTGTTGCATCACGGTGCCCGCTTCACTCTACCTCATCCCCCGGAATCCATGTAACGCAAAAATGAAATACTCGTCCATTAGAACTCGCATTTCATTTTGCTAACATGGAGAACCGGGTGTATTCGGAACGTTCCGCTTGGATGCACTGCTCACGCAACAGGAATTTGTTTCTCGTCGGTTCATCCAATATAAAATTTTCTGTCAGCTCCGGCAGGTGACTCTGTTCAACAAAGGGATAAAACCAGTTCGAGCGTGGGATGCCATAGAACAAAACATTAAGTGAGAGCGTTCCGAAAAGCATTTGTTCTGGATGTTAGTCGGTGTCAAATGGAGTCCCATTGGACGAACATTTGATTCCGGCGTTACATCCATTCAAATCTTTGAGGTAGAGCGGAACGGTTTTGTGCTATGGCATCCCACGCCCGAACGGAAGTTTATCTCTTGAAGAAATCTTTATTTCAGACTCCGATTCTATAGAGGAAGAAGCATCCTCCAAACAGTCCCAGTATAAGTCCGGCATATCCCCCGGCGCAGATCAGGTCGGCAAGCGCGGAAATGATACCTGTGCCGGTCAAAGCACATACAACGAGTCCGACAAGGACTCCCGCTATAGTCCAGCCCACAATTATGATCGGCAGGAATACCGATACTGCATGGCTGTTATCCATGTATTTTGTAATAAAATTCCATAATCCTCTGTACATTTTTCATCCCCCGTTTTCTGTCTATACATTATATTTCATGTAAAAAGTAACTTCTTCTGTTACAGTTTTATTATAATAAGGGGATGTAAAAATTATTCTTCTGTAAATGCAAAGATTCTGTAAAGACGGAAATCTGTTTTTACTTCAAAATTAATTCCGGGATATCAGCAGGCGTAACAGCCAGCATCTCTGCCCCTGCCTTTTCCAGTTCTTCCCGGCTCCCATATCCGTACAGAACTCCTATACTGTGGATTCCGGATTTTATCGCGCCGATAATATCATGGCGACGGTCTCCGATCATCACAGCTTTTCGTCTGTCAACTTTACAGGTATCGATCACATACTCAATCACTTCATTTTTGTCAGTCCGTCTTCCGTCCATGCAGGCGCCGCCGATGAAGTCAAAATATCCGGAAAACCCAAAGTGTTCTGCAATCTGTCGCGCATATTTCTCTGGTTTTGATGTAGCCATCAATATCCTGACACCGCCGGCTTTCAGTTTTTCAAAAGTCTCTGTCACTCCGTCATATACACGGTTCTCAAAGATTCCTTTATCGCCGTAATATTCCCGATATGTGGCAACCATAACCGCGCCCTCCTCTTCTGATAATCCAAAAACAGACTGAAACTGTTCTTTCAGAGGCGGCCCGATAAAGGAACGAAGTACTTCCTCCGGCAGCTCCGGGAGTCCCCGTTTCTTTACTGCATACCGGATGGAATTCATAATTCCCGGTCCGGAATCCGTGATTGTTCCGTCCAGATCGAAAATAGCAGTTGTATATCTCATCTTTTTGTTTCCTTTCCCGGTTCCTTAATAACTTCTGATCTGATCTCCGTCTTCACTCTCTGTCTTGATCACTTTACGGATCACAACATAATACCCGTAATCGTCATTTACTTTTACATAGACCCGGTCGCCTTCTTTATGTCCCAGGAGAGCTTTCCCTATAGGAGACTCGATGCTGACCAGTCCGTTCAGGGAACTGCCGCGCACAGATGTCACGATCCGGTAAGTCTCGACTTCATCATCATCCTCACAGTAAATCTCGACTGTATTGTTCAGCCCTACCTCGTCAGCTTTGGAATGATCCTCTACGATAATAGCAGTTTTCAGCATTCTTTCCAGATAGCGGATGCGGCTTTCATTTCTGTTTTTTTCTTTTTTTGCTGCATGGTATTCAAAGTTCTCACTGAGATCCCCATGGGAACGGGCTTCTTTTACCGCTTCGATCAGTTCTTTTCTCTCTACAAGCTTGCGATGATCTATCTCCGCCTGAATCTTCTCCACGTCGCTTTTTGTCAGTTTTTCACGCATACGTTCTCTTTCCTTCTTTCCTGCTGTTATTGCGGTTCATCCGCTTTCCGGCATTACTTATTCATTCACTGCCGGTATTATGTCAATGCCGGCCTGCAGCTTTCCCGCACCTGATCCCGACATACAGACAGAGGCGCGGCATTATGCCGTGCCCCTGTGTTTCTTTTATTTTTGTTTCATATATTATTGCTTCAGCACTTATTTTACGATCAGGGATTTTCCTGTCATCTCTTTCGGCTGCTCCATACCCATCATCTCGATCAGTGTCGGAGCAATATCTGCAAGGCATCCGCCCTCTCTCAGTTTATAGGACGGATCCGCATTTACAAGGATAAACGGAACCTGATTGGTCGTATGAGCCGTAAATGGTTCGCCTGTCTCCTCATCAATCAGCTGCTCTGCATTTCCGTGATCCGCGCAGATGAACATCTGTCCGTCAACTTCCTTGATAGCGTCAACTGCTTTTCCTACACACTCGTCAACAGCCTCAATTGCCTTGATCGCTGCATTCTCAACTCCAGTATGTCCTACCATATCCGGGTTCGCGAAGTTGATGATAATCACATCATATTTTCCGGAGCGGATTGCTTCACACAGTTTGTCGCACACTTCATATGCGCTCATCTCCGGTTTCAGGTCATATGTCGCAACTTTCGGGGATTTTACAAGGATACGGTCCTCTCCCGGATTCGGCTCCTCTACGCCGCCGTTGAAGAAGAATGTTACATGAGCATACTTCTCTGTCTCCGCGATACGTGCCTGTTTCAGGTCATGCGCTGCGAGGAACTCGCCAAATGTATTTGTGATCTCTTCCTTTACAAATGCAACCTGTTTGTTCGGGATCGTCACATCGTACTCTGTGAAGCATACATATGTGGTCTTCACTCTCTCGCCTCTGTCAAATCCTGTGAACTCATCATCACAGAATGTTCTCGTGATCTCTCTTGCACGGTCCGGGCGGAAGTTAAAGAAGATGATTGAATCTCCGTCTTTTACCGTCGCTGTCGGAGCGCCGTCCTTCATAATTACCATCGGCACAACGAACTCGTCCGTCACGTCTTTATCATAGGAAGCCTGGATTCCCTCTGTAGCGGAAACCGCCTGATCTCCTTCGCCATTTACAAGAGCTCTGTAAGCTTTCTCTACACGGTCCCAGCGGTTATCACGATCCATTGCATAGTAACGTCCTGCAACTGTAGCGACCTCGCCTACACCGATTTCTTTCATCTTTGCTTCCAGTTCTTCTACATACTCTTTTCCGGATGCCGGAGGTGTGTCACGTCCGTCAAGGAAACAGTGTACATATACTTTCTCGATTCCCTGTCTCTTTGCCAGTTCGAGAAGTCCGTAAATATGTGTGTTGTGGCTGTGTACGCCTCCGTCAGATACAAGTCCCATCAGATGAAGTGCGGAATCATTTTTCTTTACATTCTCACACGCTGCCACAAGCGCTTTATTCTCAAAGAAATCTCCATCCTGGATTGCCTTTGTGATCTTTGTAAGATCCTGGTATACAATACGGCCTGCGCCCATATTCAGATGTCCTACCTCAGAGTTTCCCATCTGTCCGTCCGGAAGACCCACTGCCATACCGCTGGCATTTCCTCTCACAAACGGGCATTCAGCCATCAGTTTGTCCATAACCGGTGTAGCTGCCTCAGCAACTGCATTACCATGTTTGTCATCTCTTAAGCCGTAGCCGTCTAATATCATCAATACGGTTGGTTTCTTGCTCATATCCATATCTCCTTTATTGTACATTTGGGGCCTTGTCCCGTTACTTATTGTACCCGTTTTTCATAGATTTTGCAAGATACACTGTTACTCTTCCGATGCTTCTGCAGCCAATTCTTTGACATTCACTGCTTACTTCATTTTTTTCGGCAGATATTGCACTGCGATCCTGTTCTCCGGCTTCACATCCGTCATGTAGATTACAGCAAGAAATATCCACTCTAACGGTTTCATCAAAAAATAGACAGCGTCAGCAATATAGGGCGAACGTATCATCTTAGCCACCGGGAAGCCATATTTATCATAAAAATACCTGATCTTCCTGTGCACATCGGGCATACGTTCCTCCAGAATCTGTTCAAATGCATTCGCCACGCAGAGCTGCCTGTTCACAATCACCGGATGACCGTGACGCACTCCCATACGGATCGGTTTTACTACTTTTCTGTGGCCGCCTGCGGCAACAGTACAGAGATAGTGCTCGTCATAGTAAATGTTCTGAGGTGCGATTTTCTGGGACAGATTCCAGTCGCTCGTCTCGGTCCAGGCACGGATCGCGCTGTCCGGACGCTGTCCGAATAAAACCAGAATGCAGATAATGCCCCCAAGCATAGGCCACATGAGGAGAAACGCAGCTGCAGGCCAGACAGAAGAGTGTTCCAGACGCCGGTTCAGCCATTCCAGATATCTGTTCTTAAATTTCCCTGTTATCCCTGCATTCTGCGCTTCTGATTCCTGTATCTTCTCCCATTCTATAACTTTCTGCCGAATCACTTTAATTCCGATTAAGATACAGTTCAGAGGGAACAGACACAGATACATAGAAAAAATTTCCGCACGTATAATCTGCACAATCCACAGAATGCACTGTATCATTCCCAGATACATTGCTGCAATCTCAAGCACAGTGATAAGAGGCGGCACCTTTGAAATCCGGGTACATGAAAGGAACGCATACCCCAAAATCCCGACTGCTGCAAGAATCAGAACGGTAAGTGCTCCCTCCGTCCAGATGGGTGTGTGCTTCTGGGCATTGTGGAGCGTAACAGTCCAGTCAGAAAACGTTATATCGGAAAACGGAAATATAAACAAAGAATAGAGTAATCCCAGCAAAAGAGTAATCCATTCAAAATGTCTCCCTTTCCGGATCAACCGGAAATCTGTACAACCCCAAAATATAGCCGCAAAATTGATAAGAGTCAGTATAAATGGATAAATTGCAAAGATTCCGATCAGCACACCTGCGATGACCCTAGAAAGCTGTCCCCTTCTCCCAGGAATAGAAACGCAACCGCAACTCCCATAATGATAGAAACCGCTGCAGATAAAAGAATACTGTGTTTTAGAAATTTTTCATTCATAATGCCAAAAAGGACACGGAATTGCTCCGTGCCCGATACAGAAAATTCTTATTTGTAGTTTACAATCTTGCCGAAATCAGCTTTCAGTGAAGCACCGCCTACAAGGCCGCCGTCGATGTCAGCCTGTGCGAACAGCTCTGCAGCATTTCCTGCATTTACAGATCCGCCGTACTGGATGCGGATTGCTTCTGCTGTAGCTTCGTCATATACTTCAGCAACGCACTCACGGATGCCCTTGCATACTTCCTCTGCCTGCTCTGTTGTAGCTGTCTTGCCTGTACCAATTGCCCAGATCGGCTCGTAAGCGATAACCATTGTCTTAGCCTGATCAGCTGTTACATTCTGAAGGCCGACTTTAACCTGCTGACGGATAAAGTCCATTGTCACGCCCTGCTCTCTCTGCTCCAGAGTCTCGCCACAGCACATGATCGGTGTGATGCCATGCTCGAAAGCTTTGAGAACTTTCTTATTTACATCCTCGTTTGTCTCTCCGAAGTAATCTCTTCTCTCAGAGTGTCCGAGAACTACGTATTTAACGCCTGCGTCTACAAGCATAGCCGGGGAGATCTCGCCTGTGTAAGCTCCGCTCTCCTCGAAATACATATTCTCAGCTCCGACCTGGATGTTTGTTCCCTTTGTCGCCTCAACAACCGGTACAATATCGATAGCCGGCACGCAGAATACTACGTCAACTTCCTCATTTGCTACTAACGGTTTCAGTTCTTCTACAAGTGCAACTGCCTCGCTCGGAGTTTTGTTCATTTTCCAGTTGCCTGCAATGATTTTCTTTCTTGCCATTTTATTATTTCTCCTTGCTTTTTACTTATCGTTTGCTGCTGCTACACCCGGCAGTTCCTTTCCTTCAAGGAACTCAAGTGAAGCGCCGCCGCCTGTTGAGATATGTGTCATCTTGTCGCCGTAACCGAGCTGGTTTACTGCTGCCGCGGAATCACCGCCGCCGATGATTGTCACAGCATCTGTGTTAGCGAGAGCCTCTGCAACTGCTTTTGTTCCATCTGCGAACTTTGACATCTCGAAGCATCCCATCGGTCCGTTCCATACAACTGTCTTAGCTGATTTTACAGCGTCAGCAAACATTTCAGCAGTCTTCGGTCCGATGTCAAGTCCCATCCAGCCGTCCGGGATCTCGTTCTGAGCAACAACTTTTGTATTTGCATCATTTGAGAATGCGTCTGCTGCAACTGCATCAACAGGAAGAAGAAGTTTTACACCTTTCTCCTCTGCCTTCTTAACCATATCAAGTGCATACTGCAGATAATCTTCCTCAAGAAGAGAGTTACCTACATTTCCGCCCTGAGCTTTTGTAAATGTATAGCACATTCCGCCGCCGATGATCAGAGTGTCAACTTTCTCAAGAAGATTGTTGATAACAGAGATCTTGCTGGACACTTTGGATCCGCCAAGGATAGCGACAAACGGTCTCTCTGGATTCTCTACAGCGTTTCCGAGGAATTTGATTTCTTTCTCCATCAGGTATCCAACAACAGCTATATCAACATATTTTGTAACACCGACATTTGAGCAGTGAGCTCTGTGAGCTGTTCCGAATGCATCGTTTACAAATACATCGCAGAGAGATGCAAGCTCTTTGGAGAACTCTTCACCGTTCTTTGTCTCTTCTGCTCTGTAACGTGTATTCTCGAGAAGTACAACATCTCCGTCTTTCATAGCCTCTACTGCTGCTTTTGCGTTCGGTCCTACAACTTCCGGATCAGCTGCGAATTTAACTTCCTGTCCGAGAAGCTCGGAAAGTCTTACTGCAACCGGTGCAAGTGAAAGCTCCGGCTTCGGCTCTCCCTTCGGTTTTCCAAGATGTGAGCAGAGGATTACTTTTCCGCCGTCAGCGATCAGCTTTTTGATCGTCGGAAGAGCTGCCACGATACGTGTCTCGTCTGTGATCTTTCCGTCCTGAAGCGGTACGTTGAAATCACATCTTACAAGGACTCTTTTGTCCTTTACATTGATATCATCTACTGTTTTTTTGTTAAGTGCTGCCATTTTAATAGCCTCCTGATACTTTTTAAACTAAATAAGGTCCGGTCCTACAACAAGACCGGACCCCATTGTGAGTCAATGATTCAGAATTATCTTCTGAGTGCTTGTCCTCATTGATTAGAATGAATTAAGCCTCAAGCAGTTTTCCGAAGTATTTGATTGTTCTTACCATCTGGCTTGTGTAAGAGTTCTCATTGTCATACCATGAAACAACCTGAACCTCT
>CAJFGR010000030.1 GCA_904377845.1 uncultured Ruminococcus sp. | reverse complement strand
GTAACCGGAGACGGGATCAACCTTTCCTTTGCCCGCGGATACGTGAGTCAGTCATTCCGTATTTAACCACTTTTCAAATGATTTTCTACTCCTGAGCCGGTACGAAAAATCGGAATTTACATACTTCTGTGGAGCAGCTTTAATACCTCTGCCATTTCTTCTGCCTCTATCTGCCCGGGAGCAGATGCTTTTCCTACCGCACCGAATGTCACGGCAGAACCGAACACTTCTCCACAGAGTCTGCTGATCAGGCCGGTTCCTGACATAGACATGGTAATAACCGGGCGGTCAGCATATCTGGAAGTCATCTCTTCTGTGGCTGATAAAAGAGTCAGTACGTCTTTTTTGTTCTGTGGCATTACAGCAATCTTCGGGATATCTGCTCTAAAATCCTGCATTTTTCGTAAACGCGATACAATCTCGTCCTTTGGCGGGGTTGAATGAAAATCGTGGTTTGAGACAATCACTTTAACGCCGCAGCTGTGAGCAGTCTCGATAATATCTTTTACTACGTCATCTCCTGCAAACAATTCCACGTCTATGATATCGACAAATCCTGACTGTGCAGCCTGCTGATTCAGTTCTGTATATTTCTCTTTTCTGATCTCTTTTTCTCCACCTTCTGCTGAAGTGCGAAACGTAAACAGAAGAGGCATATCACCGAGAATATTCCGCAGCCTGCGCAGTGTGTCTTCTGTTTTCTCCGGATTCAAGACATCCTCATACCAGTCCACACGCCACTCTGCGAAATCAGCCGCAGATAATTTAATCATTTCAGCGGCTTCTAATATATCCTTTTGTGTAACGCCTACAATCGGCACACAGATCTTCGGAATGCCTGTGCCAATCTCAGTATTTCTGATTCTTATCGGATTCATCAACCTTTTTCTCCTCTGGTTTGTTTCTCTAACGAATATACTTTATCCGTCAGATCAGACAGCAATCAGCACAGAGGATATTTCTCGGTAAGCTCTGCTGCCATTTTTCTTCCTGTCTCTACATTGTCTTCACTTTCGATAACCATAGCGATGATCTCGGCAATCTTATCCATATCTTCTTCTTTCATGCCGCGGGTCGTCACTGCAGGAGTACCAAGTCTCACACCGCTTGTAACAAATGGAGAGCGGGGATCATTGGGAATCGTGTTCTTGTTGCAGGTAATGTGGGCATCATCCAGACGTTTCTCCAGTTCTTTTCCGCTGACATTCTTCTCTGTCAGATCAACCAGCATCAGGTGATTGTCCGTATCTCCGGATACAATCTTCACGCCGCGCTTTTTCAGGCCCTCGCAAAGCGCCTTTGCATTTTTTAAGATCTGTTTCTGATACTCTTTAAACTCCGGCTGAAGAGCTTCCTTGAAACACACCGCCTTTGCAGCAATCACGTGCATGAGCGGACCGCCCTGAATCCCCGGGAATACCGCCTTATTAAAATTGAACTTCTCATTCATTTCATTACTGGAGAGAATCATACCGCCCCGCGGACCTCTGAGCGTCTTATGAGTCGTTGTAGTTGTAACGTGTGCATACGGAATCGGGCTCGGATGAAGGCCAGCCGCCACAAGTCCTGCAATGTGCGCCATATCCACCATAAGATATGCACCGACTTCGTCCGCTATCTCACGGAACCGCTTAAAATCAATAGTTCGTGCATAGGCGCTGGCACCGGCAACAATCATTTTCGGTTTGCACTCCTTTGCAATCTCCAGCACCTTGTCATAGTCAATTACGCCTTCTTCGTTCACACCGTAGGGTACTACATTGTAGTATTTTCCAGACATATTTACCGGCGAACCGTGTGTCAGGTGTCCGCCGTGATCCAGATTCATTCCCATGTATGTGTCACCCGGGTTAAGGATTGCGAAAAATACTGCCATATTTGCCTGCGCACCCGAATGCGGCTGTACGTTGGCATATTCACATCCGAAAAGCTCTTTTGCGCGTTCTCTTGCAAGATTCTCTACCACGTCAACACACTGGCATCCGCCATAGTATCTCTTTCCCGGGTATCCTTCCGCATATTTATTGGTAAGAGGGCTGCCCATAGCCGCCATCACTGCTTTGCTCACCCAGTTCTCAGAGGCAATAAGCTCGATATGAGAGTTCTGTCTCTCCATCTCTGCTTTGATCGCATCAGCAATTTCCGGGTCTGTTGTCATGATCTCATCGAAGTCGTACATTTACATATCCTCCATTAATCTTTTTCACATTGTTACATTAACACATTGAAGTCATTATAGCACAGCGGATGGACATCGTCTATCTATTATTTCGCCTGTTATGCGAAATCAAACAGGGACAGCTGGTTGCTCTGTGGAAGGTCACCGAACAGCCCAAGCTCCTGCATCAGGTCAATAACAGTTTTGCTGACTTTCGTCCGCTGCCTGAAATCATCCAGAGACAGGTAAGGGCCGTCTTTTCCGGCCTCTTCCACCGCTTCGGCCGCCTTGTCCCCCATTCCTTCGATGCTGGCAAAGGACGGCATAAGTTTCCCGTCAACGATCTGGAACATCTTCGCTTTTGCCTTATAGAGATCAATGGGAACAAACTCGAATCCCCGGGCGTACATCTCCTGTACGATCTTCATATCTTTCATGACATCCTGCTCTTTCTTGCTGAGCGTATCGCTTCTCTTCTTGTAATCCTGCATATAATAGTTCAGCTTGTCTTTTCCCTGACACATAATTTCATAAGTAAATGCATCTGCACGAATACTGAAATAAGCTGCGTAATACGCCAGCGGATAGTGAATTTTGCAGTACGCGATACGATACGCCATCATAACATATGCCGCGGCATGAGCTTTCGGGAACATATAACTGATCTTCTTACACGACCATATATACCAGTCCGGAACATCCTGCGCCTTCATGGCTTCTTCCCACTCCGGTTTCAACCCTTTTCCTTTACGTACGCTCTCCATGATCGTAAATGCCAGCGCACTTTCCACTCCTTTGTTGATCAAATAGATCATGATATCGTCTCGGGTACAGATAGCGGTTGAAATGGTCGCTTTCCCCGATTTTACCAGTTCCTGTGCATTTCCCAGCCACACATTGGTTCCGTGGGACAAACCGGAGATACGGATCAGGTCAGACAGCGTCTGAGGTTTTGTATCTTCTACCATCTGGATAACAAAGTCCGTTCCAAACTCAGGGATTCCCAGACAGCCCAGCTTACATCCGTCGATGTCCTCCGGTTTGATGCCGAGCACTTCCGTACCGTGAAAGAGTTCGATAACTTCTTTATCATCCAGCGGAATCTCCGTGGCGACAAAAGGATGGTTCTCGTTATATTCATTGTCCATGGCATCGGAAGTAATATAATCTTCCAGGGTACGGATCATAGTCGGATCATCGTGTCCGAGGATATCAAGTTTCAGCAGGTTATGGTCAATGGAATGGTAGTCAAAATGCGTCGTGATAATACCGCACTCCATATCATTAGCCGGATGCTGTACCGGAGTAAACTCGTTGATATCATGTCCGTGAGGAAGCACGACAATACCGCCGGGATGCTGGCCGGTACTGCGCCGGATCCCGGTACAGCCTTCCGTGATTCTCTCAATCTCACAGCGGCGTTTTCTCTGCTCCCGCTCTTCATAATAGTTCTTTACAAACCCGTAGGCTGTCTTATCAGCCAGAGTGCCGATTGTTCCCGCCTTAAACGTATGTCCTTCGCCGAACAGGACTTCCGTGTACTTGTGAGCTTTTGCCTGGTAATCTCCGGAGAAGTTCAGGTCGATATCGGGCTCTTTGTCCCCCTTAAAGCCGAGGAATGTCTCAAACGGGATATCAAATCCGGCTTTGACCAGCGGTTCGCCGCACACCGGGCAGTTCTTGTCCGGCATATCAAATCCGCAGCCTCCTGCAAACGCCCTGACTTCCTCTGATTCAAAATCACTGTAATGGCAGTTCTTGCAGTAATAATGAGGGCTCAGAGGATTAACCTCCGTAATCCCGGCCATAGTCGCCACGAAAGAAGAACCGACCGAACCACGGGACCCCACAAGATAACCATCCGCATTTGATTTCCACACCAGTTTCTGCGCAATGATATACATAACGGCATATCCATTGGAAATGATTGAATTGAGTTCTTTCTCCAGACGTTCGGATACCTGCGCAGGGAGCTCTTCCCCGTACATCTCATGTGCCTTCCGGTAACAGATGTCTCTCAATTCCTGGTCAGAATTTTCAATCACCGGCGGACATTTATTAGGATTTACCGGCGAAATCTTTTCAATCATTCCGGCAATCTTCACCGGATTATCCACTACAATTTCACGTGCCTTTGCAGCTCCCAGATAAGAAAACTCTTCCAGCATCTCCTCCGTCGTCCGCAGAAAAAGAGGAGCCTGATTATCCGCATCATCGAATCCTTTTCCCGCCATAATAATCCGTCTGTAAACTTCGTCGTCCGGATCAAGGAAATGGACGTCACAGGTGGCGACCACGGGCTTTCCGAACTTCTCACCGAGCTCCACGATCTCACGGTTAATATTCTTCAGGTCCTCGTCCGAATTCACATCCGGAATGCGGTCACTTTCAATCATGAACCGGTTGTTTCCAAGGGGCTGGATCTCATAATAGTCATAGAATTCCGCCAGCTTTGCAATCTGCTGGGCGGAACGTTTTTCCAGCACCGCCTGATACAGCTCTCCCGCCTCACAGGCACTGCCGATCAGGAGCCCTTCTCGATGTTCGTTCAGCAGACTTTTCGGAATTCTTGGACGTCTCGCATAATAAGTAAGATGGGACTCCGTGATCAGTTGATAAAGGTTATATCTGCCGATATCGTTCTTTGCCAGTATGATAATATGGTGCGTAGGCATCTTCCGGATCGCATTGACATTGCGGTCGCCGTAGTGGTTGACTTCTTTTAACGTTGTAATGCTGTCTTTCTTCAGCATCTCCACAAATTTTACAAAAATCTCTGCAGTCGCCCCAGCATCGTCCACTGCGCGGTGGTGATTCTCCAGAGAAATATTCAATGCTTTCGCCACCACATTCAGTTTATATTTCGACAGAGTCGGCAGGAGCACGCGGGCAAGTGCAACAGTATCCAGATAGACAAAGTGGTCGTTCAATCCCAGATTTCTGCAGTTCTGCTCGATAAATCCCACATCAAATCCGGCATTGTGTGCTACGAGGACACCGTCTCCGACAAATTCAAGGAACCGCGGTAAAATCACGTCAATAGCCGGAAATTCCATGACCATCTCATCAGTAATACTTGTCAGGTTAGTGATCTCAAACGGGATCGGTCTCTGCGGATTTACAAAAGTGCTGAATTTGTCCACAATCTTTCCATTTACCACTTTCACCGCGCCGATCTCTATGATCCGGTCTCTTATTGAACTGAAGCCGGTCGTCTCAATATCAAAAACAATATAAGTGTCATCCAGTGTCTGGTCTCCGGCATTCACTGCAATATCCGTCAGGTCGTCCACCACATATCCCTCTACCCCGTAGAGAACCTTAAAAGGATCGTCTTTGTCCAGCGTCTCGATATAATGATTTGCATCAGGGAATGCCTGTGCCACGCCATGATCTGTGATGGCTATTGCAGGATGTCCCCAGTCATGGGCACGCTTTACGATATTCTTCACCTCGGACACACCGTCCATGTCGCTCATCTTTGTATGGCAGTGGAGCTCCACCCGCTTGACCGGACTTAAATCCTCTCTTGAGACTGTAAAGTCACCAATCTTTTTAATGCCTGTAACAGAACCGATGGTCAGCTCTCCGTCAAATTTGTCAATAGTAGTGACACCTTTGATCTTTACAAATGCGCCTTTCTTCAATTCTCCAAGTATCTCAGGAAGCTGATCGTTGCGGGTAAACATTTTTACAGTGATTGTATCCGTAAAGTCCGTCACGGCAAACATGATAATCGTCTTCTCATTGCGGATCTCACGGGTATCAAAGTTAATAATCTTCCCGTGAATCGTGATCTCGCCCATCTCTGTAACGACCTGATCCAGCGTGATCGGATCATCATCAAAATTTCTGCCGTAGATCAGATTAGGGTCGTCTCCCTGCTTGACAGGACGATAAAAATCTTTCTTCTTAAAATCGCTCTTTCTGGCCGATTTTCTGCCGCCGCTGCCGGAAGAATGATGGTCGCCGTTCTTCTTTCCTGCAGCACTTCCCCCTCCGGCGTTCCCGCCGCCGGCAGGAGTTCCCGAGCCGGATCCGGAAGCCTTTGCCGCCGTCTCTCCTCCATTGTCCGCTGAAGCTGTTTCCCGCGCTCCTTCCGGCACATATTCGCCGCGCTGTCTCGCACGCCTTTCAAAGATCGCATTAATCTCCTGCTGGAGTCTCTGTTCATCGTATTCACGAGTTCCTGCTCCGTCCGGTTCGCGGTAAGTGATACGGATATCAGCCGGAATATGGAATCTTTCCCTGTATATTTTGTCAAGCAGGCTGAGGATTTCTTCTTTTCGTCCTTCTGATACGATCGTATCCAGAAGTTCCAGACAGATCACATTCCCTTCTTCAAAACGGATCTGCGCCTGAGAAAACATACTGGATGCAAGCACACTTTGTTCTTTCAGTTCCAGTATAATGCTTTCCCTGTATTCATTCATGAGAGCTTCCGGCGTATACTGGCCGGAAAGTGCATACTCTTCCTCTATACGAACATCCACCCTCACATTGCCAAACAGCTGGTCCTTTATTCTTCTTTCCATCTGCCAGATCTGTTTTTTCTGGATCAGATGGCGGCTGAATATATGTACATGAAGAAAATCACGCCGGGAATTCGTCGTGATTTTCTTTACTTCTACATCTGCGAAGAGGATCTGAATATCATCTTCAACCTTCAGTGTCGGGAAAACATAGAAAAATGCCTTGTCGTTTCTGGTCTTTTCCAATTTAAACACTCCTGTATTTATCTCTGCAGATTTCCTTTCAGGTACCTTGCCTTCCGGTACTGAGATTATTCTTTCCAGTTCAGGAGTTCCTGACGGAGAGTTTCAAGAAGTTCATTTTCTTTTACTTTTTTAATGATCTCTCCCTTTTTAATCAGTAGTCCTTCCCCAATACCGCCCGCAATGCCGATATCAGCCTCTTTTGCCTCACCGGGTCCGTTTACAACACATCCCATGACAGCTACCTTGATATCAAGGGGAATATCGGCAACCATCTTTTCCACCTGATTGGCAAGGCCGATCAGATCGATCTTCGTCCTGCCGCAGGTCGGGCAGGATACAACTTCAATACCGCCTTTTCTTAACCCGAGTGTCTTTAAGATGAGCTTTGCCGTGCGGATTTCCTCTGCCGGGTCTCCGGTCAGCGAAACACGGATCGTATTTCCGATTCCCTCGTAGAGGATAATACCAAGACCGACGGATGATTTGACGTTGCCTGAATATACGGTTCCTGACTCTGTAATGCCGACATGAAGAGGATACGGACATTCCTTTGCGATCAATTCATGAGCTTTCACACACATGAGCACATCGGATGACTTGATGCTGACCACGAGATTGTCATATCCCATCTTCTCAATCATATGAACTTTATCCAGGGCGCTCTCCACAATTCCCTCGGCGGTAACCCCGCCGTATTTTTCCAGAAGATGTTTCTCCAGCGACCCGCTGTTGACTCCCACTCGGATCGGCACACCATATTCTTTTGCCTTGTCAACAACTGCTTTTACTCTGTCCTCCGAACCGATATTTCCCGGATTGATACGGATCTTGTCCGCTCCGTTTTCAATAGCGGCAACTGCAAGGCGGTAATCAAAATGAATATCCGCCACAAGCGGAATATGGATCTGCTTTTTGATCTCTTTTAATGCTTCCGCCGCTTCCATTGTCGGCACAGCGCACCGGATAATTTCACATCCGGCCGCCTCCAGCTTTAAAATCTGTGCCACAGTAGCGCTGACATCCTCGGTCTTTGTGTTTGTCATAGACTGAATCGCCACAGGATTGCTGCCGCCGATCTTCACATCTCCGATAGTGATCTCTTTTGTCTGCTCTCGTAACATAAGTTTTCTCCCTTACTCTGTTCATTTTCTGATATGCTATGTCAGTTTCCCGCCCAGTTACAACAGGAGAGTTCCGCACGCGGAACTCTCCGTAATTCTTTATTCCTGCTCACGAATAAACACAAGCTGGTCTCCATATTCACGTTCTGTAAGTGTCAGTGTATCCTGCTCTACATTATAATCATAAGTTCCCGGCTGAATGATATCGGAATCTGCCGATCCGACATCGCCGACAGTGAGTATTTTTGTCTTTGTGTCAACATCACATTTTACCTCTGCAGTCTGACCTCCTTCTTCCGGACGAATGATCATATTTTCATCACTGATCTCAATCACATCGCCGGATCCCTCGCTGACCCAGCTGCCCTCCAGCGGGTTGCCTGTAAAAAGTTTTGCTATAAAAAATATAGCTATAATAATGATGACAACAGAAGATACGGTCAGGATTGTCCTCCAGATCGTGCTTCTCTTTTCTTCATTGTTTTCGTAAATCATAAAATCCACCCCTTTTATTTCTGCTTTCATTATACGGAATCCCTCCGGCACTGTCAATGTTACCGGAGCCGGTTCCGAAGTCAGACAGGTGTATTTACTGTCGGTGCAATGCCCGCTTTAGGAAGTCCGACAGAATATTCATCTCCTCTTCCGTTCCCACGGTAATGCGCAGGTACTGCCCGATCCTCTCATCATCCCAGTGGCGTACATAGATATGTTCTTCTTTCAGCTCTTTGAATAACTTTCCCGCATCATATTCCGGATGTCTGGCAAAAATAAAGTTTGCCTTTGAATCTGTCAGCACAAAACCGAGAGACTTCAGTTCCTCTTTTGCCCGCTCTCTTGTATTTACTATCTTACGGACATTTTCTTCAAAATATTCTCTGTCTCTTACGGCCGCAGCGCCGCATACAAGTGCTGCCCTGCTCATGGTATAAGAATTGAAAGAATACTTTACATCATTCAGGCACCGGATCAGTTCAGGATTTGCGATCGCATACCCGATCCTCATTCCTGCCATACTGCGCGCCTTGGAAAATGTCTGTGTAACAATCAGATTATCATAGCGGCCGATCAGTTCTATAGCGGAACGCCCGGCAAAATCTACATAAGCCTCGTCGACAATTACAACAGAATCACTGTTATGTTTTAGAATATCCTCGATAAAATCCAGTTCCTCATAAATGGCCGTCGGTGCATTCGGATTCGGGAAGATGACACCGCCGTTTTCCCGGTAATAATCCTCTTTTACAATACGGAAGTCCTCGTTTAGTTTCGGGCATTCGTACGGAATCCGATAGAGCTGCGCCCATACCTTGTAAAAAGAGTATGTGATGTCAGGAAACAAAATCGGCTTATCTGAATTGAAAAATGTCAGAAAACACAGAGAAAGCACATCGTCAGAGCCGACTCCCACAAACACCTGATCTTCTCCCACGTGATACTGCTCTGCCAGAGCCTTTATAAGCACACTGGACGCAGGATCCGGATACAGACGGAATGCATCTGTGTCAAGTGACGCCAGTGCTTTCTTCACTTCCGGTGAAGGAGGATAGGGATTCTCATTTGTATTCAGCTTGACAACCTGTTCCTGAGGCTGTTCTCCCGGAACATATGGCTCTACCTGTCGTATATTTCTAAGAAGTTCATCTCTGATTTTCATGATATTCTCCTGCACTTATTTGTATTCCTCTGCAAGCTCTGCGAACTTCGGCAGAGAATTAACGATCGTCTCATAAGCCACACAGTATGCGATTCTTACATATCCCGGACACGCAAAAGAGCTTCCGGGTACAACAAGGATATTGTACTTTTTCGCCGCCGCACAGAATTCTTTCTCATCGGCAACCGGGGATTTCACAAATAAATAGAATGCGCCTTCCGGCTTGATGCATTCGAATCCGAGTTTCTTCAGTCCGTTGTAAAGAGTCTCTCTGTTCCTGTCATAGAAAGAAATATCTGTCTTTTCATTCAGACAGGCTTTAACTACTTTCTGCTGGAGTGTCGGTGCATTGACAAATCCGAGGATTCGGGTTGCCACATTTGCAGCGGCGATCAGGTTCTCGCTGTCAGCGGCCTCATCCGGGATCACAAGATATCCGATACGCTCGCCCGGCAGGGAGAGAGATTTACTGTAAGAGTATCCAACAACTGTATTTGCATAATATTTTGTGAGGTATGGTACTTCTACTCCGTCATAAGCCAGTTCTCTGTAAGGCTCATCAGAGATCAGATAAATGTCTGTCCCGTACTCTTTCTGTTTTTTCTCCATGATGGCAGCCATCTTTTTGATTGTATCTTCCGAGTACACCACGCCTGTCGGATTATTCGGTGTATTGACAATCACGGCACGGGTTTTAGGAGTGATCTTCTTCTCGAATTCATCCAGTTTCGGCTGGAAATCTGCTGTATTCGGGGACACCTCTACAAGAACGCCGTCATAGTTGTTCACATAGCTTCTGTACTCGCCGAAATACGGAGCAAAGACAACAACTTCATCCCCCGGATTCAAGAGTGCTTTCAGGATTACATTAAGTCCGCCCGCAGCGCCTACAGTCATTGTAATATTCTTAGCGGAAAATGCCGTCCCGAAACGTTTATTCAGCGACTCTGCCACAGCCTGACGCACATCTTCATAACCTGCGTTGCTGTTCGTATAGCCGTGCAGCACAACCGGGTCTTCTTCATCCAGAAGCTCTATGATCGCCTTTTTCACTGCTTCAGGCGCCGGTACGTTCGGGTTGCCAAGGCTGAAATCAAATACATTCTCAGCACCGTAAATTTTTGCCAGTCTGTTTCCCTCCTCGAACATTGCGCGGATCGCAGAACTGTTTGCCACCATATTTTCCATTTTCTTAGATATCATTGATCTCACTCCGTTTCTTTTACTATTCCTTTTTCTTCAAGAAATGCCGGTTTGTAGGATAATTTCGCTTTCCGCAGACCCTCTGCCCCGGTATCTTCTTCCCGGTTTACATATTTATATTCCATACACTCATGCTGTACGAACTGCTGGTTGATCATGGGATACGCTCCCTCGACATCGGCGAAAGCTTTCTCGATATGGACAACAAACGTGTCGTCACACAGAGGCTCTCCGATCGTAAATGCCACGATCTTTCCGTCTACTTTCAGGACACCGCCCGTCAAATCCAGCTCTTTATATAAACGCAGGGAATTCAGTGTAACACACATCTCCGAATTTTTCTCCGGATCATCCTCACACCCGTTCTGGTTTCTCCACTTCAGAGCCATCTGGAAGCATTCTTCTACATTTTCATCCGAGAGCGTTTCATATGTCCAGTCCGGATACAGGTTTTTAAACTTGTTAATATGGTTGCGCTTGCCATGCAGCTTCTTGCCCGCCAGCGTAGCAAGCTTTTCTGTCTCGTAAACATAATCTGCAATATCGCGGTCATACTCTACTGTAAATCTGGCCGGATACCATGCCTCAAGCTGTGCGAACATTTCCGGCGTCACATTATAGAAAACAAGCGGACATTCTTTCCCTTTACAGTATTCTGTCAGGTAATCGACAGCCCTTTTGATATTCTCAGGGCTGCCCGCCGGATAAGAAAAGGATAATCCGTTGTCATCGCTGCGGAATACAAGAGCATCTTCGATCACTGCATATTTTACTTTATAGTGCCGGGACCAGAGATATACATTCACAAATGTACGTTCACAGCTCCTGCTCGGAGATTTGTGAAAGTATGATGTGATAATGTCCTTATCCTCAAGTTCCGGACGTTTAAATATGGGTTCTGTCATAAATCACGTCACCTTTCTGTCATTTGCCTTTTTGTCTTTTCCCGGCCTAATTTTCCATCTTCGCCAGTTTTGCAGTCTGGTCTGCCGCGATCAGGCTGTCAATGATCTCGTCAAGATCGCCATTTAAGACAGAATCCAGTTTGTGCAGTGTGAGTTTAATCCTGTGATCTGTCACACGGCCCTGGGGAAAGTTATAGGTACGAATCTTCTCCGATCTGTCCCCGGTACCGATCTGGCTTCTTCTGGCTTCAGCCTCTGATGCCTGCTGTTTCTCCAGTTCCAGATCATACAGCTTGGAACGGAGCAGACGGAAGGCCTTCTCTTTATTCTGAAGCTGGGACTTCTCTGTCTGGCTGTAGATCACAATTCCGGTCGGGAAATGAGTCAGGCGGACTGCCGAGTCTGTCGTATTGACACACTGGCCGCCGTTTCCGGATGCACGCATGACGTCGATACGGATATCTTTCTCATCAATCACAACGTCCACTTCCTCTGCCTCAGGCATGATGGCAACTGTTACGGTGGATGTATGAATTCTGCCGCCGCTCTCTGTCTCCGGCACCCTCTGCACACGGTGAACGCCGCTCTCGTATTTCAGTCTGGAGTAGGCTCCCTGTCCGGTGATCATGAAGACACACTCCTTAAAGCCGCCGATTCCATTCTCATTCAGTGAGATCATCTCTGTCCGCCATCCGCGGCTGTCGGCATAATGCACGTACATTCTATAGATCTCGGCAGCAAAGAGTGCTGCCTCGTCTCCGCCTGCGCCGGCACGGATCTCTACAATAACATTCTTATCATCATTCGGGTCTTTCGGGAGAAGAAGGATCTTCAGTTCCTGCTCCAACTCCTCGATCCGCTTTTTCGACTCGTTCATCTCTTCTTTCGCCAGCTCACGCATCTCTTCGTCAGACTCCTCCTCGAGCATGGCAAGGCTGTCGTCAACATTCTGTTTACAATTTTTATATTCCTGATATGCTTCAACGATGGGAGCCAGATCGCTCTGCTCTTTCATAAGCTTCCGGAAGCGCTCCTGATCATCTGCCACGCCCGGCTCCTGAAGCTCTCCCATCACTTCCTCATATCGGATCAGCAAATCGTCTAATCTGTCAAACATTTCTCATACGTCCTTTTCTAAATTTTATATAACAGTTCAGTCCATCAGGGACAGACGTCTCTGATTAATAGCTGCATAAGGATCAGCAGGTCCTGCGGGCAGTCCCATATCTAATAATATCGTCCGTAAACAACACGGTCAAGCCCTGCGAGATCCTTTTTCACATCGATATCTTCAAATCCCTGTTCCTTCATCAGTCCGGACACATCCTCCGCCTGGTCGCATCCGATTTCGAAAATCAGATATCCTCCTTTTTCCAGATAATGGATACTATCTTCAATAATCCGGCGGTAAAAATACAGGCCGTCCTCTTTTCCGTCCAGCGCTTCCATCGGATCGTAAAGCCTTACTTCCTCCTGAAGCTGCGAAATCTCTCCGCTTCTGATATAGGGCGGATTGGAAAGGATCATAAAAAATTTTCCTGAAATATTTTCAAACAGGTCACTCTCCACAAAATCCGCCTCTATCCCGAGCGAATCCGCATTCTTCCGTGCAACCTTGAGCGCCCTCGCGGAAATATCACTTCCGGTTCCCTCTGTTTTTCCCTCATAATAGTGGAGCACACTGAGCAGGATACATCCGGAACCGGTACACATATCAAGGAGCCGTACGCTCTGGTCTCCGATGCTGCACGGCTTTTTCTCACTTTTCAGAACATCCAGCGCCGTCTCCACAAGGATCTCTGTATCCTGCCGGGGAATCAGTACGTCGCCGTTCACATGGAAACACAGTCCCATAAACTCCTGCTCCCCTGTAATGTGCTGGAGCGGTACTCGCCTGCATCGGGTATCGATGCACCTTTCATATTCCTTCCATTGTGCATCGTCCATCTCCCGGTCAGGATATGCATAATACGCCGCGCGTCCGATCCCTGTTACATATTCAAGCAGATACCATGCGTCAATCCGGGGGGCAGGAACACCGGCTCTCTCAAGTTTCTCTGATCCCCGACTGTATGCAAGCTGCAGACTGTTTTTCTTCTCGCGGCTCATAAATTCTCCCTCTGCCATGTGCGCCAGTCAAAGACTTCCTCCACAGCGCGGATCCCGACTTCGATCATACTGTCGTCCGGTTCTTTGGTCGTCATATTCTGAACCCACATTCCCGGACGGCTCAAAAGATTGACAACCGCATTATCACTGTTTCCGGCAAGACGGATGATCTCATAAGATACCCCCGAAATCAGAGGGAATAAAGCAATACGGATCAAAACTCTTGCCAACTGAGATTCCGCCGTAATAAAAAAACAGAATATAATACTCACGATCATGACAAAGAACAGAAAGCTTGTGCCGCACCTTTTGTGCTGCTTGGAACTTTTTCTCACATTCTCTACATTGAGCTCCAGACCATGTTCGATACAGTTGATACATTTATGTTCCGCACCATGATACATAAAGGTTCTTTTGATATCTTTTGTCCTTGAGATAAGGAAAATATAGATCAAAAAGATCACGACCCGGATCACACCTTCAAATATCGTCATCGCTGTCCTTGAAGAAGTATATCTTTCTATAAAGATACTCAGGAAATAGGGAAGAACCATAAAAAGAGCTATAGCGATCACTACAGCGATTACTACAGTCAGGTTCATAAAGAGCTTTTCCTGTTTCTCCTGCTTTGCAGCTTCTTCCTCTGTCAGCACTTCCCCCTCTTCTTCCTCAAAGAAACTGGCGGAATACATCAGTGTCTTCATTCCGAGCACAAGGGAATCGATGAAACTGAAGATGCCGCGGATAAACGGGATCTTCAGCGGCGTCTTCCATGGGATCACACTGTGATAATCCTGTACATCGACCGCAATCTCACCGTCTGACTTGCGGACCGCGACAGAATATTTCCCGCCGTTTCTCATCATGATACCTTCCAGCACTGCCTGTCCGCCTATGTTTGATGATTTCATTTTTCCTCCTGTAATACGCCTCAGCTGATAAAACAAAGAGGCTGAGATGCTTCCACCTCAGCCTGCTGTGTCTGTTTCCTATTTAATACCGTATTTCTTGTTGAATTTATCAACACGGCCACGTGCCTGAGCCGCTTTCTGCTGTCCTGTGTAGAACGGATGGCACTTGGAGCAGATCTCAACGTGGATGCTCTCCTTAGTAGAACCTGTCACAAATGTATTTCCACAGTTGCAGGTTACTGTAGCCTGATGATACTCCGGATGGATTCCTTCGCGCATGATATTCACCTCTCTATTTTAAAATTATTTATTATAATCTCTAAACAGCTTTCTAATTGTAGCATAAGATAATTTCTTTTGCAACTGTTTTTTAGATAAACTTCTGGCGGATCACCTGATGTACCAGTTCATTGTTTGATTTTGTGCGTGAGAACATATTCAGAAGATTGTCCGCCGCCTCTTCTGCTTTCATGCCGTTTAAGCCTCTGCGCATGATATAAACAGCTTCCTGCTCCTCTTTATTAAGAAGAAGATCTTCCCGTCTTGTTCCAGATTTGGCAATATCAATTGCCGGGAACACTCTTTTCTCCTGAAGCTTCCGGTCAAGGATCAGTTCCATGTTTCCTGTTCCTTTGAATTCTTCATAAACTACATCGTCCATCTTGCTTCCCGTATCTACCAGAGCTGTGGCAAGAATCGTAAGACTGCCTCCCTCCCGCATATTTCTTGCGGCACCGAAGAAACGCTTCGGGCTGTAAAGTGCAGCAGGGTCAAGACCTCCCGAAAGAGTTCTTCCTGACGGAGGTACGATCAGATTGTACGCACGGGACAGCCTTGTGATACTGTCAAGAAGAATCATAACATCCTTTCCGTGCTCCACCAGCCTTTTGGCTCTTGCGATCACCATCTCAGATACTCTCTTATGATGTTCCGGCAGTTCGTCAAATGTGGAATGGATCACCTCCACGTTCGGTCCGGAAATGGCTTCTTTAATATCGGTTACCTCCTCGGGTCTCTCATCGATCAGGAGGATCAGCAGATGCATATGGGGTTCCGACTTCTGTACGGAAAGCGCCACCTCTTTTAATAGGGTCGTTTTACCTGCCTTTGGCGGAGATACAATCATACCTCTCTGACCTTTTCCGATCGGTGACATCAGATCCATAATTCTCATGGCTGTACTGCTTCCCGGCTGTTCAAGGCGGATACGCTTATTTGGAAAGATCGGCGTCAGATCTTCGAAGTTCTTTCTCTTCATTGCCTCAGACGGACGGACGCCGTTAATCGTAGATACATAGAGAAGTGCGCTGAACTTCTCCCCCTGCGTCTTGACCCTTGTGTTGCCTGTCAGAATATCTCCGGTCTTAAGGCCGAATCTCCGAATCTGCGCAGGTGACACATATACATCATTTTCGCCCGGCAGATAATTGTCACTTCTGATAAACCCGAAGCCGTCCTGCATCACCTCAAGGATACCGTTCGCAGTATGACCGCTGTCAAGCTGTTCAATATCTGTCTCTGCCTTTTTCTCTTTCAATTCTTCTTTTACTTCTTCTTTTGCCTCCGTGGCAGCTTCTTTCTGCTCCTCCTGCTCATCCAGAGCAAGCATAGCGTCGATCAGATCGCTTTTTTTCAGCGTGGATATCCCTTTCATCTTTCTCGCCTTAGCTAATTCTTTCAGAGTCGCCAGAGGTAATGATTCATACTTTTCTCTTGTCATAAACACATTCCTTTCTGCTATAAGTATCCTTATATGAAATATTAAAATTATTAAAAATGCTTCGGGAATTTTCGTCTGAATTGACATAAAATCGATAAGCTTTTAAAAATCTTTTCTAATTATACATTGCATCTGTGCCCTTGTCAAGACAGGCTCAAAGTGCTATTATATATCAAACCAGTTCAGCCGTCAGAATATGGGGCTGAACACCTGTATGAGCAGTCTTAGCACAAAGTTTGAAACTGTAGTGCAGCCTTGCAAATGGAGACAGATTAATGCCAGATATCGATAAACTTACAACACATTCTTCTCCCGTCCGCTGGGGCGAAAAGCGGTATTACTCTCTTGATTATTTTCTGCGCAGCAGGTTCGGGGAAAAAGTATACCGTATTGCCTTAAACGGCGGAATGACCTGTCCCAACAGAGACGGGCATCTCGGCACCGGAGGATGTATCTTCTGCAGCGCTGAAGGTTCCGGGGATTTTGCAGGGGAACCTTCTCTTACGGTTTCCCGCCAGCTGGCTGAAGGAAAACTCCGGCTTCTGGAAAAACGTCCGGTTCATTCTTATATTGCATATTTTCAGGCATTTACAAACACATATGCGCCAGTCGAATATCTGGAATCCGTCTTTACGGAAGCCATTTCCGACCCGGAGGTCAAGGTACTCTCTGTTGCAACCCGGCCGGACTGTCTGGGCGAAGATGTGATGGCGCTTCTTATGCGGCTGAACCGCATTAAACCGGTCTGGATTGAACTGGGACTTCAGACAATTCATCCTGAAACAGTCCGTTTTATCCGCCGCGGTTATAACACGGAAATATTTGACAGAGCCGTGCGGAATCTGCGTGCAGCAGGAATCGAAGTAATCGTCCATGTCATTCTCTTTCTTCCCGGTGAAACAGAGGAAATGATGCTTGAAACCATTGACTATTTAAACCGTTGTGACATACAGGGAATTAAGCTGCAGCTTCTGCACGTCCTGGAGGAAACCGATCTGGCTGATATATATCGCAGGGAGCATTTCTATGTTCCCGATGAAACGGCTTATATATATACTCTCGGTCAGTGCATTTCCCGGCTTCGACCGGACATTGTAATCCACAGACTGACCGGGGACGGACCAAAAGATCTTCTGATCGCACCGCTGTGGACCAGTGCCAAACGCACGGTACTAAATCATATTAACCAGTATCTGAAAGAAAAAAATATATGGCAGGGAAAGGAATATCATGGCTGAGTCATTTACACTATACAAACTGATTATACTTTATATGCTTAACAAAGTAGATTTTCCGCTGACTACTTCCCAGATATCCGAATTTGTCCTGGATAAGGGTTATACGTCTTATTTCAAGCTTCAGGAAGCGCTGTCCGACCTTACACAGTCTGATCTTATACGGCCTGAGACAACGCACAACCGCACGCTGTACCATCTGACAGAAAACGGCGCAGAGACGATTCTTTATTTCAGCAACAAGATCTCTCCCGCCATACGGCAAGATATCGACGATTTTCTAAAGGAAAAGCAGTATGATCTGAAAGAAGAAGCGTCTGTAAAATCTGATTATTACTTAAATACAAACAGGGAATACGAAGTGCGCTGCCAGATCGAAGAAAACGGCTCCAGCCTGATCGATCTGAAACTTACCGTTCCGACCGAAAAAGAGGCTGAAGCCATCGTAAGTCACTGGAATACAAAGAGTCAGGAGATTTACACATTACTCCTCTCGAATCTTCTTTAAATATTCACCCATTGTTTTTTCATATCCGAGATCGCCGGGTTCATAGAACCTGGCGTCTTTTATTTCATCCGGAAGGTACTGCTGCTTCACATAATGGTTCGGATAATCATGGGCATACTTGTACCCTGTCCCATGTCCCAATTTCGCAGCGCCCTTGTAATGGGCATCCTGCAGATGTACCGGCACGGTCGTCCTGTATTTTTTCACAGCCTCATTCGCTGCAAATATGGCGTTGCACGCCGCGTTGCTCTTTGGGGCACAGGCAACATATGTTACCGCCTGAGACAAAATAATCTGGGATTCCGGCATACCGATCCGCTCTGCCGCCTGTGCTGCCGAAACCGCAACCGTCAGCGCCATGGGATCCGCGTTTCCCACATCTTCCGCCGCACAGATCATGATCCTGCGGGCGATAAATTTGATGTCCTCCCCCGCATAAAGCATTTTAGCCAGATAATAGACTGCCGCGTCCGGATCAGAACCTCTCATACTCTTGATAAAGGCTGAAATAATATCATAATGATTATCGCCGCGCTTGTCATAATTTACGACTCGTTTCTGGATACATTCGGAGGCGACCTCCACTGTAATATGGATAATGCCGTCCTCACTCCGGTCCGTCGTCAGGATGCCCAGCTCTATAGCGTTGAGCGCATTTCTAGCATCGCCGCCAGCCATATCTGCCAGAAAGTCCAGCGCATCCTCATCGATCTGTGCATGGAAGCTGCCCATACCTTTCCGGGTGTCTCCCACAGCTCTTCGCAGAAGGACTTTTATATCTTCTTTTTCCAACGGTTTCAGCTCAAAAATGCTGGATCTGGAAATCAGGGCGCTGTTTACCTCGAAATATGGATTCTCTGTAGTCGCTCCAATCAGAATCACGGTTCCGTCCTCCACAAACGGGAGAAGGTAATCCTGCTGTCCTTTATTAAACCTGTGGATCTCGTCGATAAAAAGGATCGTCTTCCTGCCGTACATCCCCTGCAGGTCTTTCGCCTCTTTCACAACCTCTTCCATATCCTTTTTTCCCGCTACTGTTGCATTGATCTGCTTAAACTCCGCACTGGTCGTATTGGCGATCACTTTTGCCAGAGTCGTTTTTCCTGTCCCCGGCGGCCCGTAAAAAATGACGGAGCTTAGTTTGTCCGCCTTAATCGCCCGGTAAAGCAGCTTATCTTTTCCTATAATATGCTGCTGTCCTACTACTTCATCCAGCGTAGTGGGACGCATTCTCGACGCCAGAGGTGATTCTTTCTCCTTATTTGTCTCTCTCATATAATCAAACAGATCCATATTTGCCTCTTCCTTTCCTTACTCTGCTCCTGACAGTTCCCTGATAACCTGGCCTGCGATCAAAAGTCCTGCCACCGGCGGAACAAATGAGATACTGCCTGGAACAGATCTTCTCGCACCGGGATCCTCCCCTGTTTCCCGCCCGCTGATATCGATCGGTTTCTCCTTCGAATACAATACTTTCAAATGCAGGATTCCCCGCTGTTTCAGCTCTCTTCGCATAACTCTGCAAAGCGGGCATACGCTTGTCTTTGACAGGTCGTCGATCTCGAACAGCTCCGGGTGAAGCTTATTTCCCGTACCCATGCTGCTGATCAGACGTATTCCTCTTTTCACTGCTTCCTCCACAAGTGCAATCTTGGCGCTCACTGTGTCGATGGCATCGATGATATAATCGATTCTTTCTTCATCGTCCAGTATAGCCGCCAGATTTTCCGGAAGGACGAATGTCTCATATGTCTTTACTTTGATCGATGGATCGATATCCCGGATCCGCTCTGCCATAACTGCTGTTTTAAACTGTCCGATGGTACTGTGGTAAGCAATGGACTGCCGGTTGATATTCGTCAGTGATACCGTGTCGTTATCGATCAGAATCAGTTCTCCGATTCCGCTCCGCGCCAGTGCTTCGATGCAATGGGAACCAACACCGCCCACACCGAACACCATAACGGAAGAACCTTTCAGCAGATTCATCCCCTCTGCACCGATCAAAAGTTCTGTTCTTGAATATTGATTTACCATTTCTGTCTCCTTTATTTTCCTTTTTTCGCCTGCCTGTATTCCGAAGGACTCATTCCCTTCTGCTTTCGGAATGCTTTTGAGAAGTACAGGTTATTCTCAAACCCCACAGAATAAGCGATCGTTGATACAGAAAGATCTGTCTCTCTCAAAAGCCTGCACGCCTGCCGGATCCGATATCCGGACAGATAATCTTTGGGAGATTTACTCATATAATTCTGAAAAGACCGGAAAAGATGACTTCTGCTGATTCCCACATAATGCGCGATATCCTCAACAGTGATCGGATAGGAATAGTTTGTCTCAATATAACTCATGGCTTTCTCTACGTACATGACATGAGAATCTTTTTCCGGTTCTCTTTTATCTGCATAGTGCATAAAAACGGCAAGAAGGCTGTACAGGCTTCCCGTCATGGCTACCGAAGATTCATAGGTATTTCCCTTGTTCTGATAAATTTCTTCCAGTCCGCTCCTTATTTCCATCTCCGGGATCTTTCCCTTCAAAATATAAGGCGTCTCCTTGCTGAATCCGGTATTTCTTATAATAGACGCGGCATCCGTCCCCATAAATCCGGCCCAGCAGTATTCCCATGGTTCATCTTTATCCGCCTGATACTGAAGTTCAACGCCTGGAAACAGAATAAAAGTGTCGCCTGCACCCAGCCTGACCGATACTTTTCCTGTCGTATATACACCGCTCCCCGAAAGAATATGATGGATACAGTAATGATCACGGATTCCCGGCCCCCACTGATATTCCGGCTCACATTTCTGATATCCCACATTGTAGACAGACAGAGAATTCAGAAAATCCTCCCCCATTTTATATGAATGTTTGTATGAATCTGACATATCATATACCGCCTTTTATAATCCGATATTTATTGCTGCAATGGATATTATAATATCACTATTATTGTCCGCGCAACATTTTTACATAAATTTGCACGTAATTTTTATGGACGGATAAGCACACATCTTATTATACTGATAACAGAATAACCTGATTCACATTTATTCAAGACTGAGGAGGATCATCAGAATGAAACAGAAACTTTTCGACAAATTTGCAGAACTTTTCGGGAATTCCGACGGGGCTCACTTTTATTTTTCACCGGGCCGCGTAAATCTGATCGGCGAACATACAGACTACAACGGCGGGCACGTTTTCCCGTGTGCACTTACAATGGGGACATACGGCGCGGCAAGAAAGCGTGAAGACCGCATGATACATTTTTATTCCATGAATCTCGACAAGTTCGGGGTAGTGGAAGCTTCCCTGGATAACCTGACAAACAAAAAAGAATACAACTGGGCGAACTATCCGCTGGGAGTCGTATGGGCGTTTGCAGAAAAAGGGCACAAACTGGATACAGGTTTTGATATGGTCATCTGGGGAAATATTCCGAACGGATCCGGACTCTCCTCTTCCGCATCACTGGAGGTTCTCACAGGAGTTATCCTGACAGATCTGTACGGAATCACAGATCTGACCATGACAGACCTTGCGCTGATCGGACAGTATTCCGAAAACAATTTCAACGGCTGCAACTGCGGTATCATGGATCAGTTTGCCGTTGCCATGGGTAAAAAGGACAACGCAATCTTCCTTGACACAAACACAATGAAGTATGAGTATGCTCCGATCCATCTGGAAGACGCAAAAATCGTGATCACCAACAGTAAGGTAAAGCACAGTCTTGTAGATTCAGCTTACAACGACAGACGTCAGGAATGTACGGATGCGCTTGCAGCCTTGAAAACAAAGCTGGATATCAGCGCGCTGGGAGATCTCACACCGGATGAATTTGAAGCAAATAAAGAGCTTATCACAGATCCCGTACAGTTGAAACGCGCAAAACACGCAGTATATGAAAACCAGCGCACAATCGACGCCGTAGCAGCTTTAAGAGAAGGGGATATTAATAAATTCGGTCAGCTCATGAACCAGTCCCATATTTCTCTGCGCGACGACTATGAAGTATCCTGCGAAGAGATCGACATCCTCGTTGACCTTGCCTGGAAGATCCCGGGAGTGATCGGTTCCCGTATCACCGGAGGCGGATTTGGCGGATGTACGGTAAGCATCGTAAAAAATGACGCTGTAGATACATTCATCAATGATATCGGAAAAGTTTATAAAGAGAAAGTCGGACATGAAGCAGAATTCTATACAGTAGATATCGGAGACGGAGCTTCCCGGATCGATTAATATACACCTGATATGCACATTATTTTCTGAAAGGAGAAATCAGCCATGATTTACGAATCAATTAAGAAACTGGTACAGTACGGGATCAACACCGGGCTGACACCCGAAAGCGAACGAGTCTACACAACGAATCTCCTGCTTGATCTTATGAAGGAAGACGATTATGAAGATGTGCCCTGTGATCTGGACAACATCGTTCTCGAGGAAGTATTAAAAGACCTGCTCGATGAGGCTGTAAAGCGCGGCATTATCGAAGACAGCATTACATACCGCGATCTTTTCGACACGAAACTGATGAACTGCCTCGTACCTCGCCCGGCACAGGTTCAGGAGAAATTCTGGAAAGAATACGAAAAGTCTCCGGAGAATGCAACCGCTTACTACTACAAATTCAGCCAGGATACAAACTATATCCGCCGCGACCGCATTAAACGCGACCGCAAATGGACAGTAGATACACAGTATGGCACCCTGGATATTACGATCAACCTCTCCAAACCGGAGAAAGATCCAAAAGCCATCGCTGCCGCAGGAGCTGCAAAATCATCCTCATACCCGAAATGCCAGCTCTGCATGGAAAACGAGGGCTATGCCGGACGTGTAAATCATCCGGCCCGCGAGAATCACCGTATTATTCCGATCACGATCCAGGGAAAGAAATGGGGATTCCAGTACTCTCCTTATGTATATTACAACGAGCACTGCATCGTATTTAACGGGGAGCATATCCCGATGAAGATAGACCGCAATGCATTTGCAAAACTGTTTGATTTCATCAAGCTGTTCCCGCACTACTTCCTCGGCTCCAACGCGGATCTCCCGATCGTCGGCGGTTCCATCTTAAGCCACGATCACTTCCAGGGCGGACATTACACATTTGCAATGGCAAAGGCGCCGATCATTGAAAACTTTACGGTATCCGGCTATGAAGATGTAGAGGCCGGTATTGTAAAATGGCCTCTGTCTGTTATCCGTCTGCGCGGAAAAGATACGGAGCGCATCATTGATCTTGCCGATCATATTCTCGGCAAATGGCGCGCTTATACAGACGAGGAAGCATTTATCTATGCAGAGACGGATGGCACTCCGCACAATACGATCACTCCGATCGCACGTATGAAAGACGGATTATACGAGCTGGATCTGACTCTCAGGAACAACATTACCACTGAGGAGCATCCGCTTGGCGTTTACCATCCGCACGCAAAACTGCACCACATCAAGAAAGAGAACATCGGTCTGATCGAGGTAATGGGACTTGCTGTTCTTCCGGCCCGTCTGAAAGGCGAGATGGAACTCCTGAAAGAATACATTCTTGAGGGCAAAGACATCCGCGGCAACGAACAGATCGAGAAACACGCGGACTGGGTAGACGAATTCCTTCCGTCCTATCCCGATGTAAATAAGGATAACATCGAACATATCCTTGAGCAGGAAGTCGGTAAAGTCTTCTGCCAGGTACTCGAAGACGCCGGCGTATACAAATGCACAGAAGAAGGCCTGAAAGCATTCCACCGCTTCATAGATGTACTGTAACAAGGTTTTATACATAAAACTAACCCGGAGTATCATGAAAAACTTCATGATAACCTCCGGGTTTTCTATTCCTGGATGTCTCCTTTTCATTTCTCTTCCGCTCCTAACCCTTCCCTACCGGAGACAAAAAAACAGCCGGAACACAAGTATCGCTTAAGGGCCGTAGAGCAACATCAGCACTTAGGCTGCGTCCTTTGCAGCCTTATGTACTGCTATGTTGCGGCCCGAGCGAGAGCGCGCCCGCAAGCGATACTTGTGTTCCGGCGGATTATTTTGCATCTCCGTCAATCAATTATTTCTTAGAATCCAGATAAGCTTTTCTTCCCTCTTCATAAAGGTTATTTCCCTCACTGTCGATGATAACAACAAGCGGCATATCCTCTACATAGAGTTTTCTCAGTGCCTCTGCACCGAGGTCTTCATATGCGATAAGCTCAGCTTTCTTGATACATTTTGCAAGCAGAGCTCCTGCTCCTCCGATGGCTCCGAAATAAACGCCGCTGTACTTCTTCATGGCTTCCACCACTTCCGGAAGGCGGGCGCCTTTTCCGATCATTCCGCGGGCTCCCACAGACATCATGGTCGGAGCATATGCATCCATACGGCCGCTGGTCGTCGGACCTGCGCTTCCGATTACATGACCCGGTTTTGCCGGAGTCGGTCCTACATAGTAGATCGTGGCATCCTTCGGATCAAACGGAATATCCTCACCCTTTGCGAGTGCTTCACACATTCTCTTATGTCCGGCGTCACGGGAAGTATAGATTGTTCCCGTAAGAAGTACCTGATCTCCTGCATGGAGTGTCTTAGCAAGTTCCTCTGTAAGTGGTAATGTAATCTTTCTTGCCATTTATATCACCTCCGATTTGTGGCGTGTCACATGACAGTTGATATTAACAGCGCACGGCATTCCTGCGATATGTGTCGGCATTGTCTCAATATTAAGACCGATTGCAGTCGTTTTGCCGCCGAATCCCTGTGGTCCAATACCAAGTTCGTTGATCTTCTCCAGCATCTCCTTCTCAAGATCAGCATAGAACGGATCCGGGTTGGATGAATCAAGAGGTCTCATAAGCGCTTTCTTTGCGAGGAGCGCGCACTTGTCAAATGTTCCGCCGATACCTACACCTACTACCATAGGCGGACACGGATTCGGTCCCGCTGTCTCAACAGCCTCGATGATGAAATCTTTGATTCCCTGAAGGCCTGCTGACGGCTTAAACATACGGATCTGGCTCATGTTCTCACTGCCGAATCCTTTCGGTCCTACTGTGATCTTGATATTCTCACCCGGTACAATCTCTGTGTAGAGCATTGCCGGTGTATTATCGCCGGTATTACCGCGGCGCACCGGATCCTTTACAACAGATTTACGCAGATATCCGTTTGTATATCCGCGGCGAACGCCTTCGTCTACAGCCTCCGCCAGATCTCCGCCTACAAGATGAACATCCTGTCCGATCTCAAGGAATACACATGCCATTCCGGTGTCCTGGCAGACCGGTACGTTTTCGCTGTCTGCGATCTCATAGTTCTCGATAATATTGTCAAGAACTCCCTGTGCGATCTCGCCATCCTCACAGGCACGGCAGTCGCGGATCGCGCATTTTACATCCTCCGGGAGATGTTCATTTGCTTCAATGCACAATCTCTCGATCACATCAGTAAGTGTACTTACATTGATTTCACGCATGAAAGTCAACTCCTTCCCTACTTACATTTCATTTTCTTAGTATTCTGCATAAACCGCGAAGATGCTTTTGCATCCACACGGTTCATAACAAACAATTTTAATAATTTTGTACAGCCGGACTGTTTATAAGAAGATTCCGATAAACTGGCAGGCCAGTACGACAAATACAAGTGCTACCGGATATGTAGCCGCATAAGCTGATGCCACATCGTCCGTTCCCGTTACACGGATCAGTGTTCCCAGGGCCGGCGTACTTGTCATCCCTCCGCAGATAGAGCCGAGTGTGTTGAACAGGCTCAGTTTCATCAGCTTTGTGGCAACAAAATATCCGACGATCATCGGGATCAGTGTGATCAGTGCACCGTACACGAACAGGATCAGTCCGTGTTCTTTCAGGATTTCGATAAATCCGGCACCGGCCTCCACACCTGCTCCGATCAGGAACAGCGCAAGACCGAATTCTCTTAAGCACTCAAGCACAGATTTTTCCACATGAAAGCTGATCTTTCCGGCATGACCGAAATGACCGAGGATCAGACCCGCGATCAGGGGACCGCCTGACGTTCCTAAAGAGAACTGCGCTCCGCCCGGAAGCGGGATCACGATCTTCGCCAGGACGATACCGAGAGCGATCGCCAGCGCATACGGGAAAAATCCCATCGGATCTACGTGGAACAGTTTATCTTTTTTCGCTATATCTCCCACATTCTGGGCAGCTTCAAACTGCGCGCGCTCCGCATCCATATCTGTATGCAGGATCTTCGGCATCAGCTGTACAAAGAGCACCACTCCTACTACGCCAAACGGATAGGCGATACCGTATCCGATGGAGGCGTTGGCGGAACCTGTGGCATCAAGCGCCGCTGCAAGTCCCGGCGTACTCGTCAGGGCTCCGGACATCATACCGACTGTGATATCAGTCGGAACTCCTGCGATCGTAATGATGCCTGAAGTAACAAGCGCACCGATCGCAATGATGATAAATCCGAGCAGAATATAAGATTTCGCATTGATCTTAAAGTTACGGAAGAACTTCGGTCCG
>CAJFGR010000029.1 GCA_904377845.1 uncultured Ruminococcus sp. | reverse complement strand
ATAAAACAGAAAAAGCAGCAATCACTCATTTTTGTAAGAGTAATTGCCACTTTTCTTTTCCCGTCTTTCAAAGTGGAAATAAACTTTTCACTTCAGCTCGGGAAGAAAAACAACAGGTGAAAAAATTGACGGCTTGCAACACAAGTGACAAATCAACAGCTTGTAACCGGAGAAGACTTTGGCTATAATGAAAAAGATGAGGAGATAATTTGCGAATGTCGGATGAATTAAGCTGAGATACAGTTATAAGACAGAACAGGAGGTATTTGAAGATGAAAAAAGTATGTGTGTTCCTTGCAGATGGTTTTGAAGAGATTGAAGGCCTGACGGTGGTGGATATCCTGCGCAGGGCAGGTGTTGAGACAGAGACCGTATCGGTAATGGGAAGAAAACAGATCAACGGCTCCCACGGAATCAGGGTTGAGGCGGATAAGCTGTTTGAGGAAGCCGATGTGGCAGACGCGGATATGCTGGTGCTGCCCGGAGGAATGCCGGGAACGCTGAACTTAAAAGCGCATGAGGGCTTAAAAGAGCAGATTATTGCATTTGACAGAGCCGGAAAGAATATAGCGGCAATCTGTGCGGCGCCGAGTGTTCTGGGTGCACTTGGACTGCTGAAAGGGAAAAAAGCCTGCGCATATCCGTCGTTCGAGGATCAGCTGGACTGCGCGGAAGTATTACAGGTACCGGAGGTGACGGACGGCAATATCACAACAGGACGTGGAATGGGCGCGGCAATCCCGTTCGCACTTGAACTGACAGCAATCCTCTGCGGGAAAGAAAAAGCCGAAGAGATAAAAGAGTCGATCGTATACGAAGGAGCTATACAGTAACAGTTCAGTACGCGCCATTTGCGAAACCGCATTCCGTATGAGAAGAATAGGCAAAAAGTACTGGAAATATGCGGTTTTATGTGCTATACTACTTTAATGACTGCAAAGGTATGTCCTGATATGGATTTTAAGCAGAAAACAGGACAATTTTGAACTTTTGCTCATGCAAGGAGGAAGAAAATGAGTTTACAGGTAGAAAAATTAGAACATAATATGGCGAAGCTGACGATCGAGGTGTCAGCTGAGGATGTGGAGAAAGCACTTCAGGCTGCATACTTAAAAGAGCGCAGCAAGATCAGCCTTCCGGGATTCCGTAAAGGCAAAGTACCGCGCCAGATGATTGAAAAGATGTACGGACCGGAAGTGTTCTATGATGAAGCTGCTAATCATATGATTTCAGAGGCATATGGAAAAGCTTTTGACGAGTGCGAGCTTGAGATCGTATCTCAGCCGAAAGTCGAGATCACACAGCTTGAGAAAGGAAAACCGTTTATTTTTACAGCTGAAGTTGCAGTGAAACCGGAAGTTACACTTGGTGAATATAAAGGCCTGAAAGTGGATAAGGTTTCTACAAGAGTGACACAGAAAGAAGTCGACGAGGAGATCGAGAAAGAGCGCGAGCGCAATGCAAGAACGATCGAAGTGACAGACAGAGCTGTTCAGGATAAAGATCAGGTAGTTCTTGATTTCGAGGGCTTTGTTGACGGTGAGGCTTTTGAAGGCGGAAAAGGAGAAAACTATCCGCTGACAATCGGATCCGGTTCCTTTATTCCGGGATTCGAGGAGCAGCTGATCGGAGCAGAGATCGGAAAAGAAACAGAAGTTAACGTGACATTCCCGGAGGATTATCATGCAAAAGATCTTGCCGGAAAAGCAGCAGTATTTAAATGTACTGTTCACGAGATCAAAGCGAAAGAACTTCCGGAACTGGATGACGAGTTCGTTTCAGATGTTTCCGATACAAGCGAGACTGTAGATGCCTACAAAGCTGAAGTTAAGGCGAAAATCAAAGAACGCAAGGAAAACGAAGGAAAACAGAAGAGAGAAGATCAGTCTGTCGAGCAGGCTGTGGCCAATGCACAGATTGATATTCCGGAGCCAATGATCGATCTTCAGGCAAGACAGATGGCTGACGACTTTGCACGCCGCATTATGCAGCAGGGCATGAGCCTGGAGCAGTATTTCCAGTTTACAGGCCTTACAGAGGAAAAGATGATGGAAGAGTTCAGGCCGCAGGCTGAAAAACGTATCCGTACAAGACTTGTGCTGGAGGCGGTTGTGGCTGCTGAAAATATTGAAGTGTCAGATGAACGTCTGGATGAAGAACTTCAGAAGATGGCAGATGCTTATCAGATGGAAGTTGATAAGCTCAAAGAATTCATGGGTGAGAATGAGAAGAAACAGATGAAAGAGGACATCGCAGTTCAGGAAGCAGTGACACTCATTGCAGACGCGGCAGTAGAGGGTTAAGCAGAGACATTGGAAAAGGTGTGCCGCATGGCGCACCTTTTATCCCTTTTGAGATTCTTTATACGGGGGAACGTATTACAGGATAATATACAGAAATTAAGAAAGAGGGTATAAATTATGAGTTTAGTACCTTATGTCATTGAACAGACAAGCCGCGGTGAGCGGTCCTATGATATTTATTCAAGACTTTTAAAGGAGAGAATTATCTTCCTCGGCGAGGAGGTTAATGATGTTTGTGCCAGCGTGGTAGTAGCGCAGCTCCTTTTCCTTGAGGCGGATGATCCGGATAAAGATATCCAGCTTTATATTAACAGCCCGGGCGGATCTGTAACGGCAGGACTGGCGATCTATGACACAATGCAGTATATTAAATGTGATGTGTCCACAGTATGCATCGGTATGGCGGCAAGTATGGGGGCTTTCCTTCTTTCAGGCGGAAAGAAAGGAAAGAGATTTGCTCTGCCGAACGCAGAGATTATGATTCATCAGCCGTCCGGCGGCGCGCAGGGACAGGCGACTGAGATTCAGATCGCCGCGGAACATATCCTCCGCACAAAGCAGAAATTAAATGAGATTCTGGCTGCAAATACTGGCAAGGATCTTGAGACGATCAAGGCAGATACGGAACGTGATAACTTTATGTCTGCGGAAGAGGCAAAAGCTTACGGTCTGATTGATGAAGTGATCGTAAACCACTAAGACAGCGGTATGAGGTGAAAAAGTATGGCAGGAAAAATGATGGATGATATCGTGAGATGCTCGTTCTGCAATAAAACACAGGCCCAGGTAAAGAAGCTGATTGCAGGACCGAACGGCACATATATCTGTGACGAGTGTGTCGCTATCTGCTCTGAGATTATCGAGGAAGAAGTGGATTATAATGACGACAGAGCGTTTGATGATATCAATCTTCTGACTCCGGAGGAGATGAAAGACTTCCTGGACGATTACGTGATCGGACAGGATGAGGCGAAGAAAGTGCTTTCGGTGGCCGTCTACAATCATTATAAAAGGATTATGGCTGAGCAGGATCTCGGTGTGGAACTTCAGAAGAGCAATATTCTTATGCTCGGCCCTACAGGATGCGGCAAGACGCTTCTTGCCCAGACACTGGCGAAAATCCTGAATGTCCCGTTTGCGATTGCCGATGCAACTGCACTGACTGAAGCGGGATATGTGGGAGAAGATGTAGAAAATATTCTTCTGAAAGTGATTCAGGCAGCGGACGGAGATATCGAAAGAGCAGAGCACGGGATCATTTATATAGACGAGATAGATAAGATTACAAGAAAGTCAGAGAATCCGTCTATTACAAGAGATGTGTCCGGTGAGGGCGTGCAGCAGGCACTTCTTAAGATTATAGAGGGAACGGTAGCATCGGTTCCTCCGCAGGGAGGCAGAAAGCATCCTCATCAGGAACTGATCCAGATCGATACTACAAATATTCTCTTTATCTGCGGCGGTGCATTTGAAGGCATTGACAAGATTATTGAGACACGTCTTGACAGAAAGTCCATTGGATTTAATGCCGAGATTGCGACAAAACATGAGTATGATATGGACGTTCTCCTCCATGAGGTCCTTCCTCAGGATCTTGTAAAATACGGACTGATTCCGGAGCTGGTGGGAAGACTTCCTGTGACTGTGTCACTGGATCTTCTGGATAAAGAAGCTCTGATCCGTATTCTGACAGAGCCGAAGAGCGCTATTGTAAAGCAGTACCAGAAACTTCTGGAACTGGACGGCGTGAAGCTTGAATTTGACAGGGATGCTCTGACGGCGATTGCAGAGACAACACTGAAAAGAAAGACCGGAGCGAGAGGTCTCCGCGCCATTATGGAAAAAATCATGATGGATACAATGTTCGAGGTTCCGTCAGACGAGACGATCAAGGAATGCCGTATCACAAAGGACGCGGTGCTTGGGACAGGAGCGCCTTTGTATTTGCGTGACGGGGAAGAGAGAAGATCATTTCTGACATCGGAGAGTGCATAACAGCAGCAGGCGGGTACAGTGGTGGTAAATTCCATATGTGCCCGCCTTTTGTCTTATAAATCGGGAAACAGACTACAGGAGGAAATCAGATGGACAACGGGATAAAGAGTATGCCCATGGTAGCACTCAGAGGAATGACGATCCTGCCGGAAATGGTCGTGCATTTTGACGTGAGCAGAGATCGTTCTATCGCTGCGGTTCAGGAGGCAATGGTAGAGGAACAGAAGATTTTTCTGACTGCCCAGAAATCCGTAGATACGGAAAATCCGGGAATCGAGGATGTCTACGAGATTGGTACGGTAGGAACAATCAAGCAGATTATTAAACTGCCGAAACATATCGTCAGAGTATTGGTTTCAGGAGAAACAAGAGGAAGGCTTAAAGAGATTGAATATCAGGATCCATATCTGCGTGCGCAGGTGGAGATTATAGATGAGACTGATCTGCCGATACCGGATGATCTTAACAGCGAGGCCATGGAGCGCGGGCTTAAGGATATGCTGGTCGAATATTCCGCAAAAAACGGAAAGATGTCAAAAGAATCTGTGGCCCAGCTTCTTGATATTAAGGGTATCAAAAAGCTGGTGGACGAGATTGCGGCAAATATTCCTCTTTATTATACAGATCAGCAGGAGATATTAAACGAAACAGACTTCTCGAAGCGCTATGAAAAACTTTGTTTTAAACTGGTCAATGAAGTACAGATCATAAATATCAAAGAGGAGATTCAGAAGAAAGTCAAAGAACGGGTAGATAAACATCAGCGGGAGTATATTTTAAGAGAACAGCTGAAGCTGATCCGGGAAGAGCTGGGGGAGGATTCCACAATATCGGATGCAGAAGAGTTTGAGAATGCCCTGAAAAAGCTGAAAGCTCCCAAAGAGGTAAAGGAGAAACTGCAAAAAGAAATCAACCGTTTTAAGAGTTCCCTGAACTCACCGGCCGAGAACGGGGTGATCCGCACATATATTGAGACACTTCTTGAAATGCCGTGGGATAAAGCTGCAAATGACAACAACGATATTGAGTATGCCAGGAAAGTGCTGGATGAGGACCATTACGGCCTGGAACAGGTGAAGGAGCGTATTCTGGAATTCCTGGCGGTGCGTACGCTTACAAAAAAAGGGGACAGTCCGATTCTATGTCTTGTCGGACCTCCCGGCACAGGAAAAACATCTGTTGCCAGATCTCTGGCACGTGCCATGAAGAAGCCGTACGTGCGTATTTCTCTGGGCGGAGTGCGCGATGAGGCTGAGATTCGAGGACACAGGAAGACTTATGTCGGAGCAATGCCGGGGCGCATTGCTAATGGGATTCGTACAGCAGGAGTGAAAAATCCGGTGATGCTTCTGGATGAAATCGACAAAGTAAGCACAGACTATAAGGGAGATACATTTTCGGCACTTCTGGAAGTGCTGGACAGCGAACAGAACAGTAAGTTCAGAGATCATTACCTTGAAGTTCCGCTGGATCTGTCCGAGGTAATGTTTATCACTACCGCAAATACGCTGCAGACGATTCCGAGACCGCTTCTTGACCGTATGGAAGTGATTGAGATCAGCAGTTACACGGAAAATGAGAAACTGCATATTGCTATGGAGCATCTGATTCCGAAGCAGCTGGAAAAGCACGGTCTTACACCTGATCAGCTTACGTTCAGTAAGCACGCGATCTGGAAGATGGCGCGCAACTATACAAAAGAGGCAGGGGTGCGTCAGCTTGAGCGTGAGATCGGAAATGTGTGCAGGAAAGCTGCAAAAGAAATCCTGACGGCAGACCGGAAGAAAATCAGCGTGACAGACCGCAATATTCATAAATTCCTCGGAAAAGAGAAATATACATATCAGATGGCAAATCCGTCTCCGGAGATCGGTATTGTAAGAGGCCTGGCATGGACAAGCGTTGGCGGAGATACGCTTCAGATCGAGGTCAATGTGATGCCGGGAAGCGGTGAGCTGATGCTGACGGGCCAGTTAGGAGATGTAATGAAGGAATCCGCTAGAGCGGGTATCAGTTATATCCGTTCTGTCAGCAGAAAATACAATATCGCGGATGATTTCTTTGAGAAACACGATATTCATGTCCATATTCCGGAAGGAGCAGTGCCCAAAGACGGGCCGTCCGCAGGTATTACGATGGCGACCGCCATGCTTTCAGCGGTGACGGAGAAGAAAGTCAGGGCGGATCTTGCCATGACAGGAGAGATTACCCTGCGCGGCCGCGTACTTCCGATCGGCGGCCTTAAGGAGAAACTTCTGGCAGCCAAGAGCGCGGGAATCAGGACTGTGCTCGTGCCGAAAGAAAATACAGCGGATGTGGAAGAACTGTCTTCCGAGATTACAAAAGGCCTGGAGATCATCCCGGTGGAAAACATGGACGAAGTGCTGGAAACGGCGCTGAGCAAATAGAGAAACACACAGCGGTCCGGAATGCGGAAATATTCCGCTGTAACAGGAGGATTCTATGGTAATCAGAAGCATTAATCTGGAAACAGTGTGCGGGGTTACGAGTACCCTGCCGGAAAATAACAAGCCGGAAGTGGCGTTTGCGGGAAAGTCAAACGTGGGGAAGTCGTCGCTGATCAATGCGCTTATGAACAGAAAGTCATATGCACGTATTTCGGCGACTCCGGGAAAGACGCAGACGATTAATTTCTACAATATCAATGACGAGCTTTATCTGGTCGATCTGCCGGGGTACGGGTACGCCAGAGTCTCTGAGCAGGAAAAAGAGCGCTGGGGTAAGATGATCGAGCGTTATCTGCATAGCTCCAAACAGCTCAAGGCAGTGTTCCTGCTTATTGATATACGCCATGCGCCTTCAGCAAATGACAAAATGATGTACCACTGGGTGGTGGAACAGGGATATCAGCCTGTTATCATTGCAACAAAGCTTGATAAAATAAAGCGTTCGCAGGTGCAGAAGCATATTAAAATGCTGAGAGAAGGTCTCTCTCTCGTCCCGGGGACAAAAGTAATTCCGTTTTCAGCGTCCACAAAACAGGGCAGGGATGAGATCTGGGAACTGATAGAATCTGAATGTTTCGGTATAACCGTGGAGGAAGAGGATGAAAAATAATCGTCCGTACTGGCAGGTGGCCCTGAGGCTTTTGTTCAGTGTTCTCGCCACTGCCGCATTTATTGTTATAGGCTGGAACCTGCTTCGGTTCCTTATGCCGTTTGTAATCGGCTGGATTATCGCGGCAATCGCAACTCCGCTTGTCAACTGGCTGGAAAAGAGGCTTAAAATCGTCAAGAAACTGGGGTCTGCGCTTATTGTAATATTTGTTCTGGCTGCGATCGTACTGGCGCTCTACTTCGGGATCAGCCGTTTGGCTGCTGAGATAAGTTCACTGATACAGAACTTTCCGGAGATGTATGCACAGCTGGAGACGGGGCTGCGTCAGATTGGTGACACGCTTTCCGGAATCTTCGAACGTCTGCCGTCCGGGGTTCAGAACGGCTGGAATGCAGTGGTAGAGAATCTGGATCAGTATATGGGAAATCTTGTGTCGAATATCAGTGAGCCGACAGTGACGGCTGCCGGTAATATTGCAAAACAGGTGCCGTCTTATCTGATCAGCCTTCTTGTATCAATACTGTCAGCGTATTTCTTTATCGTACAGCGTGAGGAAGTACTGAACTGGATGAAAAAAGTATCCCCGGAATCTATACAGAAGCGGATGACTCTTGTGATAGATAACCTGCGGTATGCGGTGGGAGGATATTTTAAGGCACAGTTTAAGATCATGGCTGTCGTATTTGTAATACTTCTCATAGGACTGGGAATGCTTGGAACAGGATACTTTGTACTTGTGGCGTTTCTGATCGCGTTCCTCGATTTTCTCCCTTTCTTCGGAACAGGAACCGCGATGATCCCCTGGGCAGTCTACAAGTTCTTTATGGGAGACTACAAGATGACAGTTGCGCTTGTCGTTATCTATGTGATCACACAGGCGGTCCACCAGCTTCTGCAGCCCAAACTTGTTGGTGACAGTGTGGGGTTAAATCCGCTGGTCACGCTCATACTGCTTTATATCGGCTACCGCATGGGCGGAATTCTCTGGATGATTCTTGCGGTACCCATCGGTATGGTGCTGATTAATATGTGTCAGGCGGGAGCTTTTGACTATATTTTTGATGATGTGAGAATACTGGTTGAAGGGATTCTCGGTCTGCAGGAAAGCGAAAAAGAAGATTGAAAAACAGATGCGGGTATGCTATCATGAATGAGGGAGAAACTCCCTGTATTAAAGGTAAAAAAAGAATATTTTATAAAATCACAGGAGGTACTGTACAATGAAAAAATATGTATGTGATGTATGCGGATACATTTACGACGAGGCAGCCGGAGATCCGGACAACGGTATTGAGCCGGGCACAAAATGGGAAGACGTACCGGATGATTTTGTTTGTCCGCTGTGTGGTGTGGGAAAAGACCAGTTTTCAGAAGTAGAATAGTCCCACCTGATCAGGATGAAAATGAGCTGCCGTTCCACAGACTGAAAAGAAGTGGAACGGCAGCTTTTTGTGACTGCAATCAACACACAGGCCGTAAGAAGGAAACAATGAAGGCGGAGGATATCATATTATGGAAAAGAAAGAAAAATTTGCTTCGGATACTTCGGGAAGAAATGCGTCTGCGTGGGCAAAAGCTCTGATTGTCCTTCTGATCGGGCTGACAATCGCCCATCTCGGCGTGACGCTGTTTTTGTTATCCGGGCTGGGGACAGACACATTTACAGTATTTATTCAGGGTCTGTCAAGAGTATTCGGACTGACGGTAGGTACCGTCCATGTAATCGTGCTCTGTATCCTTATGATCGTGATGCTGCTGACGACCAGAGGATATGTCAAGCCGGGTACGGTTGTGTGTGCATTCTGCGGAGGGCCGATTATAGATCTGTTTACATGGATGATGGGCGGTTATATTAACAGCGGGTCTGCGATGTCGGTCCGCATCGTGAGTATGGTGCTGGGATGTGTGATTCTTTCTGCAGGAATGTCGATCGTCATCAACAGTAATGCGGGAACAGGCCCCAATGATCTCGTGGCAGTTATTCTGTCAGACAAGATTGAGTCCGTACAGTTCCGCTGGATCAGGGTGGGGTGCGATCTGTTCTTTGTAGTGCTCGGCTTTATTCTGGGCGGCACAGTGGGAGCGGGAACGGTAGTGGCTGTATTTCTTACCGGTCCCCTTGTTCAGTTCTGGCTGCCAAAGACGAAAAAGATCATACAGTCCGTGCTTCATGAAGAGTAAAAGCAGTACATAATAAGAATAATAAAAGAGAGATATAAGAATGGCCGGATATCGGAAGTCTTATAAAAGAAAGGAAGAAAAAGATGAGTAAGTATGATGTAATCATAATCGGCGCAGGACCGGGAGGAATTTTTGCGGCATATGAACTGACACAGAAAGCCCCCGGACTTAAAGTGGCAGTATTTGAAGCAGGAAATCCTCTGGAAAAGAGAAAATGCCCCATTGACGGAAAAAAGGTAAAGAGCTGCATTAGCTGCAGAACTTGTGCCATTATGAGCGGATTCGGCGGAGCAGGAGCATTTTCGGACGGAAAATATAATATTACCAATGATTTCGGCGGCACGCTCTATGAATATATCGGGAAAGATACAGCCATAGATCTGATGAACTATGTGGATGAGATCAATGTGCGTTACGGCGGCGAAGGAACGAAGATGTATTCCACGGCGGGAACTAAGTTTAAAAAGCTGTGTATGCAGAATAAACTGAAGCTTCTGGATGCTTCTGTTCGCCATCTTGGAACAGACATCAATTATGTTGTGCTGGAAAATCTGTTCGAGGAGCTGAAAGATAAGATAGAGTTCCATTTTAACTGCCATGTGGATAATCTGGAGAAGACGGAGACTGGATACAGGATCAGCTGTGCCGGGGAGACTTACGAGTGTGAAAAATGTATTGTATCCGTGGGACGCAGCGGAAGCAAGTGGATGGAGAAAGTCTGCGAGGGGCTCGCTATTCCGACCAAATCCAACCGTGTGGATATCGGAGTCAGGGTAGAGCTGCCGGCTGTAATCTTCTCACATCTGACCGATGAACTTTATGAGAGTAAGATTGTATACCGTACAGAAAAGTTTGAGGACAAGGTAAGGACGTTCTGCATGAATCCCTATGGAATTGTTGTCAATGAGAATACGAACGGTATCGTGACAGTAAACGGACACAGTTATGAGGATCCGGAGAAACAGACGGAGAACACGAATTTTGCCCTTTTGGTGGAGAAGCATTTCTCGGAACCTTTCAAGGACAGTAACGGCTACGGAGAAAGTATTGCCCGGCTCTCCAATATGCTGGGCGGCGGAGTACTTGTGCAGAGGTTCGGTGATCTGATCCGCGGCAGGAGAAGTACCGCTAAAAGAATTGAGGAAGGCTTCGTGCGGCCGACGCTCTCGGCAGAACCGGGCGACTTAAGTCTGGTGCTTCCAAAACGAATACTTGACGGCATTATCGAGATGGTATATGCACTCGATAAAATTGCCCCGGGAACTGCGAATGACGACACATTACTCTATGGGGTGGAAGTGAAATTTTACAATATGGAAGTACAGCTTGATGAGAACCTGGAGACAATCCACAAAGGACTCTATGTGATCGGAGACGGAAGCGGTGTGACTCATTCACTGTCCCATGCATCTGCCAGCGGTGTTTATGTGGCAAGAGAGATTGCGGAGGGCTGAATTTATGAAAATGACAATGCTGGGAACCGGCAGGGCAGTCGTGACAGAATGTTATAATACCTGTTTTGTGCTCAGTGACAATGATAAATTCTTTCTCGTGGACGGCGGGGGTGGAAGCGGCATTCTCAGACAGCTCAAAGATGCCGGGATTGACTGGAGAAAAATACAGGATATCTTTGTGACTCACAAGCATATGGATCATATTCTCGGTATAATGTGGATGATCCGCATGATTACGCAGGCAATGAAACAGAATGTATATGAGGGGAAAGTCCGGATATACGGACATAAAAAGGTCCTTCTTATACTGGATGATATGTCGCATATGCTTCTCTCGAAGAAAGAGACAGAGTTTATCGGAGAGCGCCTTCTTTTCATTCCGGTATCCGACGGGGACGTATATGAGATTATTGGTCATAAGACTACATTTTTTAATATTCATTCGTCAAAAACCAGGCAGCATGGTTTTTCTATGTATCTGAATGAGACGGATAAATTAAGCTGCTGTGGAGACGAACCGTATAACGACTCGGAGCGGATGTATGTGCAGGGGAGCAGGTGGCTTCTGCACGAGGCGTTCTGTCTTGCCGAGGATGCGGAGATTTATGCGCCTTATGAGAAACACCATTCTACGGTAAAGGATGCGTGTATAACGGCGGAAAAGCTCCATGTTGAGAATCTGGTACTCTATCATACGGAAGATTCGGATATCGGGAGGAGAAAGGAACGATATACAGCGGAAGGCAGACAGTACTACAGCGGCAATCTGTATGTGCCGGATGATCTGGAGACAATCTGTCTGACGGAAGAGGAAAAAGAGTGATCATATGATTAAATTACTTGCAGTAGATATGGATGGAACCTGTCTGGATGGACGCAGCCGGATAACGGACCGCACTCTTCTTGCACTGAGAGAAGCGGCTGCAAAAGGAATGATTCTAGTTCCGACAACCGGACGAAATCTGGAGTGTATCCCTCACAGGCTGGCAGAGGGCACGCTGCACCGCACAGGTACATCTGATGACTATGCGAACAGAGGATTGTTTCGCTATGTAATCAGTTCAAACGGTGCAAGAGTCACGGATATACGAAAGAAGAAAGAAATCTTCCGGGCGTCTGTGCCGGCGGAGGAAGTGCAGCCTCTTCTTCAGCAGTGCAGAGGAAGGAGTTTTGGTATCGCATCCCATGTTCGTCACCGTTATCTTCTTCAGGGACGGCTGCTTACGATGGCGGGGAGAATGATCTACGGAAGAGATGCCGGAGGTGTTTACTGTGTCCGAAATATGGAGGAGTTTATCCTAAGGAACAGCTGCGAAGTGGAAGAATTCCAGTTTTACTTTCTGACGCCGGGCGCAAAGAAAAAACTGCAGGCAGTATTAGACGTGCATCCGGCACTTCATGCGGCATATACCGGAATCTATGCAGAGGTGTATGCAAAAGAGGCCTCAAAAGGGAAAGCACTGGCGGCATTGGCAGGTCATCTTGGTATTCAAAGAGAAGAGATCGCCTGCATCGGCGACGGAGAAAATGATCTGTCTATGTTTGCGTCTTCCGGACTTAAGATCGCCATGGGCAACGCAGTAGACAGGCTGAAGATACAGGCGGATTATATTGCAGAGACGAACAGAAATGACGGTGCGGCAAAAGCAATTGAACAGTATATTTTGTGAAATAAGTGCGAATGGGGACGTAGTAAATCTTAAATCAGGTTTACTACGTCCCCGACTGCAGTCAGGGGTGTCCCTGTTTTTTAATTCATCTGCACGATTGATTTTACATGATCAATTTCCGCCTGGGTTGCCTTTTCGGCCGGAACGTAGTAACTGCGTTCTCTTGCCGCATCGTACATCTTCTCCTGAGACATTTCGCACTGGTTGCGGATCTGTTTCAGGCACTGTTTCAGTTCTTTGTTTTCTGTCTGAGGGATCATATCCCCGAACATTTTCAGTTCACCGTTTATGCCGACAAGCGCGTCGGCAACCATTGTCTTTTCGTCCATTCTGATACCTCTCTGAATTAGTTTTTCTTTGTTCCGATGCCTGATTCTGTATGCTGTTATCATTGCATTACAGGAACTTCATAAGTTCCTGCTTATTCTTCATGGCAGAATCAGCCGCATCCTGAAACAGCTTTTTGATCTCCGGATCTTCAGCTTTCGAAGCATAGTCTGTCATCTTACAGTGGGTAGTGGAATAGCCGCCGATGAGATGACGCAGATTCTGAAGATCAAGAATTGAAATCTCTGACATTGTCATAACCTCCTTGTACTATATGAATTCAGGGACTAGTATGTCCTGATTTATCCCGGTTTATGAGTGAGTGGAGAACAAATTCGTGGAAAAGTCCCCGCATTTCCGGTGAGGAGCGGTACATACATTCGGGATGCCACTGAACACCTATAGCAAAGGGATGATCCCGGATTTCCACCGCTTCGATGGTGTCATCCGATGCCCGGGCGCATATCTGTACATTTTCTCCCGGTTCATTTACAGCCTGATGGTGAAAACTGTTTACAAAAAGACAGGATCCGATATATTTCCTGAGGCGGCTCCCTTCCGCTGTCCGGATCCGGTGACTGACTTCACTTCGTACGGATGATTGCTGCATATGGTCAATCGTTTTCCGTGGAATAAGCGACATATCCTGCCAGACAGTTCCTCCGCACGCAACACTTAAGATCTGCATTCCCCGGCAGATGGCAAAAATCGGCTTACGCGAACGCAGGATTCTTTTCATAAGGCGGATCTGGAAGAGATCGACAGTGACACAGGTCTTCCCGTTTCCGGTCTGAGGCTCCTCCCCGAAGAGAAGCGGGGTGATATCGTCTCCCCCGCAGAAGAGGAAACCGTCACAGAGGGCTGTGTATTCATCAAGCAGGTGATCGCTGCGTACAACGGGAAGCACCAGAGGAATCCCTTTTGCATAGCGGACAGACTGTATATACGGGTTGGTGACAAACTGACGGTTCCGGGTAAATCCGCAGACGATAATTCCGATTTTAGGTTCCATAAGTTCTCCTTGCATAGTTCTTTTTTCTATCCTGACAAACAGGACGGATGTATGTTAGAGTATGTAAGAAAATGGTAAATTATACATATGGCAGGAAGAACGGCACGGTTATATATGAATTATGTGACTGAATATATTACAGAGAAAGGAGAAATGAGATGAAATGGATTGATATGCACTGCGATACTCTAAGCGAGATCGTAAAAAATCATGCGTACGGGAATCTGAAAAAAAATTATCTGTCAGTGGATATTGAAAGGCTGAAACTGGCAGGGGCGTCACAGTTCTTTGCCTGTTATGTAAATGCGGCTGATTACGGGAAAAAACTGACAGGTATCAGTACATACGCGGACAAGAATTCTCCGGTCAGAGCAGAGAACAGAGAACTCTGGGATGCAACCTATGAAGCTGTACTTGACATGACAGAGTATGCCTGGAAAGAGAGCGGCGGGGATTTTCTGATTGCAGAAACCGCTGCAGATATACCGATTAATGCTGTAGAAAACAGTACCTGCACAAATCGGACGGCAGGCATCCTTACGGTAGAGGAGGGCGGCGTCTTAAACGGCAGGCTTTCCCGGCTGGATGAACTGTATAAAAAAGGCGTCCGCCTTGTCACCCTGACATGGAACTATGAGAATTGTATCGGATATCCGAACAGCCGTGACAGAAATATTATGGAAAAGGGTCTTACAGACTTTGGAATACGGACGGTGAAGAGGATGAATGAGCTGGGAATGATCGTGGACGTATCCCACCTCTCGGACGGTGGGTTTGGGGACTGTATCAGATACAGCAGATATCCGGTGGCAGCTTCCCATTCAAATGCCAGAAGTCTTTGCCGGCATCCAAGAAACCTGAGCGACGAGATGCTCCGTGCGCTGGGAGAAAACGGAGGTGTGGCGGGCCTGAATTTCTATTCGGAATTTCTGCAGGAGAGACGAGGAAAAAATGATGTCGGCAGGGTGTCTGTAGAAGACATTGCAAACCATGCCCTGTGGATGATAAAAAAAGCCGGCGAGGATGCAGTAGCCATGGGAACGGATTTTGATGGGTTTGACCCGGATTCCCTTCCAGACGGTATACAAGGCGTTCAGGATATAGAAAAAGTATGGGAGGCGATGAGAAAAAAGGGGATCACGCCGCGGCAAATCGATAAGATCGCATATGGAAATGTAATGCGGGTCATACAGGAAGTATGGAAGTAAAAGCCCTTTTCCTTTTGTATGTCAGTATGATAAAATGTAAAAGATGTAGTTACTGATGGGAATGAGAGAACAGGAGGACTTACATGGAAAACAAAAGAATCATTCAGGTGGAAGAGAAAGTACCATTTAAACTGCTGGTGCCTCTGAGCATCCAGCATATGTTTGCGATGTTCGGCGCATCCGTGCTGGTGCCGTTTGTATTCGGCATTAACCCCGCGGTTGTGCTCTTTATGAACGGAATCGGTACGCTTCTCTTTATCCTGATCACAAAGGGAAGGGCACCGGCGTATCTGGGATCCAGCTTTGCTTTTCTGGCACCGGCGGGCGTGGTTATCTCAAAGTGGGGCTATGAATACGCGCTGGGTGGATTTGTTGTAGTGGGATTCCTCGGGTGTGTATTGGCTGTTTTAATCTACAAATTCGGTTCTGACTGGATTGATGTAGTGCTGCCGCCGGCGGCAATGGGCCCTGTAGTAGCCCTGATCGGTCTGGAACTTGCAGGAACAGCGGCGTCAAATGCAGGACTTACGGATGAAGTGATCGATATCAGAAATGTAATCGTATTTCTTGTGACACTTCTCGTTGCAGTGCTCGGCTCTGTTTTATTCCGCGGATTTTTGTCGGTCATCCCGATTCTGATCGCCATTATTGCGGGATATATAGCTGCTCTTGCCTGTGGAATCGTAGATTTTTCAGAGGTTGCAGCAGCACCGCTCTTTTCCATCCCGAACTTTTCTACGCCGAAGTTTAAATGGGAGGCGATCGTGATCATCATACCGGTGCTGCTTGTCATTACCTCAGAGCACATCGGGCATCAGATCGTGACCAGTAAGATCGTGGGAAGAGATCTGTTAAAAGATCCGGGGCTCCATCGTTCCCTTTTTGCAGATAACTTCTCCAGTATGCTCTCAGGTCTGATCGGATCTGTGCCGACGACGACATACGGAGAGAATATCGGTGTCATGGCGATGACAAAGGTCTACAGCGTATACGTGATCGGCGGCGCGGCAGTGCTGTCCATCATCTGTTCCTTTATCGGGAAAATGACGACACTGATCAATACGATCCCGGGTCCTGTCATCGGAGGTATCTCGTTCTTACTGTACGGTATGATCGGAACATCGGGTATCCGTATTCTGGTAGAGTCACAGGTGGATTATAATAAATCCAGAAATATGGCGATGACTTCTGTTATCTTTGTGGTCGGTCTGTCCGGTATCACTGTACAGTTCGGAAGCATCCAGCTCTCGGGAATGGTGCTGGCGTGTGTAGTGGGCATGCTGATGGGACTGATGTTCTATATCTTCGATAGGCTGAATCTTACGAATGACAGGGAAGATTAAAGAGTCATCTTAATCGGCGCCGGTTTATGCCGGCGCTAATTTTTTCTTAAAGATTGTGTCGTAAAATATTAAGAATTCTTTTTAAAAGTTCGTCGGAAAGGCCAGGTATAATCTCCTTATGAAAAAGGAGGAGATGCCCTTATGCGGGAGGACTGGGAAAGCGAAAGTAGATACAAGGGGAAAAGATACCAGGGGAGCAGATATAGAGTAAACAGATATGAGGAAAGTCTGTATACAGGAGGCGGAAGAGAAAGAAAGCGCGGCAAAAAGAGAAAGAGGAGAAGAAGGCGCAGAATCCTGAAGAGCATACTCTGTATTGTGCTTATTATCCCGATGGTCATGGCAGTGCTATGGGTAAAAGATGCTGTCAGTGGGCAGAGCAGCCTGGCAGTGATGTCTCTGGTCAATCCGAAAGTACGGGAAATTATGGCAAATAAAGACCAGTACCCGGACCAGCTGATCGAACTGCTGGAAAACAATGAAGAGACCGTAGATTTTGTCTTTGATTATCCGGATAAGAAAGATACGCCGCCGGCGGAGACAGTCGGCGAGGTAGTGCAGGGAGAGATTCCTCTGCTCCTGCAGTGGGATGAACGATGGGGATACGCCTTTTATGCGGACGACATGATTGCTGTCAACGGGTGCGGTCCGACGGCGATTGCCATGGTGGCGGCAGGGCTCACCGGAGACAATACGGTGACGCCGTATAAAGTGGCTCAGTTTTCTGCCGAGAACGGATACTATGCGGGAGATTCCGGTACGAGCTGGACCTTGATGACAGACGGCGCGCAGCAATTTGGAATCTACGGGGAGGAGCTGGGCCTGAGCGAGGATGCAGTCTTCTCTGCTCTGGGAAACGGTCATCCGATCATATGCAGCATGAGACCGGGAGACTTTACCACGACCGGACACTTTATCGTGCTGACAGGGATCGAGGACGGCAAGATCCGGGTAAACGATCCGAATAGCCGGGTACGCAGCGAGAAGCTGTGGGATTACAGCAGGCTGGAGTACCAGATCAACAATTTGTGGATGTATACGGCGATGTAGAGATTAAGCCGGCGGTTAATCATATTAACTGCCGGTTACTTTTTTGCCCATATTTGTGAAAAAGGCTCAGTTGTGAGGTTCATATATAAACTGGTATAATGTGTGCAGGAAGACTATGTATAAGATGAAATATGCATAACAGGAAAAGGCTGAGGAGGATACAGATATGCCGGTGGGTGAAGTGATACGCAGGAAGAGAAAAGAACAGGGACTTACGCAGGAACAGGTGGCACAGCGTCTTGGAGTTTCCGCCCCGGCGGTTAATAAGTGGGAGAGAGGGGGCAGTTATCCTGATATCGCAATACTGCCTGCGCTGGCGCGCCTCCTCAATACGGACGTCAATACGCTGCTCTGTTTTCAGGAGGAACTTTCTGACAATGAGATCACAGAGATATGTAACGAGATTGCAGCGATCATGGATGAGCAGGACCTGGAGACGGCATTTGACGCAGCGGAGCAGAAGGTGCGCGAATATCCGAATTGTGGGAAACTGATCCATATGATGGCGTCCATGGTGCAGGGATTACTGATGATGTCCGGTGGCTGGAGTACAGACAGAGAAAAATATGAAGAGAAGATATATTCATGGTATGAACGCGTGACTGAATGCAGCGGGGACGAACAGGTGAAAAATGCCGCTGCTTATAGGTTGGCGAGTGAATATATAAAGAGGAAGGAGTATGAGAAAGCCCGCAAGATGATCGACTCCCTGCCGAAGCAGCAGGCAGATAAGAGAATCCTCAATGCACGTCTTCTGCTTGCACAGGAGAAACATGATGAGGCGGCGGTGCTGCTGGAAAGGAAACTCACAGATGTGCTTAACGATCTCAGCATCGTACTGTCTATGCTGATGAATATTGCTTTTGAGGAGGGGGACATGAAACGGGCGGAAAAGATCGCCTCCGCAGGGGAACAGACCGCTCTATTGTATGACCAATGGGGGTACAGTCCCCTGCTCCTGCCAATGGATCTGGCGTTAAAGAAGAAGGACGCAGGAAAAAGTATTGCATATATCCGAGAAGCGCTCCGGATGCTGACGGAGCCCCAGCATATGTCGGAGTCTGCGTTTTACTGCCATATATACGGGAAAGAAAATTTCGGAAGAAAGTATGACAAAGCGATGGAGACTTATGCGGAGAAAATACTGCCGGGGCTGCTGGCAGAGATGAAAACAGGGGAGGATTATGCATTCCTGCAGGGAAATGAAGAGTTTCGGGAGCTGCTCCGCCTATATGAGAATAAATAAAATCGAGTTCCGTTTATACTGCATTATCATTTACATTACTTAATTCAGCCTGAAGAGATTTTAAAACACCGTTCGATGAAATCTCATATATTTTTTGCAGTATTTCGTGCTCGGAAACAGGTTTCCCCTTTTGGAACCAGTAATTTATTACGCCCAGTACAGCAGAAATCTGATATTCTAATAATATTTGCAGGGTTCCAAAGTTTGCAGGTATATTCTTTGCATCTTCCGATATGAGTAATAAAAACTCTTTTTTTATCTGCTCGCCTAATATATAGTGCTTTTGACAGGAGAAAGGATGCCTTTTACAGCCTCATTAGGGGATGGATTGCTGGAAAGAACAGAAGAAAATCCAGCGTCATGTCGGTTATCTGCCCGGAGAACTTTCGTTTCCGGATGATATGACAGGGCTTGCCTACCTGAAATTGATCGCTAAAATGAGAAAGCAGAAAGACTTCTCTTATGCTGAAAAACTATTGGAATTTTTCGAAATAAATCCGGATACCGGCATGAAAAGAATGTCCAAAGGCATGAAACAGAAAATCGGAATCGTATCTGCATTTATGCATGATCCGGATATCCTGCTGCTGGACGAGCCGACAAGCGGTCTCGATCCTCTGATGCAGAATCGATTTATAGAATTAGTTGAGCAGGAAAAAGGGAAAGGCAAGACAATTATTCTGTCTTCTCACATTTTTGTGGAGGTAGAAAAGACCTGTGACAGGATAGGCATGATACGGAAAGGAAAACTGATTCAGGAAGTGACGATTGACGACCTGCGTCATTCTCAGTTCAAGACTTATAAGATTGAATTTTCGGACAGCACCAGCTTAGCTCTTGCAAGGCAGAGTTATCCCGGAGCGGAATATAAAGAAGAACAAAATCAGATGGTCGTATCAATTAACGACAGTGAGATCAATGATTTGATCGCTGTACTGTCAAAGTGCCGCATCAATTTTCTGAAAGAAGAAAAGCATACACTTGAAGAATATTTTATGCAGTTTTATGTCGAACTCGTTTTATGCGCTTATGGCGATTGTATTTCCAATGGTATATTCCATTATGGTCGGCAATCGTATGATCGCCGAAAAAGTCGATAAAGGGAATATGACGGGATTTCTTCCATCGTTGGAATTGCTGCTGCAAATGCTTTTCAGCCGGATGCATTAGATGTGGATACTTTTTTATCGCTTAAATTAGGTGCATTTCTCTATCATCTGGCTATCAGCAGCATTTGTTTCTGCTCTTCCTGCATTTTTAACAGTTCGAAAAATTCTCTGACCTTTGGTGCAGGAATACCGTTGTACTTTTTTGTGGTAAGTCTGTTTATCAAGCTGTCCGACAGTCTGGATTTTTTGAAATATTTTACATTAAATACCCTCTACGATACGCAGAAGATCATAGAGGGAAGCGGATATACTCATGGGTTTGTGATCATGCTGGTGATATCTGTCTGCCTGTATGCAGCAGGTATCATATGGTTTGAAAAGAAGGATTTGCCTCTGTAAGACAATTTATAGAAAGCAGTAAACGCGGTAAAAACAGAAAGCTTTGCACTGTACCAAGATACATTTTTAGGTTATAATGAAAATAATCTTTTGATGTGAAAGGGAGGTGCTCATATGCCTAAGACAGTCGGTATCGGACTTCAGGATTTTAGAAAGATCCGGGACTTAAATGCATTTTATATAGATAAGACAAAATTTATTCCGGAGTGGTGGGAATCCAAGGATGAGGTCACTTTGATCACCAGACCGAGACGATTCGGAAAAACATTAATGATGAGTACAGTTGAAAACTTCTTTTCTGTTGATCATGCAGATGAATCACTGTTTGAATCACTTGAAGTATGGAACCACATGGAATATAGACAGTTACAGGGGACATATCCTGTAATCATGCTCAGCTTCTCTGATATTAAAGAAAATTCCTATCAGGAAGTAAGAAGTAAAATATGTGAGAGCATTGTGGATCTGTATAATCACTATGATTTTCTGGCCCGGGGAGAACTGCTCAATGACAGAGAAAAGGAGTATTTTTATAAAGTGTCTTCGGATATGTCGGACTCGGAAGTGTCTATTTCTTTAAGAAGGCTCAGTGGGTATCTCTATAAATATTATGGGAAGAAAACGATCATTCTGCTGGATGAATATGACACGCCTATGCTTGAGGCTTATACCGGAGGCTATTGGGATGAACTGGTAACTTTTACAAGGAGTCTTTTCAATGCAACATTTAAAAATAATCCGTATCTGGAGCGCGCAATTCTTACAGGAATCACACGGATCAGTAAGGAGTCGATTTTTTCCGACCTGAATAATCTGAAAGTCGTGACTACGACATCTGATGAATATGCGGACTGTTTCGGATTTACGGAAAATGAAGTGTTTTCTGCTCTGGAAGAATATGGAATGTCAGATCAGAAACAAGATGTGAAAAACTGGTATGACGGTTTTACATTTGGAAGTCTGACGGATATTTATAATCCATGGTCTATCATTAATTTTCTGGATACCGGGAAATTTCAGACGTACTGGGCAAATACAAGTTCTAACCATCTTGCCAACGAACTGATACAGCGGGGCAGTAAAGATATTAAAACAGATTTTGAAAACCTGCTCAGGGGAGAGCCGATCGAAACCCAACTGGATGAACAGATTATTTATGAACAGCTGGATGAACGAGAAAGCGCAGTCTGGAGTTTATTTCTGGCAAGCGGATATTTAAAAGTCGTAAAAACAGAATTTCTTATGCAGACAGGACGCACAATATACAGTCTGTCGCTGACAAATCGGGAAGTAAGAATCATGTTTGAAAATATGATTCACGGATGGTTTGCTGATTATGACAGTGGATACAATGATTTTGTCCGGGCATTGCTGCAGTCTGATCTGAAAGCGATGAATGTATATATGAACCGAGTAGCGGTTTCTACATTCAGCTTTTTTGATACGGGAAGAAAACCATCACAGGAAACAGAACCCGAGCGCTTTTATCATGGCTTTGTGCTGGGGCTTATCGTGGAACTGGAGGACAGATACAGTATTATGTCTAACAGGGAAAGCGGGTTTGGCAGGTATGATGTGATACTGGAGCCATATGATCCGAAAGATAATGCCTTTATTATGGAGTTTAAGGTGAGAGATCCGGAGGATGAAAAAGATCTGTCTGCTACAGTACAGTCAGCGCTCAGACAGATCGATGATAAAAAATATGATACTGTATTATCGTCAAAAGGATTTCCGGCTGAAAGGATAAGGAAGTATGGATTTGCATTTCAGGGGAAAAAGGTTCTGATCGGATGTGAGTAATAAATTCAAATTAATACATTGAATGGTTCTGTGAAATCGTCTAAAATAAATGAAGACAAATAAAAGGAACGGAGAAAACACAGATGATCAGAACAGCAATCGTAGAGGATGATCAGCTATATCAGAAACAGCTGTCTTCTTATATCACCAAATATGGGGAAGAACATGGTGATCAATTTCTTCACACAGAGGAAGGTCACGTTCAAATCTGAAGGAAATGTATGGAAAGCTGCAGCATGGTATGGGCTTGCCTATGTTATCATCACGATAGGAGCGGCAGCTCTTCAGGGAATATATAAAGTTCCCGTATATACATTTCTTATGAATGCTCTGGGAGCAGGAACAGGTACAGTTGTGGCGGATGTTGTGACAATGCTGATCAACTGCGCAATATCCTTCTGGGTATTCTACCCGATCATGAAATGGATTTTTAAGAATTAAAAAATATCTGTGATATTAATATATCCCGGCCCGGATAATTCTACTCATAAGTTAGTATCTTACGAGTAGAATTGTCCGGGCCGGGATACACTTTATTATTATGCAAATAGATAATATGATTTTTATTTCTGATTCTCTTTCGCCAGTTCCTGCATCTTCATAGCACGAACCTTAAGCGGCAGTCCGAACAGTGTGATGAATCCGTCTGCATCGTGGTGGTCATACATATCGCCAGTGGTGAAGCTTGCCAGTGACTCGCTGTACAGGGAATACGGGGAAGTCTCGCCGGCTTTGATGATGTTGCCTTTGTACAGTTTGAATTTTACTTCACCTGTTACATACTGCTGTGTCACATCAACAAATGCGCGGATCGCTTCGCAGAGCGGTGTGAACCATTTTCCTTCATATACAACCTGAGCAAGCTTATTGCCCATCTCTTTTTTCACTTCATATGTAGCGCGGTCGAGGATCAGCTCTTCCAGCTGCTGGTGAGCTGCCATAAGGATTGTTCCGCCCGGTGTCTCATATACACCGCGGGATTTCATACCTACTACACGGTTCTCCACGATATCGATGATGCCGATGCCGTGTTTTCCGCCCAGTGTATTGAGCTCTTTGATGATGTCGGCTACTTTCATTTCTTTTCCGTTGATCGTCTTCGGAACACCTGCCTCAAATGTCATTGTCACATATTCCGGCTCGTCCGGAGCTTTCTGCGGCGGTACTGTGAGTACAAGAAGATCGTCATAGTTTGGTTCTACAGACGGATCTTCCAGCTCAAGGCCTTCATGGCTGATATGCCACAGGTTACGGTCACGGCTGTAGCTGTGTTTTGTATCGAACGGAAGATCGATGCCGTGTGCTTTGCAGTATTCGATCTCATCTTCACGTGACTGCATTGTCCAGAGGTCTGTCATACGCCACGGAGCGATGATCTTGATGTCCGGAGCAAGAGCCTTAATACCAAGCTCAAAACGGATCTGGTCATTTCCTTTTCCTGTAGCGCCGTGGCAGATGGCAACAGCGCCTTCCTTGCGGGCAATTTCAACCAGCTTTTTTGCGATGGCCGGACGTGCCATGGATGTGCCGAGCAGATATGCGTTTTCATATACAGCGCCTGCTTTTACACACGGCATGATGAAATCCTCGGCAAATTCGTCTACAATATTTTCAATATATAATTTGGAAGCTCCGGAGAGTTTTGCCCTCTCGTCAAGTCCGTCAAGCTCCTCGCCCTGCCCGCAGTCGATGCAGCAGCAGATTACGTCATAGCCAAACGTCTCTTTCAGCCACGGGATGATCGCGGTTGTGTCAAGTCCGCCTGAATATGCTAAAACTACTTTTTCTTTACTCATTTTTGTATCCTCCTGAATGAATTTTTATTAATTTTACCGTCTGGTTTTCCGGAAGCGGTTTTTGTTGGATTTATCGCTGTGACAAGCTACAGATTACTATACACCAGAACTTATAATTATGCAAGAAGAAATTTATAAAAATAAAATTTATGCATATATGCACGATAAAATGCATAAAAATACATATTTTAACCTTCGATATGCATAAAAAATCAAAAAAATGTCTTTGTTTTGAAAAAAATAATGCCATACATAAAAAAAAGAAGTATAATAATAGCGGAGTGTATAAAATACGAAGGTATATCTGTATACTCAGAAAGTACATCAGATTACATTTGTATGCTTTCAATAGAATAAACAACAGGAGGCAGTTATGGACTACGCAAAAGAATCATTAAAAATGCATTATGAACTGAAAGGTAAAATCGAGATTAAGAGCCGTGCAGCGGTGGATTCCAAGGAGGCTTTAAGCCTTGCCTACACACCGGGAGTTGCACAGCCCTGCCTGGAGATCCAGAAAGATCCGAGCAAGAGCTTTGATTTGACAAGACGCTGGAATACTGTGGCAGTCATCACAGACGGAACAGCAGTACTGGGGCTTGGTGATATCGGACCGGAAGCAGGTATGCCGGTCATGGAAGGTAAATGTGTCCTGTTCAAAGAGTTCGGCGATGTAGATGCGATTCCGCTCTGCGTCAGATCAAAAGATGTAGATGAGATCGTGAAAGCTGTAAGCCTTTTTGCAGGAAGCTTCGGAGGAATCAACCTGGAGGACATCGCGGCTCCGAGATGCTTCGAGATCGAGAAACGTCTGAAAGAGTGCTGTGACATTCCGGTATTCCATGATGACCAGCACGGTACAGCAGTTATTACACTTGCAGGTATGATCAATGCACTGAAGATTGTCGGCAAGAAGATCGAAGATATCAAGATTGTAACTTCAGGTGCCGGCGCAGCCGGTATCGCCATCATCAGACTGCTTATGTCCATGGGTCTTAAAAACGTTATCATGACAGACCGCCACGGAGCAATCTATGAAGGAAGAGATTATCTGAATCCGATCAAGGAAGAGATGGCAAAGATTACAAACTTCAACCATGAGAAAGGAACTCTTGCAGAGGTGATCAAAGGAGCTGATGTATTTATCGGAGTATCCGCACCTGGCACGCTGACACAGGATATGGTACGCAGCATGGCAAAAGATCCGATCATCTTCGCTTGTGCGAACCCGACGCCGGAGATCTTCCCGGATGAGGCGAAAGCAGCAGGAGCGGCAGTTGTATCCACCGGAAGAAGCGATTTCCCGAATCAGGTAAATAACGTGCTTTGCTTCCCGGGTATCTTCCGCGGAGCTCTGGATGTGCGGGCATCTGATATCAATGATGAGATGAAGGTTGCGGCTGCTTACGCGATCGCAGGTCTGGTAAGCGACGAAGAGCTGAATCCGGATTACATCCTTCCGGCAGCATTTGATTCGCGTGTAAAGGACGCTGTGGCTAAGGCTACTGCTGAGGCTGCAAGAAAGAGCGGAGTGGCAAGGATCTAGCAGATGACAGATTGATGAAAGTAAGAGACAGAGAAGTGTCGGAGAGACAGGTTCTCTGTCTCTTTTTCTTTGACAGGAAACTCTGTTCCTTGTCAAAGAAAACGCTCTGCAGGATGCGCATTTGCGAAAAGTCCGGGCGTGTCCGGGAATCTGACGGACGTTATGTCTGCGTGAGCGGCTATCTGTCGTCGAACGCATTGTGCATTTCCGGCATAGAGTGGGATATAGTGAAAGTTACAGGCAAGCGGGGAGTGGGATTATGGCGGCAGTCAGTCTGTGTATGATCGTGAAAGATGAAGAGGATGTTCTGGGCAGATGTCTGGACAGCATGAAAGGACTTGTGGATGAAATCGTGATAGTAGATACGGGATCCGCAGACCGGACGAAGGAGACGGCGGCATTATATACGGACCGGATCTATGACTATCCGTGGGTCGGAGACTTCGCCGCGGCAAGAAATTATGCGTTTGAGAAAGGCAGGATGGACTATCTGATGTGGATGGATGCGGATGATGTGCTCCCGCCGGAAGAGGCGGACAGGTTTATAGAAATGAAAGAACAGATCGCGGATGAGGATGTGATCATGATGCCTTATGTTACGGCATTCGATGAGAAGGGAAGGCCGGTCTTTCATTATTACAGGGAGCGGATCGTAAGAAATCATGCAGGGTTCCGTTTTCAGGGGAAAGTCCATGAAGTGATACAGCCGGCAGGAAAAATTATTTATCGGGATATCAGGATCGAGCACAGGAAGCTGCGTGTAAAGCCGGGCAGCGGTGACAGAAATTTAAAGATCTATGAGAAAATGGAAGAAAACGGGGAATATTTTGACAGCAGGGCGCTTTATTATTATGGAAGAGAGCTGGTGTATCACCGGAAATATGAGAAAGGCGCCGAAGTCTTAAGCTGTTTTCTCACACGTCCGGACGGGTGGACAGAGAATAAGATTGATGCGGCGCGTCAGCTGGCAGTCTGCTATTATGGTATGTGTGAAGAGCAGAAAGCTCTGCATTCTTTATTGCATGCTCTTGAGTATGATGTCCCTAGGGGAGAGATCTGCTGTGATCTCGGAAGACATTTTCAGGACAGAGGCCGCTACGAACAGGCAATCTATTGGTATAAACAGGCACTGCATGCGAAGAAAGCGCCGGAAACAGGGGCGTTCATAGACGAGGACTGTTACGGCTTCCTGCCGGCGGTCAGTCTGTGCGTCTGTTATGACCGGCTCGGGAACCGCCGGGAGGCAGAGAAGTATAATGAACTTGCAGGCATCTATAAGCCGCAGTCACCGTATTACCTGAGCAATAAAAAATATTTTGAGCGGAAAGCAGAATAAAAATATGTACGGCTGTTATCAGTGCAAACAAAAAACGACTCCCAACATATATTGATTATGAAAGGAGGTATGCATTTATGATATGGTTCAGGAAAAAAACGTCAGATGAATCAAAAGCAGACGAGATACAGAAGCAGTCGGAGGACTGCGAAGAGAATATGCACGAAACACAGAGTCAGGAGAGATGCGGATGGCCGTCCTTCGGATGCAGGCCGCCCTGCCCGCCTCGTCCGTGCTGCTGTACCGGAGCGACCGGTCCGACGGGAGCGACCGGCCCCACAGGTATGACCGGCCCGACAGGAGTAACGGGTCCGACGGGAGTAACGGGTCCGACGGGAGCTACGGGAGCAACAGGAGCCCCGGGACCGGACGGAGGAGTGACCGGCCCGACGGGAGCCACCGGTCCGACAGGAGTGACAGGCCCGACGGGAGTCACCGGCCCGACGGGAGTGACCGGTCCGACGGGAGCCACAGGTCCTGCAGGAGTAACGGGTCCGACGGGAGCCACAGGTCCTGCGGGAGTGACCGGTCCGACAGGAGTGACAGGCTCGACGGGAGTGACTGCTCCGTCAATATATGCACAACACGGAAATTGCCGTAACCATGCGGCTTTCCACTATCTTAAAGACAATTAAACAGCCCCTATGATTACACCTAAA
>CAJFGR010000028.1 GCA_904377845.1 uncultured Ruminococcus sp. | reverse complement strand
GGATCAACCTTTCCTCTGTCCGCGGATACGTGAGTCGATCATTCCGTATCTAACTACTTTTCAAATGATTTTCTACTCCTGAGCCGATACGAAAAATCGAAATTTATACTTTAATGATTCTCTGCCGGTATTCGTTCTGATATGCGGTTTTATATTTGTCTGTCACCACGGATGCATACAGATTGGAGGCAAGGATATCGTTGCGAAGCATTTTCTGTCCGGCGGCAGGCAGGCTGCTGTCTGCGGAGAGGCGGGCGAGCAGGGGAAGCATACTTTTTGTGGAAATATATGAGAGAAGTTTCTCTTTGTCTTTTCTGCATCCGAGCAACCGGGCATAATAGTGAAAGCCGCTGTTTATATATTCTGATTCATCGCTTTTTTTTATTCCGAGCATGATATGGAGAAGTGACCGGTTGACTCGCGTCTGGGTGATTTCCCTTGTTTTGAGCAGATCACAGAACTGTTTGTAATTGAAGTAATTGTCCAGCCGGCTGCAGATCCGGTTGGCCAGTTCTTCTGATACATCCATATACCTCAGCAGATGTTCCGGACGTTTGTTGAGCAGTTTGTATTTAAGTATGATGGAGAAGTCGTTCTGATAGACCGGATATGACACCCGGTGGTAGTCTTTTAAAAGCTCAAGACAGCAGGAGGGCACCTGATCTTCCAGTTCGTTCAATATACCGGAGAAAGACGAGTCTTCAAAAGTTCCTCCGGTATGGTCCGTCTGCAGGGCGGAACCGGAGTAGGCGAGAAGCGAACGGATGGCGGAAGCAGAGCTTAAGTGGTCTCCGGAAAGTTCTCTGTCATGGTAGTGGGCACCGGCTCTTTGTATGGTAAACGGACGGATCGGACTGTTAAGCCGTTTAAGAGCCTTAAGATACTCGATTCCCAGTATGTTATTCGGGTCGCTGACAATGGAAGAAATATCGGGATCGCACAAGTATTCCGATATGGCGCGCATTCTTGCGGCAGGGTAGGAAAGACCGCCGCGCAGATGTTTTTTCAGCAGTACACGGTATTCGCCGGGTTCTGAGAGGAGCAGGTCTGCAATGCGGGAAAGGACACCGAGGTTATTGCATTCGCTGCCGAAACACAGCGAGTCTACTATGCCCAGTCTGTCCAGAAGAGAGACGGCGCCCATGGCGAAATACTCGGCACTTCCGGTGGCGTAACAGACAGGAAGCTCGAAGACAGCCGCAGCACCGCATTTCAGTGCCATTTCAGCGCGCAGCCTTTTCGGCATGATGGCGGGAACACCCCGCTGTACATAGTCGCCGCTCATGACAACAATGGCGGTATCTGCACCTGCTATCCGCAGTGCTTCCCGTATATGATGCAGATGACCGTTGTGGAAAGGGTTGTATTCTGTAATCAGTCCGACAATTTTCATAAGAATCTCCTTGTATATCAATTTCTACCATATTATACTATAAAAAGATGGCCTGATGTAGGGAAAAATAATTAGTATACGGCCGAAAAAATACGAAAAGGGTGATCGCATGGAGAAAGACTGCAGATTGGATGCGGAACGGATGAGTGTTCTGCTTGAGAGACATGATTTTAAACAATTGAAGGAAGAGCTGGAATCCATGCATCCCGTGGATATTGTAGACGCTTTCGAGGAACTGGATAAAAAGCAGAGAACACTGGTGTTCCGCCTGCTGGCGAAGGAAGAGGCAGCGGAAGTGTTTACGGATATGAACAGTGATATGCGTGAGGATCTGATCAATGCGCTGACGGATTCCGAACTGGAAGAAGTCATGGATGAAATGTACGTTGATGATACTGTGGATGTCCTTGAAGAAATGCCTGCCAATGTAGTGGACCGTCTCCTGATGGTTACGGATGAGGATACGAGGCAGAAGATCAATGCTCTCCTTCAGTATCCCGAGGACAGTGCGGGAAGTATCATGAATATCGAGTATATCAGTCTGCGCAAAGAGATGACTGTGGCGGATGCAATTCTGAAAATCCGTCAGGTTGGCATTAACAAGGAGACAATCTATACCTGTTACGTTACGGAGAAGAAAAAGCTGATCGGCATGGTGGATGTAAAAGACCTTCTTACTGCAGGTGAGTCCCGCAAGATTGAAGAGATTATGGATGAGAACGTGCTCTATGCGAGGACTCTCGATGATCAGGAACACGTGGCAAACATGATCAATAAATACGGTCTTGTGGCGATCCCGATCATCGACCACGAGGATTGCCTTGTGGGAATTGTAACAGTTGACGATGCTATGCTCGTCCTGCAGGATGAGACGACAGAAGATATCAGCATCATGGCCGGTGTCAGCCCTAATGAAGACTCCTATTTTGAAACTTCCGTATTCAGGCAGGCAAAGAACCGTACCCCGTGGCTGATGCTTATGATGCTTTCCGCAACCGTGACGGGAGAGATTCTCGGATATTATGAAAATGCTATGGCGGTGATGCCGGTCCTTATTACATTTATTCCTATGCTTATGGGTACGGGCGGTAACTGCGGCTCGCAGAGTTCTACTCTGATGATCCGAGGTCTGGCGGTAGGAGAAATAGAGTTCAGGGATATTTTCAAGGTTATATTCAAAGAGATCCGTGTGGCTCTGATTGTGGGAACACTTCTGGCTGTAGTGAACGGAATCCGCATCTGCCTGATGTATGACTGGAACGTAAAACTGGCCGTGGCCCTCGGAATTACCATGATTGCAGTCGTGATTATGGCCAAATGTATTGGCTGCGTGCTTCCGCTGGCGGCAAAAAAGATCGGGCTGGATCCTGCAATTATGGCAGCGCCGCTGATTACAACCATACTTGATACCTGTACAATCCTTGTATATTTTAACATTGTGACTGCCTTCTTCCGGCTGTAACAGGAATTGCCCGGAACGAGCCCAGAACGGGGAGAAAAAGTAAAATTCGGAAAAATGTATAAGATCGTTATTTTTGTAACAATATAATAAAAGAAAGATATGCATGAGGAATATTGTACTCAAAAATGCACATAAAATGCCGATAAAATACGAAGGAATCCCTTGTATACAAAATTAATTTGCTTTATAATAAATCTATGTGATTAAAAATGAAAGGTGGCACATTAAATATGGGATTTATTGATGAAATCAAGGCAAGGGCAAAAGCAGATAAAAAGACAATTGTCCTGCCTGAGACAGAGGACGAAAGAACTTATAAAGCTGCAGAGACAGTTTTAAAAGAGGGGATCGCGGATCTGATCCTTGTCGGCAGCAAAGAAGAGATTGAGAAAAACAAAGGTACATATGATATTTCAGGTGCGGCGATTGTAGATCCGGCAACGAATGATAAGACGGAAGCTTATATCGCAAAGCTTGTGGAACTCAGACAGAAAAAAGGTATGACGGAAGAGCAGGCAAGAGAGCTGCTTCTCAGCAACTATCTGTACTATGGTGTTATGATGGTTAAGATGGGCGATGCAGACGGTATGGTATCCGGGGCGTGCCACTCTACAGCCGACACACTGCGTCCGTGTCTTCAGATTCTGAAGACAAAACCGGGAACAAAGCTTGTATCCGCTTTCTTCCTTATGGTAGTGCCGGATTGTGATATGGGTGACAACGGAACATTTATTTTCGGCGATGCAGGACTTGAGCAGAATCCGGATCCGGAGAAACTTGCGAATATTGCAATTTCTTCAGCAGAGTCATTCCGCACGCTGACCGGACATGAGCCGATTGTTGCCATGCTCTCTCATTCTACAAAGGGCAGTGCAAAGCATCCGGATGTGGACAAGGTCGTTGAGGCTACAAAGATTGCACATGAGCTGGATCCTGAGCTGAAACTGGACGGAGAACTTCAGCTTGATGCAGCTATTGTGCCGGAGGTGGGAGCTTCCAAGGCGCCGGGCAGCCCGGTTGCAGGACACGCGAATGTACTGATCTTCCCGGATCTGGATGCGGGAAATATCGGATACAAACTGGTGCAGAGACTCGGAAAGGCAGAGGCTTACGGACCGCTTACACAGGGAATTGCAGCTCCGGTCAACGACCTGTCAAGAGGATGCAGCGCAGAGGATATCGTCGGAGTAGTGGCAATTACATCTGTTCAGGCACAGGCACAGTAACATAGTACAGGCCGTCAGAGCACGGCTGAAGTGAATTTTAGTATTGCCCCGGGAGAATCCGGTGGAAATATAAGTTGTTTGGAGGAAAGAATATGAATGTATTAGTAATCAACTGTGGAAGCTCTTCTCTGAAGTTCCAGCTCATTAATGCGGAGTCTGAAGAAGTGCTGGCAAAGGGAATCTGTGAGAGAATCGGAATCGACGGAAAACTGACTTACCAGCCGGAAGGCGGAGAAAAAGAAAAGTCGGACAAGCCGATGCCGACACATACAGAAGCGATCCAGTTTGTGATTGAGGCACTGACAAATCCGGAGACAGGTGTTGTCAAGAGCCTTGACGAGATTGGTGCGGTAGGACACCGTATGGTGCACGGCGGCGAGAAATTCTCTTCTTCTGTTGTGATCACGGATGAGGTGAAAAAGGCTGTTGCAGAGTGCAATGATCTGGCGCCGCTTCACAATCCTGCAAACCTGATCGGTGTTGAAGCGTGTCAGAAACTGATGCCGAACACACCGATGGTCGGCGTATTTGATACGGCTTTCCACCAGACAATGCCGGAGAAGGCTTATATGTACGGCCTTCCGTATGAATATTACGAGAAATACAAAGTAAGACGCTACGGTTTCCATGGAACAAGCCACAGTTTTGTATCCAAGAGAGCGGCTGAAGTTATGGGCAGACCGTATGATGATCTTAAGACAATCGTGTGTCACCTTGGAAACGGATCCAGTGTTACAGCTGTCATGAACGGAAAATCTGTTGACACCTCAATGGGTCTGACTCCGCTTGAAGGCGTTGTGATGGGAACACGTTCCGGAAGTATCGATCCGGCGATTATGGAGTTCATCGCTCAGAAAGAAAATATGGACATTGAAGGCGTGATGAATGTTCTGAACAAAAAATCAGGTGTATTCGGGCTTTCCGGCGGACTTTCCAGTGATTTCCGTGACCTGACTGACGCGATGAATGCAGGAGACAAGAAGGCAAAGATCGCTATGGATGTATTCTCCTACAGCGTGGCAAAATATATTGGTGCTTACGCAGCTGCCATGAACGGTGTGGACTGTATCGCATTTACGGCCGGAATCGGTGAGAATGACGATTATGTGCGCGAGCAGGTATGCAGCTACCTCGGCTATCTTGGGGTTGATTTTGACAAGGAAATCAACACAGGTTTAAGGGGAACAGAGAAAGAGCTCACAAAACCGGGCTCTAAGGTAAGAGTCTTTGTAATCCCGACAAACGAGGAACTTGCGATCGCAAGAGAGACACTGGCACTTGTAAAATAAACCGTATTTTTGACCGGCGTATAAAGAGAGGGGAGTTCCCCTCTCTTATTCTATGCTTATTCTATGGAGAAATGTGTTATTTTCTGGTTGACAAACACATTTTCCGTGATATAATGATTTAGGTGTGAATAGGAGATATAACTATGTTAATTAACCTATCAGACGTTTTGTCAGACCAGCATAAGACAGTGGATGAGACTGTGCCGCTCACGATGGATAAGATCTGTCTGCAGTCCGGAGAGTATCCGGTCGTAAGCAGTGAGCCGGTTCACGTCCGGGCAGAGCACATCAAAGGAAAGGAACTTCTTATCAAAGCCGATACGGCACTGACTGTTCTGATTCCCTGCGATCGATGTCTGGAAGAGGTCAGATATGATTTTGTACTGAATTGTACGAGACATATTGACTTAGGTCTCTCCGACGCAGAACTGACAGAGGAGCTGGATGAATCAAATTTCATTGACGGATATCATCTTGACGTGGACAAATTACTCTTTCATGAGATTTTGTCGGACTGGCCTGAAAAAGTGCTTTGCAGGGAAGACTGTAAAGGTCTGTGCAGAGTTTGCGGCCGGAATCTGAATACGGGGTCCTGTGACTGTGAAAATCCGGGACTTGATCCTAGAATGTCAGTTGTCCGTGACTTATTTAAGAATTTTAAGGAGGTGTAACCTATGTCAATCTGTCCAAAGAATAAATCTTCAAAGGCAAGAAGAGACAAGAGAAGAGCAAACTGGAAGATGAGTGCTCCGAATCTTGTGAAATGCAGCAAATGCGGTGAACTGATGATGCCGCATCGTGTATGCAAGGCGTGCGGCGCATACAATAAGCGTGAGATTATCTCTGTTGATTAATCAGAAGCATATGTAAAAGACGTAAAAACTTTGTGTTTTGCGTCTTTTTTTTATTGATTTTTATAATGTTTTCCAGTAGAATGATTTCAGTAGTGTTAGGAGGAGAGAAGATGTCTGAGATTACAAGAGTTGCACTCGATGCGATGGGCGGAGATAACGCGCCTGTCGAGATTGTAAAGGGTGCGGTTGAGGCAGTGCAGAAGAGAAAAGACATTCAGATTCTGCTGACAGGACAGGAAGGCGTCATCAGAAATGAGCTGGCAAAATATACCTATCCTGAAGATCAGATCAGGATCGTCAATGCCACAGAGGTAATTGAGACTGCAGAGCCGCCGGTGAAGGCAATACGGGGAAAGAAAGATTCTTCTATAGTGGTTGCGATGAAGCTGGTTAAGAACGGAGAGGCAGATGCGTTCGTCTCGGCCGGAAGCACAGGAGCTGTACTCGTAGGAGGCCAGGTGCTTGTCGGCAGGATTAAGGGAGTGGAGAGACCGCCCCTTGCACCTCTTTTTCCGACACTGACAGGAGTGTCGCTCCTGATTGACTGCGGTGCGAATGTGGACGCCCGCCCGTCTCATCTTGTACAGTTTGCCAAGATGGGATCCATCTATATGGAAAGCGTGATGGGAAAGAAGAATCCTACCGTCGGCATTGTAAACATCGGTGCAGAGGAGGAGAAGGGAAATGCCCTTGTGAAGGAGACATTCCCGCTTCTTAAAGCCTGCAAAGATATCAATTTTGTCGGCAGCGTGGAGGCAAGGGAGATTCCGTACGGCAAGGTGGACGTAATAGTCTGCGAAGCATTTGTCGGAAACGTAATCCTGAAGCTTTACGAGGGGGTAGGCGGTGCCCTGATCAAGAAGGTGAAGGAAGGCATGATGTCCAGTCTTCGCAGCAAGATCGGCGCGCTTCTTGTAAAACCGGCGCTGAAAGCCACACTGAAAGACTTTGATGCCAGCGAGTACGGCGGAGCTCCGCTGTTGGGGTTAAAGGGACTCGTAGTCAAGACACATGGAAGTTCTACTTCCACAGAAGTATGTAATTCCATTATCCAGTGCGTCACATTTAAAGAGCAGAAGATCAATGAGAAAATAAAAGCAGCTATTCAGGAGACGCAGGAAGAAAACAAAGAGAGCGAGTAGAGTAAGGAGGAATTGATTATGGAATTTGAAAAACTTCAGGACATTATTGCGGATGTTCTCAATGTTCAGAAAGAGGAGATTAAACCGGAGACAACGTTTGTGGATGATCTCGGTGCAGATTCCCTCGACATTTTCCAGATTATTATGGGGATCGAAGAGGAGTTTGATATCGAGATCGACAACGATGAGGCTGAGAAGATCGTAACCGTTCAGGATGCGGTGGATCAGATCAAAAAGGCAGTAGAGTAAAGAAATAAATCTGCATTCTGTAACGAAAAAGCCCCTGAGGGCTTTTTCGTTTTCATAATGGGAAAAGTGAGAAATATGGATACAAAGTTAAAAGAATTAGAAAAAAAGATCAATTATACATTCAAAGATTTCACACTGCTCAAACAGGCGATGATGCACAGCTCTTACACAAATGAGAAGCATTTGCCGAAATACCGGTGCAATGAGAGGCTGGAATTCCTCGGAGATGCCGTACTCGAACTGGTTTCCAGCGAGTTTCTTTTTAAAGAGTCTCCCCATACACCGGAAGGAGAATTGACAAAGACGAGGGCAAGCATGGTGTGTGAGCCTTCACTGGCACTGTGTGCCAGAGATATCGGCCTCGGCGAATACCTGCTTCTCGGAAAAGGAGAGGAAGCAACAGGTGGAAGAATGAGGGATTCTGTAACTTCTGATGCGATGGAAGCGCTGATCGGCGCTGTCTATCTGGACGGTGGTTTTACTAGTGCAAATGAGTTTATCCACAGATTTGTTCTGACAGACCTGGAAGACAAGAAGCTCTTTTATGATAGTAAAACTATCCTTCAGGAGATGGTTCAGGCAGAAAAGGGCGGAGCGATCCGGTATCGCCTGACAGGAGAGGAAGGACCGGATCACAACAAGTCTTTCTGTGTGGAGGTTCTGATCGGAGAGTCTGTATATGGAGACGGCTGCGGACGGACAAAAAAAGCTGCCGAACAGCAGGCTGCATACAGGGCGATCCTGAAGCTGAGAAAACAGGGATAAAGCAGGGTGTTATATGTATTTAAAGAACATAGAGGTGCAGGGGTTTAAGTCCTTTGCAAACAAGATTAAATTTGATTTCCACAACGGCATCACAGGCATCGTGGGACCAAATGGAAGCGGAAAGAGCAACGTGGCCGACGCTGTCCGGTGGGTGCTGGGCGAACAGAGAGTCAAACAGCTCAGAGGCGGCACCATGCAGGACGTTATTTTTTCGGGCACTGAGAACAGGAAGCCCCTCAGTTATGCGTCTGTCGCAATTACTCTGGATAATTCGGACCACAAGCTCCCCGTGGATTATGAGGAAGTTACTGTGACGCGTAAACTGTACCGATCCGGTGAAAGCGAGTATATGATCAACGGGACTTCCTGCAGGCTGAAGGATATCAATGAGATGTTCTATGATACCGGAATCGGTAAAGAGGGATATTCTATTATCGGACAGGGGCAGATCGATAAGATATTGAGCGGTAAGCCTGAAGAACGCCGCGAGCTTTTTGACGAAGCTGCGGGAATTGTCAAATTCAAACGTCGCAAGAACCTTTCGCTCAAGAAGCTGGAAGAAGAAAGGATGAACTTAACCCGGGTCAACGACATCCTTTCGGAGCTGGAAAAACAGCTGGGACCGTTGGAGAAGCAGTCGGAGACAGCGAAGGAGTATTTAAAGAAAAAAGAAGAACTGAAGACTTATGATATTAATATGTTTCTGCTTGAAGAGGAGCGTTTAAGAGAGCGTATCAGAGAGCTTGAGGACAAGTATGAGATTGCCTCCTCAGAGATGGAAGAGTCAAACGAACGCTACGACAAGATGAAAGCGGAGTATGAGGCCATCGAAGAGGAAGTTGAGGAGATCGATCTGGCTGTTGAAACTGCGAAGAATCAGCTGAATGAGACAAATCTTCTCAGGCAGCAGCTTGAGGGACAGATCAACGTACTGAAAGAGCAGATCAATACGGCCCGGATGAACGACGAGCACTATGATAACAGAGCAAATACGATCCGCGTGGAGATTGAGACAAGACAGGAACAGAGAAATTCTCTGGACAGGGAGAAGGCGGAAGTAAAAGAAAAACTTGAGACTGCTCTTGCCCAGGATACAGGGGCGCGTCAGGGGCTGATTGAAGTGCAGACCCGCATCGCGGAGCATACAGCTCTGATTGAGGAGAAGAAACAGGAAATTATGGATCTTCTCGGGAGCCGGGCGTCAACCCAGGCAAAGATTCAGCACTATGATACGACAAAAGAACAGATATCCGTGCGCAAGGCAGAACTTGCCCGTGGTATGCTGGAGGTATCGGAAGAAGGCGAGCGGCTCAGTCAGCGGCTCAGAGAGTATGAAGAAGAGCTGGAAAAGGTACAGGAGACAATCCGCGGATATAACAGCCGGATATCAGAGAATGAAAAGAAAATCGAACAGCTCCAGGGAGAACTGAACGACCAGCAGGAAAAACTGAGAATCGGACAGACGGCATATCACAGAGAATCATCACGTCTGGAATCTCTTAAAAATATTACCGAGAGATATGACGGATACGGCAACAGTATCCGAAAAGTTATGGCGAACAAAGACCGCGAGAAAGGTCTTATCGGTGTTGTGGCGGATATTATCAAAGTGGATAAAGAATATGAGATTGCTATTGAGACGGCTCTGGGAGGAAGTATTCAGAATATCGTTACTGATAACGAAGATACGGCAAAACGGATGATCAGCTTTCTGAAAAAGAACAAATTCGGGCGGGCCACTTTCCTGCCGCTTACGAGTATGCATGGAAGCGGGGGAATCCGGAATCCGGAAGCATTAAAAGAACCGGGGGTGATTGGGCTTGCCAATACGCTTGTCCATGTGGAAAACCGGTTTACAGGGCTTGCGGACCAGCTCCTGGGCAGGACGATTGTGGTCAGAACTATAGATGACGGAATTGCGATCGCGAGAAAGTATCGACAGTCTCTGCGTCTTGTTACGCTGGAAGGAGAACTGATCAATCCGGGCGGTTCCATGACGGGTGGTGCGTTTAAAAATTCTAGCAATCTGCTGAGCCGCCGCCGCGAAATCGAAGAATTCGAAAAGACTGTGGCAATGCTCAAAGCAGATATGGACGCCATGGAGAAGAAGGTAAGCGGTACGAAAGCAGCACGTGCCGCCTGCTATAATACAATTGATGAGATCCAGAAGGAGCTGCGCCGCGCATCAGTCCTTGAAAATACAGAAAAAATGAATGTAGAACAGACCAGAGTGAGGCAGAGAGAGACAAAAGAGCGCTACGACCGGTTCCGCGAGGAGCAGATAAATCTGGAAAGACAGCTGCAGACCATTGCAGAGAATGAAGAGTCGATTCAGATGGAGCTGGAGACTTCCCGCAGTATGGAACAGGAGCTTGGGGAAGCTGTTGAGACGCTTCAGAAAGAGCTGGAACAGGAAAGAGAAGATGAAAGCGCCAGACTGCAGCTCTCAGAGAAGGTACATCTTGCCCTCGCCGCTTTGGAACAGCAGAATGCATTTATTGAAGAAAATATTACACGTATCAGTGAAGAGACAGAGAAGTTCGAGGCAGAGTTAAAAGAACTTGATCGGAATAAGGATAATGCTTCCGAAGAAATCCGGGAAAAAGAGGAAGAAATCAGTGGACTGCGAAAGACGATTGAGGATTCAAAGGAGCTCTACAGCGAGATTGAAAAGGAGATCAGAGATCAGAGCGCAAAAAGGGAGGAGCTGAACAGAAGGCATAAGGATTTCCTGAAAATGCGGGAAGATCTTGCCAAACATATTTCCTCTCTGGATAAAGAGTGTTTCCGTCTGAACAGCCAGAAGGAATCTTACGAGGCTTCTTCAGAGAAGCAGATGAACTATATGTGGGAAGAATACGAGATCACATATAACCATGCCATGGAGCTTCGTGATCCGAACCTCACGGATCTTGCCTATATGAAGCGGCAGATCCAGACACTGAAAAATGAGATCCGTCAGCTGGGTACGGTCAATGTAAATGCGATAGAGGATTATAAAAACGTATCTGAGAGATATGAATTTCTCAAAGGACAGCATGACGATCTGGTAGAGGCAGAGGCTACGCTGGTTCAGATCATCGATGAACTGGATACAGCCATGAGAAAGCAGTTCAGCGAACAGTTCAAGCGGATTGCAGATGAGTTCAATATTGTATTCCGGGAGCTGTTCGGAGGTGGAAAGGGAACTTTGGAGCTGATGGAAGACGAGGATATTCTGGAAGCCGGAATCCGGATTATCGCACAGCCGCCGGGCAAGAAACTGCAGAATATGATGCAGCTTTCAGGCGGGGAGAAAGCACTGACTGCGATTTCCCTTTTGTTCGCAATTCAGAATCTGAAGCCGTCACCGTTCTGTCTTCTTGACGAGATTGAAGCGGCTCTGGATGACAGCAATGTGACCAGGTTCGCCCAGTATCTGCACAAACTGACAAAATATACCCAGTTTATTGTAATTACACACCGCCGGGGGACAATGTCGGCGGCAGATCGTCTCTATGGAATTACAATGCAGGAAAAAGGAGTATCTACCCTTGTTTCGGTGGATCTTCTGGAGAATGAGCTGGACAAGTAGCCGAGGCGACAGCCCGGCATCCCGATAAACGGAGGAAATAAAATGGAAGAGAAGAAAGGCTTTTTTAAACGCCTAGTATCAGGACTTACAAAGACAAGAGACAATATCGTGTCCGGCATGGACAGTATCTTTCACGGTTTTTCAAAGATCGATGACGAGTTCTACGAGGAACTGGAGGAAACTCTCATTATGGGGGATATCGGTGTCCGGGCCACAATGGATATTCTGGATGACCTGAAAGAAAAAGTACGTGCGCAGCACATTAAAGAACCGGCGGACTGCCGGCAGCTTCTGATTGACAGCATCCGGGAGCAGATGGACGTGGGAGAGACAGCCTACGAGTTTGAAAACCGGACTTCCGTAGTCTTTGTAATCGGCGTCAACGGAGTCGGTAAGACAACTACCATCGGCAAGCTGGCAGGCAAGCTCAGGAATCAGGGAAAGCGCGTGGTGATTGCAGCGGCGGACACTTTCCGTGCGGCTGCCGGAGAACAGCTCAAAGAGTGGGCGGACAGAGCTTCGGCAGATATGATCGGCGGACAGGAAGGCGCGGATCCTGCTTCAGTTATCTATGATGCTGTAGCTGCCGCCAAAGCGAGAAAGGCAGATGTGCTTCTGTGCGATACAGCGGGACGCCTGCACAATAAAAAAAATCTGATGGAAGAGTTAAAGAAAATTAACCGGGTGATTGACAGAGAATATCCGGAAGCATTTCGGGAGACTTTAGTTGTACTGGATGCCACGACAGGACAGAATGCCCTCGCACAGGCGAAGGAATTTAATGAGGTTGCAGACATTACGGGTGTGGTTCTGACAAAGATGGACGGGACTGCAAAAGGAGGTATTGCGGTAGCTATCCAGGCAGAACTGGGAATCCCGGTTAAATATATCGGAGTAGGAGAGTCGATTGATGATCTGCAGAAGTTTGACTCCGAGGAATTTGTAAAGGCTTTATTCTACAGAAAAGAGGATGATAACAATGATGACACTGGAGAAATTTGAAGAGGCAAGTGAGCTGGTTAAACGGGTGACAAATCCGACAAAACTGATCCGCAGCGAGTATTTAAGTGAACAGACAGGCGGAAACGTCTATTTAAAGCCGGAAAATATGCAGCATACCGGCGCATATAAGATCCGTGGCGCCTACTACAAGATCAGCACCATGACCGAGGAAGAGAGAAGCCGAGGACTCATTACCGCGTCTGCAGGAAACCATGCACAGGGTGTTGCATTTGCCGCAAAAAAATTCGGATGCAAAGCCGTGATCGTTATGCCTACCGTTACACCACTGATCAAGGTGAACAGGACGAAGAGCTACGGCGCAGAAGTCGTTCTCTATGGAGATGTGTACGACGATTCCTATGCATATGCCCGTGAACTGGCAGAGAAGGAGGGGTATACATTCGTCCATCCGTTTAATGATCTGGACGTAGCGACAGGACAGGGAACAATCGCTATGGAAATCGTACAGGAACTTCCGACAGTCGACTATATTATTGTACCTGTGGGAGGCGGCGGACTGATCTCCGGAGTGGCTACACTGGCGAAAATGCTTAACCCGAAAATTAAGGTGATCGGTGTGGAGCCTTCCGAGGCGGCAAGTATGACTGCTGCTCTCAAAGCCGGAGAGGTGGTGGAACTTGACAGTGCCAATACAATTGCCGACGGCACCGCGGTGAAGGCCGTGGGAGACAAGATTCTTCCCTACGTGCAGGAAAATGTGGATGATATGCTGCTTGTTGAGGATGATGAGCTGATCGGTGCATTCCTCGATATGGTGGAAAATCACAAAATGATTGTTGAAAATTCCGGGCTTTTATCGGTGGCGGCGTTAAAACAGCTGGATCTCAGAGGAAAGAAAGTCGTCTGTGTGTTAAGCGGTGGAAATATGGATGTCATTACAATGTCTTCCATTGTACAGCACGGTCTGATCCAGAGAGACAGAATTTTCTCAGTATCCGTGCTGCTTCCGGATAAACCGGGCGAGCTTGTTCAGGTTGCAAAGACCATTGCGGACGAACAGGGGAATGTTATCAAACTGGAACACAACCAGTTTGTCAGCACCAATAGAAATGCGGCCGTGGAACTTCGAATTACGATGGAGGCATTTGGCACGGAGCATAAGAACAGGATTCTGGATGCGCTGGAGAAAAACGGATTCCGTCCGAAACTGATCAGTGCAAAGTTATATTAAGAAGTGGCGTATAAAGGAGCTGTTGTTATGGATAGGAGAATTCCGAAAAAAGGAGATATTTACAGGCACTTTAAAGGCAGAAAATACAGAATACTGGACATCGCGGTCTGCACAGAGACGGGAGAGGATATGGTTGTTTTTGAAACGGCAGAGGGAACGCGCAGAGTATTTGCAAGTTTTCTTGAGACATTTTTAAGCCCGCTGGATACGGCCAAATATCCCCATGCGGAACAGAAGTACCGTTTTGAACTGTGCAGGGATACAAAGGACAGTGATCTGCTCAGACTGAAACGTCACGGAAATACAACCACCCTGATTCTGGAGTTCCTTGATTTAAATGACAATGAAGAGCGCATACAGTTTCTTCAGAAGCATCAGGCTGAAATTGACTCCAGATTTCTGACCGCTGCATCGGAGAGCCTGGAATTTGCGGAGAATTCTGATACAGTTGAGGAGAGATATGCTGCTCTGATGAGATTCTTGAAGACAAAGAGCAGGTATGAGAGCAGGAGACTGAGATAAAACAGACATTGAGAAGAAGCAAAAAACAATTAATTATAGCGGTGCAGGGAGAAATCCCTGCACTGTTTTTTTTGAGAAAAATTATGTGTTTGTATCGCTAATTTACGTTTTCAGGCCAGAACCTTTCTCAGATCTGTTCGCCGCGCGCTTTCTTTTCCAGAAGGGTGTGAATCTTGTCTGTCGGGTTCATTACAGTGCCGATGGTAATATCATGATTCAGCGAATCAATAATCAGAGCAAGGAATTTGCTCATGTCCGCAGGTACGAAATAAGGTTTCTCATACAGTTCCGGCGGAAGATAGGTCAGGTTGGTGGTAATGACTTTGTTGATATAGCCTTTCTCATAATATTCATCGAACTTGTCAAATCCGTCCGTGAACAGTCCGAATGTAGTGCATACGAAAACGCGTCCCGCATTGCGCTCTTTGACCTGTCTGGCCACGTCCAGCATACTTCCGCCGGAGGAGATCATATCATCGATGATGATTACATCCTTGCCGTTTACGTCATCGCCCAGAAATTCGTGTGCCACTATGGGGTTCTTGCCGTTTACAATTATGGAATAATCCCGGCGTTTGTAGAACATACCCATATCTACCCCCAGAATATTGGAAAGATAGACTGCCCTGTGCATTGCACCTTCGTCAGGACTGATGATCATGAGATGATCTTTATCCGGAATCAGATCAGGTACTGCACGGAAAATAGCCTTCATGAACTGATAGGAAGGGCTGAAGCTGTCAAACCCGCTTAAGGGAATCGCATTCTGTACCCGCGGATCGTGGGCATCGAAAGTGATGATATTGGATACGCCCATATCTGTCAGTTCTTCCAGTGCAAGGGCACAGTCCAGAGATTCTCTTTTTGTGCGCTTGTGCTGACGGCTCTCGTAGAGAAACGGCATAATTACGTTGATACGGTGTGCTTTTCCTGTAGCCGCAGAGATGATTCTCTTTAAATCCTGATAATGGTCGTCCGGAGACATATGGTTTAAATGTCCGCTCACGGTGTATGTGAGACTGTAATTGCATACATCTGTCATAATAAACAGATCTGTACCGCGAATCGTCTCTCTTAACACACCTTTGGCCTCGCCGGTGCCGAAGCGGGGACATTCGCAGTCTACAAGATAATTGTTTGATCTGTAATTGACATACAGGGAAGATTCTGATACTTCGTTGATCGTGTTCTGACGGAAAGATACGATATAATCGTTGACTTTCTGACCGAGTTCCCGACAGCTCTCCATTGCGACAATTTTTAAAGGTGCCACGGGGAGTGTTTTCTCTAAAAGTTCGATATTTGTAGACATTTTTTTCTCCTGTTTTTGAATTGAAATATGAATTTACATATCATTTATATCATTTTTACACCGTGAATTCAAGTAGAACACTCAGAATAACCTTTGCCGGGGCGGGGAATTGTGTTATACTTGACAGGAATCCAGAGAGGAGTATGCTATTCTGACATGAAAATACATGAACATATTGTGAAGGGTATTATTCCCGGAAGTATTGCGGACGAATTGGGAATTGAGCCCGGGGACAGACTTTTATCTGTCAACGGACATGAAATTGAAGATGTTTTTGATTATCAGTTTTATTCGGAAGACGAGGAGATTCTGCTCCTGATCGAGAAACCGGACGGCGAGCAGTGGGAGCTGGAAATTGAAAAAGATGCAGATGAAGAACTGGGAATGGAGTTCGGGGAAGGTCTCATGGATGAGTACCGCTCCTGCAGAAATAAATGTATGTTCTGTTTCATCGACCAGATGCCGGAAGGAATGCGGGATACTCTGTATTTTAAGGATGACGATTCCCGTCTGTCTTTTCTTCAGGGCAATTACGTGACGCTGACCAACATGAACGACCATGATATTGAGAGAATTATCAGATACCGGCTGGAACCGATCAATATTTCTTTCCAGACAACCAATCCGGAACTGCGGTGCAGGATGCTTCATAACCGGTTCGCCGGCGATGCGTTAAAGAAGGTAGACCGTCTTTATCAGGGCGGCATTGAGATGAACGGACAGATCGTGCTCTGTAAAGGTGTAAACGACGGGGAAGAACTGGAACGGTCGATTCGGGACCTGACCGGTTATCTGCCGCTTTTGCGAAGTGTGTCCGTAGTGCCGGTAGGACTTACAAAATTCCGGGACGGGCTGTATCCGCTGGAGCCTTTTACAAAGGACGAGGCAAAGTGTGTGCTTGAGACAATCCACCGCTGGCAGGAGAAGATTTACGCGGAGTACGGGGTTCATTTCATTCATGCAGGCGACGAGTGGTATCTGCTGGCGGAGGAAGAAATCCCGGAAGAAGAGCGCTATGACGGATATCTCCAGCTTGAAAACGGGGTGGGAATGCTTCGGCTTTTGTTTGACGAGTTTAAAGAAGCATATGACAATGCGGACGGGGATAATAAAAAGAGACACCTCTCCATTGCCACGGGGAGACTGGCGTATCCATATCTGAAGCGGATGGCTGAGAAAATGGAAGAAAAGTTTCCGGACACCCGCATCCATGTCTATGCGGTGCGCAATGACTTCTTCGGAGAGCGTATTACGGTATCCGGACTTATCACGGCGCAGGATATTATGGCTCAGCTCAGAGAAAGAGATCTGGGCGAACGGCTTCTTCTCCCGTGCAATATGCTGAAGGCGGACGAAGATATTTTTCTTGATGATTATACGGTAAGTCAGGTTTCTGATGCTTTACAAGTCCCTCTGGTTATTGTAAAATCAAGCGGACAGGATCTCGTGGATGCGATTCTGGAAGAAAGGAAAGGATAGAAAAATGAGCAAACCAGTAGTTGCCATTGTAGGACGTCCGAATGTGGGCAAATCCACTTTGTTTAATGCGCTGGCCGGCGAGATGATATCTATAGTAAAGGATACGCCGGGTGTGACAAGAGACCGGATTTATGCGGACGTAACATGGCTGGACAAAGAATTTACCATGATCGACACCGGCGGAATCGAGCCGGACAGCAAAGATGTGATTCTCTCCCAGATGCGGGAGCAGGCACAGATTGCTATTGATACCGCGGATGTGATCATATTTATAACGGATGTAAGACAGGGACTTGTGGATGCGGATTCCAAAGTAGCTGATATGCTCCGCCGCTCTGGAAAACCGGTTGTTCTTGTAGTCAACAAGGTTGATAATTTTGATAAATTTATGCCTGATGTCTATGAGTTTTATAATCTGGGAATCGGGGATCCGGTACCGATTTCGGCGTCTTCAAGACTCGGTCTGGGAGATATGCTTGAAGCGGTAGTGTCGCATTTTCCTGACGGAAGTGCAGAGGAAGAAGAGGATGACCGGCCGCGCATTGCCATTGTGGGTAAACCGAATGTGGGCAAGTCATCCATTATCAACCGGCTGCTTGGTGAGAACCGTGTGATCGTATCCGATATCGCAGGCACGACCAGAGATGCGATAGATACGGCAATCGTACACAACGGAAAAGAATATGTTTTCATTGATACGGCAGGGCTTCGGAGAAAGAGCAGGATCAAAGAGGAACTGGAGCGCTACAGTATTATCCGTACAGTGACGGCAGTTGAACGCGCGGATGTGGTGCTCATGGTTATCGATGCCACCGAGGGCGTCACAGAGCAGGATGCGAAAATAGCAGGAATTGCCCATGAGAGAGGAAAGGGAGTTATCATCGTCGTAAATAAATGGGATGCCATTGAGAAGAACGACCGCACGATGCGGGAATATGAAAAGGATATCCGCCATGTGCTCTCCTATATGCCCTATGCCGAAATTATGTATGTTTCGGCGCTGACCGGACAGAGGCTGAATAAGCTTTATGACATGATCGATATGGTGATTGAAAACCAGACACTGCGTATTGCCACAGGCGTGCTCAACGAGATTATGACAGAAGCAGTAGCTATGCAGCAGCCACCTTCCGATAAAGGAAAACGTCTGAAGCTGTATTATATTACACAGGTATCGGTGAAGCCCCCGACTTTTGTTATTTTTGTCAATGACAAAGAACTGATGCATTTCTCTTATACAAGATATCTTGAAAATAAGATCAGGGAGGCATTCGGATTTCGGGGAACCTCGCTGAAGTTCTTTATCCGGGAGCGAAAAGAAAAGGAACAGTAGGGTATGGTAAACAGAGTAAAGGAGCATAGATAAATTATGGAACGTTTAATCTGTCTTGCAATCGGATATGTGTGCGGTCTGTTCCAGACCGGATATATCGTAGGCGAGATGAGCCATGTAGATATCAGAAAAAAAGGCAGCGGAAACGCAGGCACAACGAATGCCCTCAGAGTACTCGGCTGGAAGGCGGGACTTCTGACTTTTGCGGGAGATGTACTTAAGTGCATTGCGGCATTTCTGATCGTGTTTTTCATGTACCGCGGAAGCGACTGCCGGCCTCTTCTGACGATGTATGCGGGAGCAGGAGTTACACTGGGACACAATTTCCCGTTTTATATGAATTTTAAAGGAGGAAAAGGAATCGCCGTTATGGCAGGTCTTGTCGCGGTCAACAGTTTCTGGCATCTTCCGGCCAGCCTTATTATGATACCGGTGACCCTTGCGTGCTTTCTGGTACCTGTGGTTATAACCCGCTACATATCCGTCGGATCTCTTGCGGCATACACGGTGTTTCTGATCGAGATGATTATCATCGGTCAGGCAGGATGGTTCGATATGGCCGCGCCGCGCTGTTATGAACTGTATATTATTCTTGCCCTCATGACACTTCTGGCATGGTACAGACATAAGGAAAACCTGAAACGTCTGGCAGCGGGAACAGAGAACAAATTCGGGGCAAAGAAAAAGGAGGAGTAATATTATGGCAAATGTAGGCGTACTTGGAGCAGGAAGCTGGGGGACCGCACTGTCAGTTCTTCTTTCAGACAACGGGCATCAGGTTACAGTCTGGTCCATCGATGAGAATGAAGTACAGATGCTAAATGAAAAGAGAGAGCACGAACTGAAGCTTCCCGGTGTAAAGCTGCCGGATGATATGGTTATCACGGGAGATCTTGAGTCGGCTGTAAAGAAAAAAGACTTCCTTGTCCTTGCAGTTCCGTCTCCGTTTACCAGAAGTACAGCCCGGAAAATGGCTCCTTATGTGGCGGACGGACAGATCATTGTAGATGTTGCGAAAGGAATTGAAGAGGCTACGCTGATGACTCTTTCCCGGCAGATTGAGCAGGAGATTCCTCAGGCAGATGTGGCAGTGCTCTCCGGCCCGAGCCATGCGGAGGAAGTGGGGCGCAGGCTTCCCACGACCTGTGTGGTAGGAGCAAAGACAAAGAAGACGGCTGAGTATCTGCAGTCTATGTTTATCAGCCCGGTGTTCCGTGTCTATACAAGCCCGGATATCCTTGGGATCGAGCTTGGCGGATCCCTTAAGAACGTGATTGCCCTTGCAGCGGGAATTGCGGACGGACTTGGCTACGGAGACAATACGAAAGCTGCCCTGATCACAAGAGGAATCGCGGAGATCGCACGCCTTGGTGTGAAGATGGGCGGTAAAATCGAGACATTTACCGGTTTGACGGGAATCGGTGATTTGATTGTTACCTGTGCCAGCGTGCACAGCCGCAACAGGAAAGCAGGTTACCTGATCGGAAAAGGAATGTCCATGCAGGAAGCCATGGATGAAGTCAAGATGGTGGTGGAAGGTGTCTATTCTGCCAAGGCGGCTGCAAAGCTTGCAGAGAAATATGATGTGCCAATGCCGATTGTAAATGAGGTGAACGCAGTCCTTTTTGAAGGAAAGTCTCCGGCGGAAGCGGTAAATGACCTGATGCAAAGAGAGTCCTGCAGTGAGAATCGTTCGCTTACATGGGAATAAATATATGTCATACCCCCTGAATTTTGCGCATACATTGTATCAGCAAAATAAGGGGGTATTATTATGGATTCATTTCAGGTATACAGGGATATGAAAGCCAGGACGAACGGAGAGATATACATCGGTGTTGTAGGTCCGGTACGGACAGGCAAATCCACATTTATCAAAAGGTTTATGGATCTCCTCGTGCTTCCCAACATGACGGATGACAATGCAAAAGAGCGGACTAAGGATGAGCTTCCCCAGTCTGCATCGGGAACTACGATTATGACCACAGAACCCAAATTTGTCCCAAAGGAAGCCGCCTCGGTAAAAATATCCGACGATGTGGAGGTAAAAATCCGTCTGATCGACTGTGTGGGATTTATGGTGGAGGGTGCTTCCGGACATATTGAAAATGATACTGAGCGTCAGGTGAAGACTCCGTGGTTCGAATATGAGATTCCGTTTACAAAAGCGGCTGCTATCGGTACCCAGAAAGTGATTCATGACCATGCAACAATCGGTTTTGTAGTCACAACAGATGGAAGTGTGACAGACCTTCCAAGAGAAAATTACATAGAGGCAGAGGAGAAGACTGTCAGAGAGCTGAAAACCATCGGAAAGCCCTTTGTAATTCTGTTAAACTGCAAAAAGCCCTATTCAGAAGAGGCAAAAGCGCTTGGGGGAGAACTGGAACAGAAATACGGGGCAGCAGTCGTTCCCGTAAACTGCGAACAGATGAAGCCGGAAGATATCAATGAGATCATGCGTCAGGTACTCTATGAGTTCCCTATCACGGAAGTGGAATTCTATATTCCCAAGTGGGTGGAGATGCTTTCACGCGAACACCGGATCAAGAAAGATCTGCTGGAACAGGTGCGTATGGTGATGAACGATCTTGAAGATGTCAGAAGCATCGTGGCAAAGGAACTGCAGACCGGGAGCGAATTTATCCGCAGCATAAAAGTGGAGCAGATCGAAATGGCTACCGGAAAAGTCAGGATACAGGTCGGATATGAGCAGTCTTATTACTATGAAGTGCTGAGCGAACTTACAGGTACGGAAATACACGGTGAATACGAGCTGATTTCAACAGTGAAGGAACTCTCATCTATGAGAGAAGAGCTGAGCAGCCTGAAAGAGGCGTTTACAAATGTTAAACTGAAAGGATACGGTGTCGTCACTCCGGCTAAAGAAGATATCAGGCTGGAGGAGCCCGTCATAATTAAACAGGGGAGCAAATTCGGAGTGAAGATACGCTCTGAGGCGCCTTCTATTCATATGATACGTGCGAATATAGAAACGGAGATCGCTCCTATTGTTGGCAGTGAAAAGCAGGCGGAAGACCTGGCAGAGTATATTAAAAAAGAGAGCGAGACACCCGGCGGTGTCTGGAACACCAATATTTTCGGCAAGACAGTGGAGGAACTTGTCATGGACGGCATGAAAAACAAGATTGCCATGATAGGAGATGAAAGCCAGATGAAACTTCAGGATTCCATGCAGAAGATCGTAAACGATACCAATGGGGGACTGGTGTGTATTATTATCTGATTCACTCAGATTCGTACCGGCTCCGTTTAAAGGGGATATGAGTAACCGGAAAAGCAGGGAGAACGCAAAACCAAATCGATCAGGCGGAAAACACACGCTGTTCAGACAACTCCGCCTGATCGATTAACGCGATCTTCCTGCTTTTAAAGTATCTTTACTATTCGGCAGCTGTAAAAATAAGGCTTGAACCGGATAGTTCATGATATTATAATACCAGTTGAAGCATAAACAGACAGGCATGACAGGAGGAATGACATGAGCAGACAATTTGAAAAGCTTGAAGTATGTTATAAATATTATCAGTCAGTGACTGATTTTGTCCCCAAAGTCGGTCTGATTCTCGGATCCGGACTGGGCGGATATGCAAAAAATATGAAGGTGGAAAAAGAAATCCCCTACGGAGACATCCCGGGGTTCCCGGTGTCTACTGTTCAGGGACATGACGGAAAGTTTCTGTTCGGATATATCGGAAATGTGCCGGCAGTCGTTATGAAAGGCCGTGTACATTACTATGAAGGATATTCGATGGAAGATGTGGTGCTTCCGACAAGGTTAATGAAGCGGATGGGAATAGAGATCCTTTTCCTGACCAACGCGGCGGGAGGGATCAACCGCAGTTTCCATGTCGGTGATTTTATGATGATTACAGATCAGATTTCAAGTTTTGCACCGTCGCCTCTGATCGGAGAAAATGTTTTCGAGCTGGGAGAGCGGTTCCCGGACATGACGCATATCTATGATGAGGAACTTATGGATCTGATCGGGAAGACTGCCCGGGAAGAAAATATTTCTCTCCAGAAAGGTGTCTATCTTCAGACGACGGGACCGAACTTTGAAAGTCCTGCGGAGATCCGTATGTACTCGGTGCTCGGCGCTGATGCAGTGGGAATGAGCACTGCCTGCGAGGCGATTGCAGCACGCCATGCCGGAGTGCGGGTTTGCGGTATTTCCTGCATTTCAAATATGGCGAGCGGAATTTCAGACGAGGAGCTCAGCCATCTAGACGTGCAGTCTGTTGCAGACCAGAGGGCAGGGGAATTTGAACGTCTTGTAACGAAGAGTATTGAGAAGATGTAAGCAGATAAGGAGCAGCTGATGAGAACAAGAATATATAATGCAAGAATCCTGACAATGGAAGCAGGAAGGGAGATATTCAGGGGAGAAGTTCAGATTGAGGACGGACAGATTTCCTGCGTAAAGCCATATGAGGGGGAAGAAAACGGAACCGATGTTAATAAAGGAATCTGGGATCAGGAGATTAATGCAGAAGGCAATCTGATTATGCCGGGATTCAAAGACGCACATACACATTCGCCTATGACATTTCTGCGGTCCTATGCAGATGACATGAAACTGCAGGAATGGCTGTTTGACAAAGTATTTCCGGCGGAAGCCAAACTTACGGAAGACGATATTTACTGGCTTACAAAGCTGGCGGTTATGGAGTATCTGACAAGCGGGATCACTTCTTCGTTTGATATGTACAAGCTGAAGCATGAGACCGCAAGAGCTTCACAGGAGATGGGATTCCGTATGGTACTGTGCGGAGATATTAATGATTTCGGCGGGACAGCACAGGATGTGGAGAATGATTATCTGAAATATAACAAAGACAGAGACAGCCTGATATCTTACAGAATGGGATTCCACGCAGAGTATACGACGAGCCGTGAACTGATGGAGAAGCTGGCTGAAACTGCGGACAAGTATCAGGCACCGGTGTGTGTTCACTGTTCTGAGACAAAGAAAGAAGTGGAAGAGTGCAGGGAACGCTCCGGTATGACACCTGTGGCATATATGGATTCGCTCGGACTTTTCCGGCATGGCGGTGTTTTGTTCCACGGAGTGCATATGGATGAGACGGACTTTGATATTATGAAAGAACGCGGAATATACGTGGTTACCAATCCTGCATCCAATCTGAAGCTGGCAAGCGGCATTGCACCGGTAAAACGCTATCTCGACCTCGGAATTCCGGTGGCGATTGGAACGGACGGACCGGCCAGCAACAACTGTCTGGATATGTTCAGGGAGATGTTTCTTGTTACCGGGCTCCAGAAAGTATACTGTGACGATCCGGAAGCGGTTCCGGCAGCAGATGTTCTCAAAATGGCTGTGACAAACGGAGCATATGCCATGGGACTGACCGACTGTGACAGTATTGCGCCCGGCAAAAAAGCGGATCTGATTATGCTTGATCTGACGCAGCCAAATATGCAGCCGCTCCACAACATTGAGAAGAATATTGTATATAGTGCCAGCAAGCAGAATGTGAAAATGACAATGGTCAATGGAAAGGTACTGTATCAGGACGGAATTTTCCATATCGGGGATACAAAGGAAAAGATCTACGAGAATGCAAACCGGATTGCAGAGAGAATTCTCGGTGTATAGGGGGAGCTGAATATACGGGAGACAGGTAACGGCTTGATTGTTAAGAAAGGGGTACATATGATGAGAGCAGCAATATTTTCAATTGATACAGGCGCATATAAGGCAAAGGCAGAGAGCGCGGCGGCAACTGCGCTGAAACGGCTTCTGGAACAGGTGGGGTTTGAAGTGAAGGCTGCAGGAAACCTTCCCCAGGAAAAGGCGGTAGTCACTTCAGTACTTTCACAGCTGGCAGATTCGGGCTCAGTGGAGCTGATCCTTACAACGGGCGCAGTCGGATATCAGGAGGATGACTGTGCGGCGGAGGCACTGACTGATGCGGCAGAGCGGCTTATACCGGGAATTCCGGAAGCTCTCAGAGCATATAATCTGAGATATTCCAAGAAAGCAATTCTGGAGTCTATGGCTGCGGGGATACGCAATAAGACACTTGTGATTAATCTGCCGGAGAGTGCGAAGACGGCAAAGGAAGATATGGAATATATACTTCCCGAAGTTGTCCAGGTAGTGGAAAATATCAGTTTATAGGGAGAATGGAACAGAGAAAATGATAAAAGTAACTTATCTGGAGCACAGTGGATTTCTGGTGGAGACAGAAAAGATATACTGTCTGTTCGATTACTATAAGGGCAGTCTCCCGCAGTGGAACAGGGAAAAGAAGATGGCAGTGTTTGTAAGCCATACGCATTACGATCATTTTTCCGGAGAGATATTTGGACTGCGGGAAGTATTCCCGGAGATCCGTTTTATTCTTTCGGCGGATATCGAACCAGCAGCTTACCTCCCACATACCGGGAATGTGAAAGCGACAGGAGAGCGTGACGGAGCGGAAAATGTGTCCGGCGACAGAAAAGAGGGGGATATTGTAACTGCGGCTCCGAATGAAGAGATCGAAGTGTTCGGCATGAAGATAACGACACTTCGATCAAATGACGAGGGAGTGGCATATGTAGTCCGCTGCGGCAGCAGGACGATATACCATGCGGGAGATCTGAACTGGTGGCACTGGGAGGATGAGACTGAAGCATTCAATAAAATGATGAGAAGGACATATCAGTCCGAGATTAACAAGCTCCAGCATGAAAAGATTGACGTGGCGTTCGTTCCGGTTGATCCGAGGCTGGGAGAACAGTACTGCTGGGGGATTGACTGCTTTATGAAACGCACGGATACAAAATATGTATTCCCAATGCATTTCTGGGGCAATTATAAGATATTTGACCGCCTTATGCTGGAAAAATGTACAGAAGAATACAAGGACAAAATTATGAAAATAGAGCGCACCGGGCAGACTTTTCTGCTCGATATATAAAAAATGAGAATAAATAAAGATTAACGAGGAAAAAAGAATGCTTGTAAAAATATATACAGACGGGGCTGCACGAGGAAATCCGGATGGTCCCGGAGGCTACGGCTGTGTACTTGAGTATGTAGATACAAAAGGAGAACTGCATATTAAAGAAATGTCACAGGGATATGTGCGTACCACCAATAACCGCATGGAGCTGATGGCGGTGATAGCAGGGCTGGAGGCCCTGAACCGTCCCTGTACGGTAGAAGTCTATTCGGATTCCCAGTATGTTGTGAATGCGTTTAACCAGCACTGGGTAGACGGCTGGGTTAAAAAAGGATGGAAGAGAGGCAAAAATGAGCCGGTCAAAAATGTAGACCTCTGGAAGCGTCTGCTCACTGCAAAGGAGCGGCACAGCGTTACATTTCACTGGGTAAAAGGACATGACGGGCACCCCCAGAATGAACGATGCGATGAGCTTGCCACGACAGCCGCGGACGGAGATGATCTCATTGTTGACGAAGGCGTATGAAAATAGTATAATCAGTAACTGTGTCAAGTAAGACAGACGATCGCGGCTGCGGATGCCGAAAGGCTGCAGACGAGGAAAGTCCGGGCTTCACAGGGCAGGATGCCGGATAACGTCCGGTGGAGGCGACTCCAAGGCCAGTGCAACAGAAATAAACCGCCGGGAATTTTCCCGGTAAGGGTGGAAAGGCAGTGTAAGAGACTACCGCCCTGCTGGTAACAGCAGGGGCATATGTAAACCCCATCCGAAGCAAGACCGGATAGAAACTATGTGGCTGCCCGTCACGTTTCAGGTAGGTCGCTTGAGCGCAGCGGTGACGCTGCGCCTAGACAGATGATCGTCCGATGACATAACCCGGCTTATCGTCTTGCTTGACATCTTATAAAAAATACTGCATGGAGCTGTTCAGAACAGGATCATGACAATGAGCCGCAGGAACTGCAGGAAGAGACAACCCGCAGACTGTCCTGCGGCTGAATTTATTATAGACAGGAGAAATACAGCTATGGGAATGAAGATAAATGTACAGCTGCCGCTGCCGGCGGATCTGAAAGCAGAGTATCCGCTCTCAGAAAATATTGTGAAAATCAAAGAGAAAAGAGACAGAGAGATCAGAGACATATTTACGGGAAAATCAGATAAATTTGTAGTAATTGTGGGACCGTGCTCGGCGGATAATGAAGATTCTGTATGCGAATATGTAAACCGTCTGGCCCAAATCAATGAAAAAGTCTGCGACAGACTGATGATCATCCCGAGAATCTATACAAATAAGCCACGTACAACTGGAGAGGGATACAAGGGAATGCTCCATCAGCCGAAGCCGGATCAGGCTCCGGATCTGCTTGCCGGAATTATTGCTATTCGGAAGATGCACACGCGCGCTATCGAAGAAAGCGGACTGACAGCGGCGGATGAGATGCTTTATCCGGAGAACAGAAGTTACCTGGACGATATTTTATCCTATGAGGCAGTGGGAGCGCGATCTGTGGAGAACCAGCAGCACCGCCTGACTGCAAGCGGTATGGACATACCGGTGGGAATGAAAAATCCTACCAGCGGAGATTTCTCCGTAATGCTCAATTCCGTAGTGGCTGCCCAGAGTTCCCATACATTCATCTACCGCGGCATGGATGTGACGACAAACGGAAATGATCTTGCCCATGTGATTCTTAGAGGCGGAGTAGATAAATATGGTACCTGTATTCCGAACTACCATTATGAGGATCTGGTACGCCTGCTTGATGCTTATCAGCAAAGAGATCTGAAGAACCCGGCCGCTATAGTGGATGCAAATCATTCCAATTCCAACAAGCAGTTCCGTGAACAGATCCGTATTGTCAGTGAAGTGCTTCACAGCAGAAACTATAATCCGGAACTAAAAAAACTGGTTAAAGGAGTCATGATCGAGAGTTATCTGGAAGAAGGATGCCAGAAGATAGATGAGAACAGAGTGTACGGAAAGTCCATTACAGATCCGTGCCTGGGGTGGGAAGATACGGAGAAACTAATTTATAAGATCGCTGATGAGTGTTGATAAATTCCGATTTTTCGTACCGGCTCAGGAGTAGAAAATCATCTGAAAAGTGGTTAAATACGGAATGACTGACTCACGTATCCGCGGGCAAAGGAAAGGTTGATCCCGTCTCCGGTTAC
>CAJFGR010000027.1 GCA_904377845.1 uncultured Ruminococcus sp. | reverse complement strand
GTTGAGTCCAATTCAATACCGACAGAGCCAAGGACTTATAGCAGCATGATAAATGGGGATAACGAAGGATTAATGGTCCAAGAAAATGTCCGCATCCCCGTGACTGTAAAATCACCTTACCACGCACAAGTATTCACAACAACTTATTACTAACATTGCCAAACAGGGTACAAGCAAACAAGTAGCCGACGCATTAAAAAACATTGAAAAGCGGCTTACGGATATGGCGATACTTGTCAAGAATATTTCTACCAACAAAAAATAAAACCATTCACGCCACATATTAAAAATCACGAAACAAAATAAAATACAAAACAGAACATAGACAGTCTTATGTGGGCGTGGAAAACATAGGCACAGAAAAGGGATTAAAAGATTAGTTTTATTGAAAAAAAACCTAAATACTGATACAATTAATTTCAAATTTACGGTTGTGAGGTAAAAATGGAAGTTAAAAATCATGTTATCCTTTTTTTGGATATTTTGGGCTATAAAAATTTAATTCAAAACTGTGATAATAGAAATATTGAAAATTCATATCTCCATAAAATCCATGATTTAATGGCAAATTTATCAATTTATATTGAGAAACGCAATGCAGATGTAGATGAAAAAAATGGAAAATATAATTTGAGAATATCAAGATTTAAGTCTTTGATATTTTCAGACAATATCTTATTTTTTGCACCTTATGAGAATGAAACTGACATGCACAATTTATATATGAATTTGCTTTATGGGTTAAGTGAATTTCTTGTACAGTATACAAAAGAAGATATATTTTTCAGAGGCGCTATTACCAAGGGAAATTTATACTATGATGATACACTTCACTTTATTTTTGGCTCTGGATTGGTAAAAGCTTATGAATTAGAAAGTGAAATGGCAATTTATCCAAGAGTGATTATTGATGACAGTCTAAATCCATCTCCTATATTAGTGGGTTTAGCTCAAGATAAAGAACAAAAATGGTACTTTGATTATTTATCATTAGGATATAATTTAATTTGTGATTGCCGAAAAGATGGAGAATATTTTGAATATTTTTTGGCATGCCTAAAAGAACAAGGCAACGCAATTAGTAATGCGCTAAAAAAATATCATGATAATAAGCGTATATTGATTAAATATCAATGGCTTGCTGATTATCACAATAATTTTTGTACTAAACAAGGATTTACTGAAATGCTTGCAAAGTTATAAATGCTACTCTTAGACTGAGCCATTGAGGGTGGCTCACTTTCTGGCCATCATTGGATGGCTCAAACTCAAGCCAGCGAGTGGCTGACTCTATAGTTGACGAACATACAAAGTAAAAGAACAGGGCGCAAACAGCCTATGCATATTGTTCGTTCCTGCCCTTTTCGTTGGCATGGATTTAAATCTTGTTACACTGTTGAATGCCGTTTTTGTGAGGACATGAAGAGCCCTTAACCTATATGAATGTTCCTACTCAGCACTTTTCCTAATGTGCAGAGTGCTCTGATGCTCGTATGTGCCAGACTGCGTCATGTAGCAGCACCCAACTGTGGAGGCTGACGCTACATCACCATAATTGTTGACACTATCAGACGCGGTGACCATAATTGGCTGCCGCGCCCCGATTTTTCCTTATTTAAAATCCAAAATAAAATGTGATTTATCTCACTTTTCAAGTAACCCTCGATTTTGTGTATCAGCCTTAATAATATCCGAATGCAGATTTTTGTAACTCTTATTGTCATAGAACAAATAGCTAAATACATCTATGGCATTTTCCAATACATTTAAATAATCTCGCAACACCGAATATACATATTCAACATTTTTCCTAATTTCATTGTAATCCATTTCAGGCAGTTCCTGCAATGCTCTATCTCTATGACCGAGAAAATTGTAAAAGCGGTGATATAGCTTTTCTTTGTTTTTCATTGTATCCCATAGTTTGCTACTTGTTAAAGTAATAATGCTTTGAGATTGTAGAAAAAGCATATCAAGTGCATCAAATTCCGATTTAGTAAGTACCGCTGAATAGAATTGTATGGTATTTTGGCATTCGTTCTTAAGTGGTATAACTTTTTCTTCTACAAACTGTTCCATATAATCTATATCACAAGCATGATGATATAGTGGATGTTCCCACGCTAACATATGCATAGATTGAGCAATCATATCACTCCAAAAATGGAATATTGTAGCCCTTTTAATTGCGTCATCTTTCTTTTTTTGTGCGATTTTATTGAAACAATCTAAGAATACAGAAACTACCATTGAGGTGATTAAACCTGTTAAAATACCTATTAACCAGTCATATTTTGTTTCAACATTTTTACAGAGCAAGACGCCTATTATTATACCAAATGCAATGCAACCAACAGCAGTAATAAATTTTAAATGATTATATTTTATCCAAAATTTAATATGCTTTAAATTTATTTAGATTATCCATTATATTCCTCGCAGACTTTTGAAATTCTTTTATGATTTAGTAATCGCACTTTTTTGTATCAAATAAGATTTTCCTTTATCTGTAAGTGAAATAAACTCTGCCGTACCGCCAGCAGTTGTTCGGGCTTCAAACGATCTAATTAGCCCCAGTGCATGATACTGAATTTTAATAATTTGAAAAAGATTATTATTGATATTAAAATAATGTCCTATATAATCTATTAAAGCACTTTCTAAGGATTGCTTTGCTTTAGAGTAACTTAAAGTTTGGATTAGATAGGGTGCCCATAGCAGAAACATCTTGTCCCAAGTTATTTCCTTAGAAACAGAACGTTCTACATAATGAGGCGCTCCCGGTCTTCCATGGTTTTCTTGATAGTTTCCCTCAATTTTTATAAACTGACCTTCAAATGCTAAATTGGATTCAAAACTTTGTTCTAAACAATCTAGTTTGAGTTTCAATTCATCCTTTTCTTTTTTCAAGTCCGCAACACGGTTGTTCATATCATTCAACTGTTTTAATAAATCAGCATTTAATTCTGTATCATTACTGCGAACCCAACCAACAAATTCATATTCTTCTATAAAATCCTTTAATGTAGTATGGATTGCCAACATAATATCTTTACAATCGCTCACTTCTCGTACGATTTTAGACATAACTAAATTTTTAAATTCATTATATTGTGATATATTTGCCTTTTCGATAGCATATTCTTCTCCCAAAAACTCAGCTTTTTGCTTTACAAAATCATTCCTTAATACAACAGAAAAAACTGGAAGACACTTTCTGATAGCATACTCATACTCAAGTTGAGTATAACTTTTCCCTGTTTTTTCTTCAATACTTCCGTAGCGTCCACCAAGAATAAGCATATATACATCAGAGTTGTCTATCCATTTATAAATAGTTTCTAACTGAGATGTATTTCCTGCTTTAAAAAGTTCCATGCCTGCTGGAATATGTCCAGCATCTAAAACTGCTTGAACAGCTGCTTGACGTTCTTCTATTAAATCTGTATATGTAGACGAAATAAATACTTGTAGTTTTTTATTCAAAACCAAACCTCCACACCTGATTTTTTAACATTATACTCCAACACGAAAATATTGGAAAGAGTGCCTGCGCTTTTGACCTGCAAAGCAAATAGTAATAAGGGTATGTTATATCATCACTTTTTTATTTAAGCTAGCAAAGTTGTTATGAAATGAATTGATTTACTATCTGTGTCCTACTACTTTTTCCGGCAGACGCTCCATTTTCAAAATGCTGTCAACATTCCTCTATTTCAAGGTGCCAGGCACTATAAACGCACATTGACCGGAGTCTCATCGGCCTGCAGCACATGGAAACGGTAATCCTGTTATGAAGGTAATCATAAAGCGGTTCCAGATACCGGTCCGCACACTGGATCATCCAGTTTGTCATTACCTGCTGGGAGATGTTCTTTTTATGGTACCTGTCCCCTCGCATTCTCAAACCTTCCTTATTCTTTCACCATGGATGATATTAAGGAGTATTATCACTGGCGATGGGGGATCGGAACTGCCTTTCGCTATCTTAAGCATGTCAACAGCCTTCTTTATTTTCATTCTAAACCCTCATGCCTCGCTCACTTGGCACCACCATAAATGAAACCATGATGACAGGCGGTTATTGAATTTATCTTTGCCACTGCCTATACTATAGTTAACGGCAAAGATCGTGTTTATTTTGGGCCTGTAGCCCGCAATCTAAACTGATTTCAGGTACTCTCATTTGCACCACCATCTGTCCAGCCGCTTGCGGCAGAAGAACGTACAGTAAAATGATAACAGACAGAGTACCATGCCATAAATTCATCCATGGAGGTGCCATTATGGATAAAATTTACGACAAATGTTGTGGTATTGATGTGCACAAAAAACTCATCGTAGCCTGTTTCAGAAAAGGCAATCAGCAGGAAGTGCGTAAGTTCGGTGCAACAACCAGAGAACTTCTTGAACTGGCTGACTGGCTCAAAGCAGGCGGCTGTGAGATGGCTGCCATGGAAAGCACTGCCTCTTATTGGAAGCCTCTGTATAACATCCTTGAATCTTCTGACCTTAAAGCCATGGTGGTAAATGCCCACCATATGAAAGCAGTTCCGGGGCGGAAGACGGATGTAAAAGATGCGGAATGGATTGCCGATCTCCTTCAGCATGGACTGCTCCAGCCCAGTTTTATTCCGGATAAGGATCAACGTGAACTGAGGGAATTGGTCCTTTACCGGAAAAGTCTCGTTGGTGAACGCACCCGGGAACTGAACCGTCTCCAGAAAATGCTGGAAGGCGCAAACATCAAGCTTTCAGGTACGGTCAGAGACATCAATGGTAAAAGCGCACGCAACATTCTGGAATATCTTCTTACAGGAGAAACCATTGACAGTGCAAAATATGACGAAATGTATGAGCAGAAAGTCATCGCTCATAATCTCAAAGCCACAAAGGAACAGATCATCGATGACCTGAACGGTGTGATGACTCCGCTTCAGCGCCGGATGATGAAAGAACTTCTTACCCATCTGGACGAACTCAACATTCATATAAAAAATCTGGATGAAGAGATTGATAATTTTATGAAGCCGGAAGAAAAGCAGGCTTCAAAGGCAATCCAAGATGTAACCGGAATCGGTAATACCAGTGCCCAGGCTATCATTTCCGTTATCGGAACGGACATGGACCGTTTTCCTTCCGACCGGCATATATCTTCCTGGGCAGGGCTATGTCCAGGTGATAATGAAAGCGCTAAAAAGCGAAAATCAGGGAAAACCCGGAAAGGAAATACCCTCTTGCGGACCACATTGATCACTTGCGCACATAGTGCTGTAAAGAACAAAAAATCATATTTTTACGCACAGTTTATGAGGATCAGTGCCCATCGAGGAAAGAAACGGGCATATGTTGCAGTTGCCCATTCCATGCTCATAGCGATATACCATATCCTTAAGGATGGGGTTATTTTCAAGGATCTTGGGGCTGAATATTATAACCAGTTTAACAAGGAACGTAAGATCAATGCCTATTTGAAAAAGCTAAAAGCACTTGGCTGGGAAGCTCCGGTAGTTGCCGCTTGAATCTGCCAGTGGAGTTCAAAATGAACCTTTGAAAGCTTGTTAGGGGTAGTTTGCGCTTTTTTGGCTACACGGAAGTTTTTGTTTCACAGTAAAGCCTGAATTTCTAAAACAAGAAATATATGCAAATATGATCCTGTATAACTTCGGGATTCTTCTTGCCAATGAAGCAGCTGAAACAAACTACAAAAAGAAGCGATCCTCCAAAAACAAGTATCTTTATGAAATCGATATTTCATCCACTTTAAAGTTAACAAGAAAATTTTTTCTCCGAAGGGATTCCCATAAGCCAGTGGATATCATCAAACTGATGTTAAAATATGTCCATGCGGTCAGACCCCAATTCCGGCAATTCAACAGACCTCTCCGAGAAATTTGGGCAATTCACTTCGGATACCTATCTTAATCGCATTGCCACTGCATACTACTCTCCAAGTTTCCCCTTTTCCGCACACTTCAAGTTCTTTCTTTATCCTTCATTTTCATTTAACTATTTTTCCCAATATAAGCTTCAATTCCATTAAGCAGTGCAGTTATTTCTCTGATCTGCTGCGAAGGATATTTTTCCTTCTTTACAAAACTGCTGTCCATCCCCGTTTTACGCACTTTATCAACCCATCTTAATATACTTTCTTTTTTATACCCCTGATAGGTCAATGCATGATAAACATACGCCAATTCATTTTCACTGTTCGTATTGAAAATTACCGGATCATCAGAATTTACAGTTACAAGTACCTCATGTTTAACTTTATCATCATCTACAAGATCCCGGGAATTAAGGTTCAGTACATGTGCAGAATAAAGAGAACGCGTATCACCTATGGCTAAATTTGAGGTCGGATTTGTTTCTACATAAATACCCATTTTTTCCACTTTCAAAATTAGATACTCCTGAACCCTGGCAAATATTTCTTTTTCTTCAGAATTGACATGTACCAGAATCGGTTTCATAAATTTTTGGTAAAACACAGGACAGAAATATGTACAGAATACTTTTTCACTTGTCCATGAAAAACCATAAGGATATGCAATATCAAAAAATTTACAGAAATGTCCTTGCTGATCTGCCTCACAATCATCCGGATCCACATTATCCAAAACATATTTCCTCATCCGTTCAAAATGTTTCTCATAGTTGTAGCAGAATTTTTGATCATATGCTTCATACAGCATATTTACAGTAAGACCTGTTATATTGCCATAAACCATTTTGGCCAGTTCCAGAATTCTTCCTTCTAAAGTTGCCGTCCCAACTTCGACGATCCAGTTTCGGTGAATAATCTTTCCCCATAACCAAAGGAGATTCTCCAGATGTTCCATAACAGGAATTACAACAACTTCATTTTGCGCAGTCCATTGTTCCACATCTGTCCCCAACGCGATTGCATGACCGATTCTGTCGCCTGCCTTATAATGAAATTTCTCGATCACTTCATCAATATGCCTCAATCCAGAGAGCAAATGCCTGTATTCTTCCCCTACATGATATGTAAAACCAAGATTATTCAATTTCATGATATTGCCATGATCATCTTTAAGCAGCGGTTTTGTAATCTTTCTGTTTCGGATTCCCGCATAAAGAGGTGCAAATATCCACGGCTCTGTTTTATTCTCTTCTGACGCGGCATCTATTCCCACAACATACTCCCCCAGGTATGGGATGCGCGACCTCAGCTCTTCAAGAATTCGGCCACATTTTACCAGTGCTTCACGCCATATCAGCAAATGTCTGGACTGTAAATTGCCCTCTTTCTTTTTCTGCACCCAGCACATATCGCCAATGCGATTATCCACATAATCTGTTTTTATAAAATGAAAAATTATCCCGATAGACGGAAGACCTGTTTTCATGTTCTCATACATTTGATCCAGATACTTGCCATAATAGTTTTCATCCCAAGATTTTTCTTCCGAAACTCCAGCAATCTGAAACAGATAGTTCCTGTATGTTCCTAAAATTTTTTCCACCTGAACAAGGTAATTTTTTTCTATTTCTTTTCTTACATTCTCGTAATCGTAAAATTTAGAATCATTGTATAACTTAACATTAGGGCTAACCCTCACTTCAAGTTTCCGCAAATATACATTATGAGCCACACTTTTAAATATTACCTCATACCTTTTTTCAATATGGCTGAAAACTGAAAATCTGCCACTCATCATTCCAAAATACTGCCTGAAATTAATCAATCCCTGTATCTGGTTTTGCTGAACAATATCTCTGTAATAGATGTTTTTCAGCCGTAAATACTGCAGGAACATATATAATTCTTCCTCTGAATTTTCTTTATTCTTAAAATAGAGCAGACTTCTGAACAACATTATTATTTCTGAAAACGTATTAATTCCTTTGAGTTTATTATAAACAGTTGCAAAAAGCATCTCTTCCCGGTCATCTGTGATTTTCCACTTTACCATAAGCATATCGTTGAGATCTTTCCATTCCGGACTATAACTTTGCACATTCCCGCTCAACATGCCATTAAACAGCCGATTTATTACTCTATGATCACTGAAATACTCCTGCCCTATAAACTTCTGAAAACTCTCACAAGCATCCTGTTCAAGATATTCTGCCCAGAGGATACGATAAACGCTCTGAACAAAATTCACTTTATGCCGTTTCACATACCTGGAATACTCTTCTTCAGAAACAAGACACTTCTCCCATTTCTTCAGATTCATCTCTTCCTGCCAGAGATACATAAAATCTCCGCCTGCATTAAAATGCATATGTGTTTCTGCCAGACCTTTCTGAAGTATTTTTTCCAGTGTCTTATCTGCCAAAAAAATCCCGTTTGTCTGTCCGTCAAGATAATACAGTTCTGTCACATTTATTTCAACAAAAAACGCCGCAATAAAAATATCCGTAACCATCATTCTGCCAAGAAGATTCCATATTTCAACCTTATCAAAAACGGTAGGATACTTAAAAATGTCACTTTCATCGTCGTCATTGATCCATGTACGTATTGCCATCCGTCCATCCCGGAAAGTAAGAAGTGACGCAGCTACTGCATAGATATTTTCAAGATAAAAATTATCAATGCAATAAATATTATCTTCCATCTCTTTATCTTTTAGAAACATAGAAGAAATTTTCTCTTCAGGGAAAAACAGATTCAATAAAAGTTTAAAATCGTCCAGATTTCTTATTGCCCAATCCCGATGAGCCCTCAGGAACCTTTCCAGTTCTTTTTCACTTTTATAATATCTGCCCTCACATTTTTTCTGTTGTGCAACTGTCATATTTCTGCGCTTTTTAACCTGGGCGAAATTATATCTGACGGCCGCAATAACATCCAGATCCCGTTTCAGAAACTCTTCTTCTCTGTAAGGTGCCGTTAAAACACTTAATATCTGATATAATCTAATTTTATCCATTCAACTTATTCCTGCCATAACTTTTGCATATATTTTGTACATGCTTCACGGATATGATTATGAAGCATTTGTCCCAGATATTTATTATCTGATCTGTCTAACTCTGCTTTAATACTTTCATACAGATTTTTATAAGGCAGTTTCTTTCTGTTAATACGAGATTCTCCGCTTCCCTTTTTATCAAGGATCCAGGAAATCAGATAATATTTCTGCAGATTCATAAATATAACATTCCATTTTACGATCTCTTTTCCCCGTTCTATATCCGCATTATCGACAAACGCAAGGTGTATGCTGGCACTTAATTCCAAAAATAAAGTTTCCAGCCTTCGTATATTCGTTTCAATTGAATAATTCCAATCCTGATTGCTCTTTATTTTCATCGCAGAAACTTCCCTGCTTATCCTTTCCAGAAGATTGTTGATCAGTCCCCTGTCTACCGTAAGATTTTTTTCGTCACATATAATTCTGACTTCCAGCAGATCATATATTTCTTCCTGCAGTTTTTCATACTCCTCTCTGTTCTTGAATTTATAGAAATCAAACTGGTCATACAAATCGCTTAAAACTCTGCATGCATTTTCGGCCTGCTCAAGGAGAAATTCCGTTCCTCCTTTTCCCACATATACCAGATTTTGAAATGGCTTTTGATTAAATTCGCATAATCCTGCCAGTTTTCCCTCCAACTCTTCCAGATCTGAAACTTCTTTTATATCTTCATTGTTGCAGTTCATCACAAACAGCTCTTCTGGCTGAAAATCTTTCAGCGGCATTTCGTCCTGTTCCGTCTGTTTTTTCCACTTATACACATTGCTCAATGTATCCAGGATGAATTCTTTACACTCATCTAATTTCTGGAGATAATATGGATCATAAAACTCAGATGCTCTGTAAATCAATTTACGCATAAGAAGCTGAGGTTTTTGAATATCAAAAATACATTCAGATGATAAATACAGAATCTGAGCTATTGTCCTTAACCATTTTGGATTGTGTCTTTCAAAATAATCCATTTTAGGGCGTACATCCGTCTGAGATAAGGGAAGCGTCTGAAGATATACCCTCACGCTTCTAACTTTTGAAATATCATACTCAATAAGTATTTCAGGGGAATCTATAATCCCTTCATAAAATACAAGAAATTCATTCAGATCCTCCCCCTGACTTTTGCATACAAGAGAATTCTTTCCACCGGTAATGTGATCCAGTATGTCAACTAAAATTCCTCTTCCGTGTATTCTTTTTCTTTCCCCCCACTGCAGCGAAGCCAGACTTTTCTTTTCCATCAACAATATATTTTCAATAAAAAACAACAAAATAACCAGTAGTACCGGCTGCCTGATACTCTCCTTCAGATTAATCAGTCTCTCGTTATTCATCCTGTTCTCTGTTAATTCCCTCAGATATGAATAATTCAGATAAATCCCCCAGTTCTCGGGCACATAAACAATAAGTTCATCTACCAGTTCAGAGACCTCTTTAAGAGATAACCCGACATTTCCGAGTGCGTTCAGCGTACTATTCATAAATTTTTTTATAATATAATAGAAATTTTCATAATATTCCTCTTCTGTATATTCATTCTTTCGGAACTTGTTGTGTATCGAAATAACATGATTTATAAAATCTTTTAAAATAAGAGTCTCATTCGCCAGCTGACGCGAGGTTTCTCCCCAGAATGCAAAGTAAGCCTTTATAAACTTATCTTTATATAACACAAAGTTGGCTGCTCCTTCCTGCCCTGTTTCCTGTATATATTTTGCAATCTGATCTTTTACGAATTTTTCAAGCGTAATTTCCGTTTCCTTCTGATCTGATTCGTCAACCTGAACTCTTTCTATAAATCTTGCTTTTTCTTTATTTCCTTTAAACGTCCGTAAATAATACCTGCAGGAAGGCGGAAGTATCTTATCTCCATACAGTTTCGGAATTTCACGCTCAATTTCCAGTTTTTCGTTTATCCGAAGCATCAGCCGTTCTTTATTCATTTCACTAAAAAAGGTCCCTTCCTGCAGTACATCATCCCACTGAGCAGCTTCTGTAAGAGCACTGTACGTTTTCAATTCTTCATATTTCCCGAGTCTTTTGTTCATGCTGTTTTCAATGACATCGTACAAAAGATCCTCGTCAGCCGTTACGAATACAATAAGATTGGGATGTGACAAATACTTGATTATTGTAGACATCAGGGAAATAACAGCATCCGGCATCAGATCCACATCATCAAAAATAATATAGATAAGCGGTTCTGCATCCGGACTGCAGGTCTGTTTAACTGTACGTACCAGTTCATCCCAAAACCGGACCAATTCATGAGAAAAATTAAAACTGTTCTGTGTCTGCTGTTCCGTATTGACAATAGCAGCGGTAAATGATTCTGCTGCCTGAACCTGATAAAATTGAGAATAACAGAGTTCTTTCACTTTGTTATACTCTCTGAGCAGAGAATCGTTTGACTTTCTCATACACCCCTCAAAGAACAACGACTCTCCATCTGGCTTTTTTTCACTCAGTACCTCCAGTTCCTTTACGCTCTCTTCAAGTAATGATAAAATCCATCCGATCATGCTGCATTCCTGAGGGATAATCTCTGGCATGATGATCGGCAATACAATATCATTTTTATTTCTGCTGCGAAGGAGTTGTTTCAGAGTAAGCACTGCCGATGTTTTCCCAGCTCCCCTTTTCCCCATAATAGAAAACACATTATCGTACATCAGGTTATACTGGTTATCTATGTAGTCCTTTTTTCTGTTCAGCACATTGATCTGCTTCCGGTGCTCTTCTATCCGTTCTAAAAGACTTTCATAGTCAGGAAACAGATTTTTCAACTGCGCCTTATCCAAAATTTTAATTCCCATTTTATGATGAGGAACTATTTCCAGATTTTTCTTGTATACTGATTCTTCCATCATCTTCACTCTCCTCTTTAGAAAAATTATACAAGAAAGCGGCAGAAAACTATTTTATCGTTTCTGCCGCTTTCTCTAATGCACACATTTACTCTGATATTTCTTCTGCATTGCTTCCATCTGGTTCCGCCTCTTCCTTGCCCTTATACAAGCCATCCGTGTACTGGGATTAAGCAACTGCTCTTTTTCGTTGTTCCTTTCCAGCTCTCTCAGCCTTTTGAGCCATATATTCTCTGTCAAGAATTCTCCTCCTTTCGAATGATACACCTTTAACAATCTATGTCAGATATTTTCTCACAAACCAGACCAGTGTATACAAATCCTTTTTTAAATGAAATCTGATATGCCGTCCAGCAAAAAGCAGAACACCGCCCCACCAAATAAAACAAAAAACCCATCCCGGCGAATGCTGTGCACAATTAAAATGTAGCCGGAAGACAGCTCCGCCGATCAAAAATGCAAAAGAGAGATTTTTATACATAGACTCAGCTGATGCATAATTGTGGATCCTTTTATACTGTTCATCTATCTGTATGTCCCCATACATTGTCCTGCGATATTGTGCTATGTCCTGTATATTGTCAGAAGACGGGGTCAGCATAAATCTGCTGTTGATAAGAGCCTGTTTTATAACCTCTGTTTCTAGCCCCGATTTTTTCAGAATGATCTTATAATAAAAATTTCTGAATCTCCTGAAACAAAACGGCACCGAAAAAATAATTCTGGAAATCTCCGAGAGCAGTATTCCTGATGTAAAACCTGCCAAAAGAAATATCGCTGTAAAAATCCCCGTATTATATATGTTTAATGTTTCCACATTATTCATATCTGCAACAGGACAAAATAAAACAATAGTTAAGAACACCAGGCCGGGAACAAGATACCCCAGGAAATCATACAATGTCACTTTTTCCAGTATCGATCCCATACTTTCTCCTTTTGTACTTTATTACAATACATTTATTCCTGTTCGTACAGCTATAATACCACAGGCTATCTTTTTTTTCAACGCCGGTTATGTTAAACATTAAAACTTATTTCCATCCCTCTCCATATCTCCCACAACCTTTTTACTACACCATTTACTACACCATTTTCTTTCAAAATGACGATTTTTGACGCTCTCAGACAAAAAGTAAGAACCCGCAAAAACCTTATAAAATAAGGCTTTACGGGCTCTGATACCACAGGACAAAACCACCCCAAACGAGCCAAGAGGTGAGTGCTAATTTTTTTAAGATTTTTTTAGAAAGCCTGAAAAAAGCTTGATTTTCTGCATTGATCCCCGCTTAATCGATCAGATCATTCTGAAATCTGGACAGATGCTCATACGGAAGGATCAGCCTTCCCCTGTACAGGCCGCAGCCGTCATTTATAAGGCTGTTGTTTACGGCCGAGAACATATTCACATCCACTTTTGACAGATCCAGCTCCTGCAGTTTCCTGACTCTTTCATAGGCCTCGTCAAAATAAACATTCTCCCCCTCCGGGATAATATCTCTTCTGGCGCGCTCGCTCTTCTGCTTTTTCTCGTATCCGAGATGATTTGCCGGTCCGATTTCCGCTATATCATCCATATCCTTGGTGCGAAGCTGCATTTCCATATAGCATTTTGCGCTTTCATCAAAAAATGTAATATGCAGAGAACGGTATCCGTCCCGCTTCGCATGACAGATATAATCTCTGTAATAAGGCCGCACCGCATCGCTCAGCAATGGAGAAGTACTTTCTTTTACGCCAAAGGCAGGCTCCGCGCGGAATCCGCGGTCCTCCAGAAAATCCTTCATGACATTTGCAATGGCGTACAGATTGCGGATTTCCTCTTTCTCCCGTTCTTTGTCATCCGCAATATGGCACTTCGGCATAGATATGACAATGCGGTACGCGATCAGATCCCGAAAACCGTTCAGTTTCTTTTTCAGTTCTTCCAGCGAAGGATACTCTCCCTGACCGGTATAATAATCATAGATATATTCCACAATATAACCGTTAAATTTTGTTTCCGCACGGATCAGCGACTTGATCCTTCCTTTGAATGTAAAAGAAAGATGGGCGTATTCCTTTGCCATGTATTTATAAAACTCCCGGATTTTCTGTGACTGTGCCGTCAGGAAATCATTATGTTCCAGCAGATCCGAGGTACGCTTCAGGAATACAGCATGAAGCCTGTCCACTTCGTTCTGATTTTTTTCCGCTGAGTTTTTCAGATCACGGGTATATTTTTTCAGTATTTTCAATACGGTATCCCCGGAATATAAATAATCATTTAAAGATATCATGATCCACACCTTACTTTTGTTTTTTATAAACTGTCTTTTATCGGTTTTGATTTTCCAGATTATGGAGCTTTTGCATTCCATCCGGATTCTGCTTTTGCAGACGCTGCTCCAGAATATTTCTTTTTTCTTTCAGATGCTCCCTGATATTCGGATGTTCTCTTAAGATCCGATCCCGCAGCACTCTCCTCCTTCTTTCGATCAGCCTGACTGCGAGAGCGCTGTTTTCCTTCAACTCATCCGGAAAATCATCAATATGCAGTTCAAGTCTCCTCAACAGTTCATCTTCATCCAGCGGGCCCAGAGAATGCCAGTACTGAAGCTTTTCCTCCAGCCCTGCCTGAGACAGCTGCTCCAGATCCGGGATGCCGTGGATCTGTTCAACGATCGACTTCACCTGCTTTTCAATCTCCCATACTGCATCCGATCCAAACGCCCATGCAAACTCTTCCAGTGAATTTTCTTCCTCCGGGGACAGGGCAAAGTAACGGTTTCTCCGCACCTTTTCCATCTCGCTTTCGGGAATATCCAGAGGGAACGGTTCCTTCATTCCCAGATCCGAAAGCGCGGAAATGATCGTCCTCCTTACCATTCCCTCCCGGATCAGCCTGCCGATGCCAAGTTTCCTGAACTGATCGTTGATATTTTGCGAATGTTCGGTTATGTAAAAACGTATCTTTTGTTTCTTCAGTTTATCCGCCAGCGCTGCAAGCCCGTCTGCCGCGGTAATGTCAACACTGTTGACAGCCCCTGCGTCCAGTATCACTGCCTTTGTATCTTCTTTTATATGATTTTCAATATCCTTCTGAAGTATCTTGATATTTGCGAAAAACAGGTTTTCGCTGAACCGGTAAATCAGGACATTTTTTACCGGCCATACCGCCCTGTTTCCGTCCAGATCGTAAAATTCCTGTTTCCCCGGTATCATTCCCCGGAAATGTCTGGGCGGATTCGTCGCCTTTATGATCACCGCCACAAAAGAGAGAAGGATCCCTGCCACAACCCCGTAGATTGTCCCGAGGAAAAGAACAGTCACAAATGCCGCCATGAAGATAAGGAATTCCTGTCTGCTCACCTTAAAGAGCCGGACCGCCAGATGGACCTCCACAACATTCATCAGCGCCGATATCACGATCGCCGTCAGTACCGGGATCGGCAGATAACCGATAAATCCCGTGGCGCACATCAGGATCACAGCCATCACGATTCCGGCTGTCAGGGACACCGCCTGTGTCTGTCCCCCGTATTGTTCATTCATGGAAGTCCGGGAAATACTGCCATTGACCGGACAGCATCCGACTGCTGCCGAAGCGATATTTCCGGCTGCGCAGGCCAGGATTTCCTGTCTGTCATCGAGACTGTACCCGTTTCGGGACGCAAAGTTATTTTCCGCAAGAAGCGTTTCCGCCATGATGACAACGGCGACCATCAGTCCCCGGCCGATCACAGCCGTGAGATTGAGCTGCAGGAAATCCGGCAGGAAGAATCCGGGAAATCCCGGTTCTACATGATCCAGAAGCGGTACTCCATAGTCATCAATATGAAAAAATACGGTCAGGAAAACACCTGCGGCCATAACCGCAGCCGCCATCGGGAATTTCGGGACCAGACGTTTCCCGGCGATCAGCACCGCAAGCGCCAGAATGCCAAGGATAAACGAAACTCCATTTATATGAAGTACTGTCTCTGCCAGATGGCGAAGCAGTTCCAGAAGCTCGCCTGTCCCGGCGGAACCTCCCAGCAGCTTCGGGATCTGCATCAGGATGATCGTCACAGCGATCCCGCTGATAAATCCTCCCATGACCGGCGTAGAAATAAAATCTACGATCCGGTCCGCATGGAGAAAATAAAACAGTAGCAGCCACAGTCCCGCTGCCAGCGCGACAGCCGGCACATACTGCATTGCCCCGCTGCTTTCGGCGCTGATCCCCATGGTGGTAAGGGCCGCTCCCACGATCGCGGCAGGCGCGGCGTCTACACCGAATATAAACTGCCGTGAAGTAGAAAACAGGGCAAACAAAATGATCGGGAGCAAAGACCCATACAGTCCATAAGCTGCCGGAAGCCCTGAAATCTGCGCATACCCCATGGAAATAGGGATGGAAGCCGCAGCAATGACCACACCGGAAAAAATGTCTTTTGCCAGATATTCCTTTCTATAGTTTCGCAAAGTAGGGAAAAACCGGATTTTCATTATCGACCTGCCTGCTCCTCTCTGTCAGTATTCATACTCATAAGGATACAGCCTCTCTGAGCCGTATCTCCGCTGTTACAGTCATGATATTCCTTATTATAATACATATTTATCTTTCCGGCACAAAAAAAGTAACAGTTCTGATGTCAGATGGCTGAACCGTTACCCAAAAAAACCCGGTACTTTCGTACCGGGTCATCTTATGCTTTATGCCCTTTCGGGAAAGATCATCCCTCGATCGCGATGGTCTTTTTCGTCTCCACTGCTTTTGCTTCTTTCTTCGGAATGCTCAGCTTCAGGATACCATCCTCAAATTTCGCCTTCACATCTTCCTCTGTTACTCCGTCGCCTACATAGAAGCTTCTCTGCATTGCTCCTGCATAACGCTCCTTGCGGATGTATTTGCCTTTCTTATCTTCCTCGTCTTTGTCAAGACCTTTAGCTGCGGATATCGTCAGATAACCGCTGTCAAGATCAATACTGATCTCATCTTTCTTAAATCCCGGAAGATCGATATCAAGCTCATAGCCGTTATCGTGCTCGCGGATATCTGTCTTCATTAAGTTCTTTGCGTGTTTACCATACAACGGATTCCTTTTTCCCCAGAAATCTGAATCAAACGGGAAATCCATCCAATCATCATCAAATAAGTTTTCTCCAAAAATACTCGGCATTAACATAAGTCATTTCTCCTTCCATTATAAAACATCAGAAACAAATTTTTATGAACCGCTTTTGGCGGCTGCCATCAGCACTCTTGAAGTTGTCTCAAGTGTCGCAAGCTGTCCGAACTGGGGATTCGGTTCCTTTTTGCTCCTCTTCCTTTGTTCTAGTTGTACTATAGCACCTGTTATTAGCACTGTCAAGGGGCGAGTGCTATTTTTTATAACATCCTAAGCCGTCTATCCGAAGCATCCGGGAACTCTTTCTTCACCTGCTCCACAATCCTGCTGTATGAAATCTGCGGATCTTCCTTATAAGCAGCGGACACAGTCTCATAATCCCACAGATTTTCCGGCGTTGTATACACGGCTATGGGCCAGCCGTACTCCACGCCGTCTTTTTTGCGGCAGCGCCTTCGGAAATCCCGGATCACAATATAGCCCTGCATCTGCAGTTCTGTGATCACTCCGTCAAAATTTTTCTCTCCGCCTTTCCCGAATCCTGCCATCTTCTTCACTTCAAAGGAATAGAGCTCCCTCTCATCCTCAAAAAGATCCATGATCTTTTTGCTCCTGCTGCTGGCAAGTTCATCTTCATACCGGGCGTCGAAATCATATCCGTCCCGCCTGTAATTTGCAAAATAGGGAAACCATTCTTTCGAGATAAACCCGGCTTTTCTGTCAAAAAATTTTCCATATGCCACACGCCCGCTCCGGGCTATAATCTCCCGCCACACCCACGGATCCTGTTCCGGATCTCCGGTCCACCACGAATAAGGATAGACATGATCCTCCACGGAAAAGCCCGGCAGTTCATTTGCAAAAAGAGGCAGGAAGCCCACCTGATCGATATAATTTATCAGCTCCTCCGGCGTCCGGATACGCAGCGGATCGTCCCAATCCAGTCCGCGCATGATCCATTCTCCTGATTCATTCGGCATATTTCCGCGACCTCCTTATCCGATTTCTCCGGTTATCGGCAAAGCAATTCCGGAGATTTCTCCTGCTGCCCTGTATTCAAGCATATTCAGATATTTTCTTCCTTCAAAGATAACAGTTAAGCCCGTGCCATGGCTGAACTGTTATCGTAAAGGCTCCGGTCTCACACAGGATGACCTGATATCTGTAAATGTCGCCCTCCAGCATGGCATTTAAGACTTCATGTACGTGATATGCCATCTCCGCCGAGGGACGCAGCGGTGTCCCGTTCAGAATTGTATCAGCCAGATCCGACGGGCCGATTCCCCTCGAATTATCGCTGTACTCATTTACGCTCTGCAGCACGGATGGCTCCTGCCGGTCAGCCGGATTCGGAATATTCGGAAGAAAGCGGACCTGCCCGCCGAACTGGTTCGGATCGGTCAGCATCAGAATACCTTTCGTTCCGTAAATTGTAAAGTAAGCCTGATCTTCCATCACAGAATCCGCGTCGATGTGAAATGTCCCGGTCACGCCGTTTTCAAACTGCAGCACCGCGTTGACCTGACTTTCATTGGGCGTATCCATCGTCTGGCCGTACAGCGGCGCCGACTACACCGACGCATATTTTTTCCTGTACCATCAAAGTCCCTCCTTTCTGCCTATTTTTCTTTCCTCCACCTCGTCACAATCATCGGCACCTGGAATGCAAGCATGGCAATCCAGCCCACAAAGTTTGCCCATGCAAGGCATCCGAATCCGCCGCCCAGAATGTGGATCATGATCCACGCTGACAGAAATCTCGCCGACATATTCAGGATCGTACTGATCAGCGTTACTTTCAGATCTCCCAGTCCGCGGAAGAAGCCCTGTATAATATTTGTCGCCGACGGCATAAAATACATAAATGCGATGAGCTGCAGATAGGACATTCCCAGAGTAATGACCTCCTCAGAACCGTCGCTGACAAAAAGCTGCATGATCTGACGGGAAAATACGAACACAACAATGGCGATCACTGTCGTATAGATGACCTGAAGAATGATGGAGCTTAGGAATCCTTTCTTCATCCTTTTGATATTTCCCGCGCCCTTGTTCTGCGCCATAAATGTGGTCGACGCATGGGCGATATTCTGCTGGGGCGTCATGGCGAAATCATCCACCCGGTTGATGGCGGTAAATGCCGCGATAAATGCCACGCCCTGCACATTAACGACGGTCTGCACACAGATCTTTCCCAGCTGGATGCACATCTGCTGCAGAGCGCTTGTGATCCCGTAGTTGAATGTCCGAAGCAGGATCGAGCCGTCGAAGACTCTCCACTTCTTTCCCAGACAGAGAAGCGGGATCTTTTTCTTAATATAGATCAGACAGAACAGACAGCACAGCGCCTCGCTCAGCATGGTCGCAAGCGCGCTTCCCGGGACGCCCCATTTCACCACGACTACGAAGAATAGATCAAGCACAACATTGAGAAATGCGCTGATGATCAGAAAATACAGCGGCACTTTACTGTCCCCCAGGGCTCGCAGTGTATTGGAAAAGAAATTATAGATAAAGGTAAAGATCAGTCCCACGAAGACGATCCGCAGGTACATCACCGCCGAGTGGATAATATCTTCCGGCACCTGCAGAAGCCTCAGCAGCGGATAGGAGAAAGCAATCAGCAGCACCGCGATCGCCGCCGAAAAAGCCAGCCCGCCCAGCATGGTCGTACTGATCTGCCGCTGCAGCTGCTCATATTTCTTCGCCCCGTACTGGGTGCTCATCAGGATTCCGGCTCCCATGCACATCCCGCTGATAAAGAGGATCACCATATTCATGATCGGACCGGCGCTCCCCACCGCTGCAAGGGCGTCGTCCCCGACGAATTTTCCCACGATCACGGAATCCGCCGCATTGTATGTAAGCTGGAACAGATTTCCCAGCACAAGTGGTATTGTAAATTCTGTAAGCTGCGGGATAATAGGTCCCTTTGTCATATCTGTAGTCATGTCATTGCACCTTATCGTTCTCTATCGTTTTTCGCGAACCGTTGTGTTCGCCTTTTGGCGGTACTCTTCCGCAATCTTTATCCCTTCTGCGACCTCACACGCCTGCGTGTAATAATATTCCAGCGCAGTCTGCAGGACATTTGCCCGCTTTCCCGCAAGCAGATCAGGACTCAGCTCGATCCTCTTTTTATAAGAGATCAGACGTTCTTCCGTCCGGATATAATTCTCCTGCGTCTCCAAATCGACAATAAGCTGCGGCATATCGCCGATGTAGAGTTTTCCGTCTTCTATTTTCATCGGGATCTTCTTTTCAGCCTCTTTCACCAGTACCGCTCCTTCTTCCATATCTTCTTTCCCTGAAAGAACAGGTTTAAATACTCTATTTTCTCTTCAATGGTTCTCGCCGTCTCCGCAGCTCTTTCATCTGTCATGTCCGTATATTCTTTCAGAAGTGCTTCAGCTTCTTCCGGAAAATGTGCTAATCTCTCTAGTTTCACTCCGGCGTCACTTTTAACATAATGAAGCTGGTCAGCCTCTCTTTTGCTGAACGAATTGACCGGAATGTCCAGAAGATTCCCGCCATGGGGAATCACGTCATAATCATAAAAAAGTGAATTACCGGTATCAAAAAGAGGCGCCATGCCGCTCAGCCGGTGCTGTTGCGGATCATATAGAAAGCCAAAATTGTTCAGATGTCTGTCCGTATTTGTCAAAATAAAATCTGTCAGGATCATATATTCCAGAAATGCCCGCACTTCTTGCTCATCTGCTCCCAACGAAACTGCCTGCCGGATCAGCGCTTCGTACAGCGATACATCATTGGGCACCTTATAATCTGCCACTATCTGATAAGCCGACACGAATTCCGTCTCAGCAGACGTAAACATCGGACTGAGAGAACACGGATATCCCCTGCCGCTGATATAGATTGTCCCCATGTCATATGAGACATAATTCTTCCATCCCAGCCGCTCATGCAGTTTCCCGGCGATCACCTCGTTTACCGCCTGCTGGCTGTGATAGTTCGGGTTTACTTTCAGAAGATATCTCCCGCCATCGCGAATGATCCATTTTTTCTTCATATCTCCGTTGACAGAAACAGATGGCGACAGTTTCGAAATTCCATCCGGGACGGATCGATCCCGCTCTGAATCCGTCAGAATATCTCCAAGTTCGTCTGTAAAATCATTTTCATAGAAGTTTAAATCCTTCCAATACAATTCCTGACCAACAGGCTGTATCCAGTAGTGATCCGTAAGGCTTAATCCGTAGGATGAGAGCATCAGTGACTGACTGGTCGCTTCGCTCAGGCGGCTCAGCACCTGGCGGATGCCCTTCCGCGAATCAGGGATAGCGCGCAGTTTCCACCATTCGCCAAGCCCTGTGCCGTCCGGAGCGCAGCCGGCCGGCAGTTCTTCCGGCAGATACACAGAAAGGACATACTCTATCATGCCTGTCCGTACATCCATCTTCATCATCGCAACGTCCAGATCTTTGTGTTTCAGTATAAACAGATCTGTCGTATCTTTTGTATACTCGATGCTGACAGCAGACTGTGTCATATCCATTTCCTCCCCGCCTTTTCTTCGAGAACTTATCATAAATATTATACAGCCTTTCATCAGAAAAACAAGCGTCCGGTCTCCTTCTCTGCATCCCCACACATAACAGAGGGCTGCCGCACTAATCAGTACAGCAGCCCCTGCCCACAATAAATTATTCTGTTCTATTTTTCACTTCCCGGCACCGGGAGCGCCCTGAAAGCATTCGCTTCCCGATCCAGGATCGCCTGGTCTTCTCTTCCTGTATCAAGCACGATATTCTGAACAGACTCCTTCTCAATCTGTACAGCGGTCACGTTGACCGGCACCGACCTTTCCGTACTCAGCATTGCCTCTACCTGCGTAGCAAAACACGATTCCGCGTCCTCCGGTTCCGCCGCCTCAGTCGCGGCAATGATATGATTTACGGCAATATAATTTCCTTTACCTGAAACAATATGTATGATCACAGGTTTTACCCCTGCAGGTTTTATATTCTCCGTGTCAATAATCTCAGACAGGTGGTTTGCGGTTACTGTGTTGTTGTTCCCGCTGATATATATAAGTCCATACAGATCGTCCAAACCGTTGTCATATCCCTGCAGCGGTGTCCATGGCTCGCAGGACCGGTAAAAATGATTGGATGAGATCAGATTTTCGGAACAGTTTTTCTCAAGCACCACCATTCCCGGATAGAAAGAATGAAATCTGTTTCCTGTGATGCACGACCTTGCAACACTGTCAAAATGGACGCTGCTCATCCCCCGCGGGAATACGTTATTGGAAGCAATTAAGAGTCCGCCGAAATTCTGGGCGAAAATCGTGTAGCCCTTATAACCTGCTCCCAGCAGGTTATCTGTCACTTTTGACGCCTGTCCCCATCCTCTCAGCTCAATGCAGCTCCCGCATTCTGCTATAAAATTATCATGGATACTTAATGCATCCGCATGATAAACCGTTACACCATGTTCCAGATATACAAGCCCCATACCGTTGATTCGGAAAGAATCCTGTTCTCCGGCAATATAAATACCGGTTTTCCCATTGGTATATGTATTTTCCGGATTTGCGATCCCCGAACCGTCATCAACAAAATGAAGACCGTCAATGCAGAAATTTTCAAATTCTACCGAGCTTATTCTCGGACTTCCGTCCCGCTTTACATAAAATGCCGCACCCGATGCCTCGTCTTCGGCGGAAGGCTGCAGATCGACCATGATCCGGCTGCCGCCCGGCCACAATTCGTGAAGATACGGCCATTCTTCTCTCGGGATATTGAAGCGGATGCTTGAAGAAGTAAATCCGTGTCCGGATCCCATGATCTTCAGATAACTGATATCGACCACAACCTGAGTAGCAAGATGATAATCCCCTGACGGAATATAGATCACCGCCCCCGGTTTTCCTCCGTTTCCGACATCTGACTCCTTCTGTCTTTTTTTAATATCCTCTATGATACTGTTGATCACTTCTCCGATATCTTCATAGGGATTTCCCACAGGCCATTCTGTCACGTCGTAATAATTTTTCCCAGCCATATCATACGCTCTCCTTATCTGAAACATTCTTTCATTCCGTAAGATTCATAATCTCTGATCAATACATCTCCGCCATACGCCCGGATCAGTATCTGATTCTGGTTATCTCCTGCGAAAACATTATTCGCATGGTTATTCTGATAATTGTCAGCAAAAATTTCAAGGGAACTCTGATCAGAAAATATATGGATATCCAGCTCTTTTTTCCCTTTCAGGAACAAAGTACTGTACGATATGCCTTTACTCCATCCGTCCGAATGGTTTCTGTCTATCTTCATAATTCCATGCTTAAAATCAAATATGCATGTTGTTTTCTTTTCGCCGCCGCATCTCAGGTCGATTTCCAGCCTGTCCGCATCTGTCTGTTCCAGATCTGCTTTCATTTTCATCTCAAAAGAAATCCCGTCTCCGGCTTTCAGCTCAATATTCTGATCTCTGACCGTAAATTCCCTTATACTCTGTTTATTTTCTCTCAGGATGTTCAGTTCTTCAACCGGGAGGAACTGAAGGGTATGATCCGGCATAAGACGCACTTCTCTCGGGAGATTGAAGAATCCGCACCATCCTTCACGGTAAGTCGGTCCCCAGTCCTTCCAGAAAGACATCCACTGCCACTCATTTGCCCAGCCTACAATGATCCTTCGGCCGTCCGGGGTCAGGAAAGACTGCGGCGCATAATAGTCCATTCCCCAGTCGATCTCTCCTGAGATCTGCCAGCTGAATTTTCCCGTGTCATAATCAAAATCTCCTACAAGATATACCGCTTTGCGGTCGCTTTCCCCCATGGGTGAAAATGTAAGCACGTACTTATCTTCCAGCTGATAAAAATCAGGACATTCCCACATATATCCCCATTCGCCGCGGCTCTCGGCAAGTACGTTAAAGAATTCCCAATGCAGCATATCCGATGACCGGTAAAGCAGTGCCTGACCTCTTTTATTTCTGCTGGCTCCGCACACCATATAATAAGTACCGTTATGTTTCCATACTTTCGGATCTCTGAAAAGATCCGAAGGCACCCCTTCCGGAGGACAGATCACAGGGTTTCCTTCATATTTGGTAAAATTGATTCCATCCCCGCTATATGCGATACACTGAGTCTGCACATAGCCTTCTCCATGATTGGATGTTCCGGTATACATCAGGAACAGTTTCCCATCATGTTCAATAGCGCTTCCTGAAAAACAGCCGCCGCGCATATGGTCATCATACTCTTCGCTTGGGGCCAATGCTACCGGAAGATACTCCCAGTGCATCAGATCGCTGCTGACGGCATGACCCCAGTGCATATAATCCCAGTGTCCATAATAGGGATTCAGCTGATAGAAATAGTGATATTTCCCCTTGTAATAAATCAGACCGTTCGGGTCATTGATCCAGCCGGTCTGAGGCATGAAATGATAATGCTGCCTCATCTGACCGGCTTTTACGATTTCCTTTTTACTCTCTATTTCCTTCTGAGCCTTTTGTATGTTTTCATGCATTAATTTTTCAGACATAGACTCCTCCGACAAATATTATCCTTTTACTGCGCCTGCCGTCATTCCCTGCACAATATATTTCTGTGCCGCCAGAGAAATGATCATAACCGGGAAGCTGAACAGGAATGCCCCTGCACACATTGGTCCCAGATCCAGATTATACGCTGACAGGAATCCTGCAAGCCCGACTGTAAATGTCTTAGCATTTGTACTTGTGAGCAGCAGTGCGATCAGGAAATCATTCCATGCAAGGAACAGCGTAAAGATAAAGGCCGTTGCCAGTCCGGGTTTACAGATTGGAAGGATTACCTTTGAAAACGTCTGGAAACTGCTGGCTCCATCTACATATGCCGCCTCATCAAGCGTTGTGGGAATTCCTTCATAAAAACTCAGCATGGTCCACATAACAAACGGCATATTTACCGCGGCATATACAATAATCAGTGCAATTTTTGTATCATATAATCCCAGGTCACAGATCAACTCATAGATCGGAACAACAATACTGGATGTCGGTATCATTTTCAGACATAATACAAGTACGATAAGTACAATAGAAAGCCGTGCTCCCGAACGCTGGATCGCATATGCTGCCAACGCTCCCAGAATCAGGGCGATCACAGTGCTGCAGACTGCAACTGTAAGGCTGTTGATCAGAAACTGGAGTGCATCCATACGCTCAAACAGTCCCTGGAAGTTTTCTACCGAAAATACCTTCGGAAAAAATTTAGGCGGAACCGCTATAACTTCCGATCCTGGTTTGAACGAACAGCATATAACATAGATATACGGGATCAGCCAGAACACTGTTAGGATCACGGATACCGTTATTCCAAGTCTTTTAAATATTACATTTTTTCTCTTCACCTTTTCTGCCTCCTGTCCGCCTGCCTAATTCACTTTCTTTTTCGGATTCCATAAGCTCTGCATGAAGACAAGTGTAAATACTACCAGCGCTATGATAAATACTACTGCCATTGCACTTGCGTAACCGATGTCATTATACCGGGTCAGTGTTTTATATATGATAATACTCAGGGTCTCTGACGAGCTGTTCGGACCGCCTTCTGTCATTGCCCAGATAATATCAAATGTACGTGCCGCATCAATGATCCTGACTGAAAGCGCTGTAAGAAGCACCGGCTTGATCATCGGAAGTTTTACATAGAATACCTGCTGTACTGTATTTGCCCCGTCTATTCTCGCCGCTTCGGTTACACTGGTGTCCAGCCCCTGTAATCCGGCAAGTGTCATAAGCATCATAAACGGCACTGTAAGCCATATATCCGCAATACAACATGCCAGCAGAGACCATCTTTCATCTGCCAGCCAGAGAATGTCACTGGGGTCAGAAAGGATACCTATGCGGGTCAGTAATTCATTTACAATACCGAAACTGGAGCTCATCATCAGTTTCCATGTAAGACCTGCCACCAACGGGGCAATCATCAGCGGCGCCATCATCAGTGACCGTATTACCTTGCTCCCTTTATAATTCATCTCGAAAAAAAGAGCAAACAGGACTCCCAGAATTGTTTCAATCGACACTGCTACGACAATATAGATCAGAGTATTTTTTAATTGTTTCAGGAAACCGCCTGCTGTAAATGCATGGATATAATTATCTAACCCGATAAAGGTTCTGTCACCTGTAATCCCGATCTCGAAAAAACTGTCAAAAACCATTGACAGGATGGGATACACAAGGAACGCTCCCATAAATACAGCGCCCGGCAGGAAGAATAACAATAATGTCTTTTTTGATATTAATCTCATGATATCTACCGCCTTTTTTTAACAAAGGGCCGCTCCCCACTGATCATTCTCATGAGAAGGGCCCTCTGCAGATCAATTCACTTCAGATTCAGGTGACTTCTACTGTCCGATCGATTCAATTTCAGTCTGAGCCGACTCAAGCGTTTCATTTACATCAGCTCCGCCAAGGCATGACTCAACAACACCGGTCAGCACTTCCTCGATCTGTGCCCATGTGGATACCATCGGTCTCGGCTGTGACTGCGGAGACTCCAGTGTCTCCAGAACAGCTGTTGTATGCTCATTGCCCGGTTCCTGTCCGGCTTCTTCATATACAGAAGTTCTGCCGGCGATCTTGAGTGTCAGATCCATATAATCTGCATTGTGGTCGTACATATACTCTACATATTTCTGTGCCATTTCCTTATTTTCAGAATTTTTCATAACACACTGATACCAAGGACCTGTTGTCGCTCCGATTCCCGCGCTTCCGGCGATCATCGGCGCGCAGCCTACTTTGTCAGCGCCAAGGGCCTCTACTGCTGCCGGATACTGATGACTCCAGTTCAGCTGCATCGCCACCTTGCCGTTTGTAAACAGTTCCTGAGACTCTGTAGCAGCCGTTGCCAGAGAATCATCCGGCGAATAATCCGCATCTGCCATTTCTACCATAAAGTTCATGGCGTCAACATAGGGCTGGCTTGCAATATTTACATTTCCTTCATCATCAAAAACAAGTCCTTCCGCGCCCGCCTGGCATGCAAAATCAAGGAAAGAGCATACCGCGTCTGAACCGCTTCCGAGCACTGTCGTTCCATATATGTCATCTGTCGCGACCTGTGCGGCCATAGCTTTGTATTCATCCCATGTCTTCGGTACCTGATCCTCCGGGATAATATCTTTCCTGTAGATCAGGATCTTGCAGTTTGTCCACATCGGATAACCGAGCAGATTGCCGTCGATCGTTCCGCTTTCTTCAAGGGTCGGAAGGAAATCGCTTGTATCCGCATCCTGAAGAGGCTCGATTGCATCCGCGAATGCTGCCAGCCATACGAAATCCATACAAGCCACATCGTGGGCCGCCTGTCCGGACTGGATCTCTGTGGAAAGTTTATCATACATACCTGTATAGGCTACCGCATCTACGACCACCTTGCAGCCTGTCTCCGCCTCAAAATCCGCCGCTGTTTCATTTGCCAGCGCTTCGGCCGGAGAACCGCTCTCAACCAGAACTGTGATACTGTTTTCTCCTCCTTCTCCTGAAGCGGATGAACCGCCGTCGGAATTCCCGCCGGAACTGCCGCACCCTGCAGCCATTGTGCTCACCATTGCCGCCGCAAGCAAAATACTAAGTACTTTCTTTTTCATGTTGTTCCTCCTTCTTTTATGAATCATAAATTGTGATTCCATGATTTCATGTGGAAACATTCCTGAATCGCCCGCGATATGGAACCCGTTCCATATCGTCTAAAAAAACTAAGACCTGCTATGCACTTTTACGTCATGGAACCCGTTCCATGTATATTACATATTATAGGCCTTTTATCAGATATGTCAATACTTATATATTATCAAAATATTTTTTATACAATATGACAATTTTCTTCTTTCTTTTTTGTATATATTGATTAAGTGACAGTTGTGTCCCCCTTTTTCATACTGGCGCGTAAAACTACCTGTTTGTTTTTATAATTTTTCCCGCTGATCAGATTGCACAGCAACCGGACAGATTCTTTTGCCAGTCCTTCAATAGGCTGAACTACTGCCGTCATTTTCGGTTCTACTACATCGGTCAGAAATGTCCCGTCATATGCTACAAACTTTACATCGCGAGGGACTTTTCTGTGCCTGCGTATTGTCTCGTTCATACATTCGATTGCCAGGGCATCCACTGCAAACACTCCGTCAAAATCAATATTTTTTTCAAAAACATCTTCTACCGCTTCACGATAATATTCAAGTTCAAACCGATTCCATTCCAGATCATATGTGTATGTTTCTATCTTGTTCTCCCGCATAATACGTTCAAATTCAATATGCCTCTCATGATATGGAGACTCCACTGCAACGGATCCCCGGAAATGCAGGATCTTTTTACACCCGTTCCGGATCAGGGTCTCTGCCGCCAGTCTGCCGCCCTCTCTGTGATCTACTGCCACAACCGGTATATCTTCGCCCAGATATCTGTCCAGAGCAACGATCGGCTTATGTATTTTCCTGTATTCTTCTACATCCAGAGAATGAACGCCTGTAATAACCCCGTCTACAATATGCCGGTTCAGCATATCCAGATATTCCAGTTCTGCATTATGTTCTTTTGTTGTATTGCACAACATCATTTTATAGCCGTTATTATATAATTCCGCTTCTGCATAATCTACAAACTCGGCAAAAAAGGGATTGGAAACATTTGGTACAAGCACCGCAATGATCCCTGTTCTTTTGTGATACAGATTCCTTGCCAGCTCATTAGGGGTATAATTCAATTCCTCCATAGCAATTTCTATTTTTTTTCTGGTTTCTTCAGCAACATATCCGCTGTTATTTAACATTCTTGAAACCGTACCCACACCGACATTGGCTCTTTTCGCTACATCTTTGATCCCTGCCACTGCGTTTCTCCCTTCCAACTCCATAAATCTATAAAATAAATTTTACAAAAAAGCGGAATCTTTCACAAGACGTCCGCTGTATTTTTTGCGCTGTTTTTATTTTTTTCTGTTCCTGTTCAAATATCCTCCAGTTTCCACTTCGCCAGCAGTTTTCCCAGCTGTTTGGCGATCGTTCCGACAAGGAGCGCTGCGGCCACGGTTCCTTCTCTCACACCCTGGAGCTTTCCGGTAAATACGATAGACAAAACGCACGCGATCACCACAAGCGTTACGTCAAATCCGACTTTCATATAACCGAACTTGATCTTCGGGAGGACTTTGCAGATTGCAAGCACTACGCCCTCGCCTGCCAGCACGACAACACCTGCTTTGACTTCGAGGCTCACTCCCACAGCCACCAGAACGATGCCGATCACACAGATGATCCACTCCTGCCAGTATGTATGGCATATGATCCCCTGTACCGCCCATACGCCGAAATCGGTCAGATATCCGAAAAAGAAGGCTACCGGGAGCTGCATCAGCTGGATCGGATGATAATTTTTCCTCAGGATCAGGATCTGCAGAAGAATAAATACACAGTGCATGACGATCGTGGCTGTTCCGACTGTAAGCGGTGTAAACAGACTCGCCACATAAGGTACACTGGAGATCGGAGAAGTTCCGAGATCCGCTTTAATAGAAAACGCGACGCCGAACGCCATGATCGCAAGTCCGGCAAGAAGAAGCAGATAACGCTTTAAAATATAAACAGGCAGCTTATTCAATGTAATCATCCCTTTCAAAACTTAACATATCTATTATAACACTTTTTCCGGATTTATTGCAGCAAAAAGCGGCGCACCGAACATCTGTCAGTGCGCCGCCCTTTTATCTTATGCTTATACCGTATAGTTTGGGATTATCCCTCGATTGCAATTGATTTCTTTGTCTCAACTGCCTTTGCGTCTTTTTTCGGAATGCTCAGCTGCAGGATACCATTCTCAAATTTTGCTTTGATATCCTCCTGAGTCACATCATCGCCTACAAAGAAGCTTCTCTGCATTGTCCCTGCATAGCGCTCCCTGCGGATATATTTGCCCTTCTTATCTTTCTCGTCATTATTTGCGCTCTTTGTAGCGGAAATAGTCAGATAACCGTTCTCAAGCTCTGCCTTGATCTCGTCTTTCTTAAATCCCGGCAGATCGATGTCCAGCTCATATCCGGTATCATGCTCACGGATATCCGTTTTCATCGCATTCTTTTTCGTCTTTTTGTTCGTGGTTCCCCAGAAATCTCTGTCAAACGGGAAATCCATCCAGTCATCATCAAATAAATTTTCTCCAAAAATACCAGGCACTAACATAAGTCATATCTCCTTTCAAATCAGAACTCCGGAACATCTCTGTTTCTTTGTTCCCTTCCTTTGTTCTAGCTGTACTATAGCACTTATTGTTAGCACTGTCAATAGGTGAGTGCTATATCGGCCAGCCTTATGCCGGCTATGCGCTCCACCTCCCAAAATTGCAGGATATTATTATCGTGGGCATCATGATGAGGAAAGAAACCTTCTTCCGTTCCCGGGGTAAACCAACGGAGATGATACCCCGAAGTTTCCTTTACGATGAAGGCGGTTTCCGACAAATTATTTTCCAAAGCAAGCTTCATCATGGCATTCTCAGAAGGCCACCGTTCCATCACACATACCGCTGCCGGGTTGCCGGAGAACGGAGTGGCTGTAAATGCATCTACGATATATTGTTTCATAATGTTTCTCCTGTTATTTCTTCTATGTCAGTTTAATGACTGACATCCCTGTAAGCAAGACAATATCTTCATTTACCAGTATTGATGATACTATATTCCGGATTTTTTTTACAAATGTGGCGGCCAATACCTGTCACTCCATTCCTTCCGGGTATTTCCGTTATCTTATTGACATCCCGCACGTTTTATGCTAATTTTCTATATTATAGGATTAGCACTCTCCTCTTCCGAGTGCTAACATCATTGACATTGAATTTCTGTGACAAGGAGGATCTCTTATGTTTATACAACCTATTTATAATATACTTCTCTTACCTGACGTCACTTATTTTTTTAAGAAAGATTTCTTCGCCGACAGAGCCGATGAGCTGGAAGCCGGCTCCGATATTCTGTTCCTGTTTTTAAAAAATGAAATCGCGGACGGCATTCCCGCCTCCGATGCTTTCTATCCTGTGGGACTTTCCGCAAAGGTCGAGAATATCAGTGAAGAAGACGTACTGCAGGTGCGCACCACCGACCGCGTGGAGATCAGCGATCCGTCCGTTGACGATGACGGAATTCATGTTTCTTTTGTCCTGCGTCCTCCTGTCGAAGATATGGGTGAGGATGAACAGCAGGCGGAATTTACGGAACTGCGCACATCCCTGCTCCGGTTTGTCCAGGGTTATCAGTGGGGACTGTGGGCGAGGGGATATATCCTGCAGCGCAAAAATATGAACGATATGGCATCCGCCCTGTCCGAGTATCTGAACCTTACGCCGGAGGAAAAATATCAGATCCTCGCTACGGATTCGGTCAGGGAAAGATATACTCTCATAGACCGCGCGATCAATGAATTTATGGAGATTGCGAAAGTGTCTTCCGAAGCTCAGGAAGCGCAGAAAGGCGATCAGGAACAGCTCTACCGGGAAGCCGCCCTGAAGAAGCAGATCGATTATCTCCAGAAAGAGCTGGACGATATGCATCCGGAAAATATTTCCGATGTGAGGAAATTCGAAAAGAAGATCCAAGAATCCGGAATGAATGAAGAGGCGCGGAAAGAGGCCGAAAAGGTGCTCAACCGTATGCGGCAGGAAGGAAAAGAAAGCCACGAATATGGTCTCCTCTATGATTATCTGGACTTTGTGACCAGCCTGTCATGGAAAGCGCCGGAATTTACTCCCATTGATCTGAAACAGGCGGAAGAGATACTGGATGAGGACCATTACGGACTTAAGAAGGTAAAAGACCGCATCATCCAGCAGCTGGCGGTCATGGCGCTGAACCGGAAGCAGTACGGCTCCATTCTTCTCTTTGTCGGAGCTCCGGGCACCGGCAAGACCAGTATCGGTCAGAGTATCGCCCGTGCGCTCGGGAGAAAATACGTGCGGATCAGTCTCGGAGGAATCCGGGATGAAGCCGAGATCCGCGGACACCGCCGCACTTACGTGGGAGCAATGCCCGGCAGGATCATGGAAGCCATGAAGCGAAGCGGCGTATCCAACCCGGTCATGGTGCTGGACGAAGTCGACAAGCTGGCAAAAGACTACGGCGGCGATCCGGCCAGTGCACTGCTGGAAGTCCTTGATCCCGAGCAGAACAGTACATTTACAGATCACTACATGAACGTGCCCTACGACCTGTCCAATGTGCTCTTCGTCTGCACGGCAAACACAACGGACACGATCCCCGAGCCTCTGTTAAACCGTATGGAAGCGATCTCATTCCCCGGTTATACCGCGGTGGAAAAGTATCATATCGCAAAGAAACACCTGATCCCGAAAGCTCTGGAAACAATGGGAATCCAGAAGAGTATGCTCAAGATCACAGACGGAGCGCTCCGCCAGATCATCGAGGAGTACACAATGGAATCCGGTGTACGCGATCTGAAGAAATGCATAGAGACCATCTGCAGGTCCGCGGCTGTCGAGCTGGTAAAAAAGGGAACTGAAAAAACCGTCATCTCTGTCACAAAGAGCAATCTGACCGATTACCTTGGAAGGAAGCAGATCCACCCGGAGCGGAAACTGTCGTCAAAGACGCCGGGAGTCGTGACCGGACTGGCGTGGACGCGCGCAGGCGGAGCCATCCTTTTTATCGAGACAAAGCTCACAAGCGGGAAAGGCAAGATCCAGATCACAGGGCAGCTGGGAGAGGTAATGAAAGAATCCGTCCAGATTGCCCTGACACTTGTAAAATCTCTGTATCCAAAAGAGAGTAAAGTGTTCGAGGATCACGATCTGCACATCCATGTCCCGGCAGGAGCTGTGCCGAAAGACGGCCCGTCCGCCGGCATCACCCTCACGACGGCGCTGGCCTCTCTCGTCACCGGCAAAGCCGTAGATACCGACATTGCCATGACCGGCGAAGTCTCCCTGCGGGGCGGCGTCATGCCCATCGGCGGACTGCCGGAGAAACTGATGGCGGCTCAGAGAGCCGGAATTAAAAAAGTCTTCATTCCGGAAGATAATGTAGAAGATCTGGAGGATGTGGCTGAAGAGGTGAAGGAGAAACTGGAGATTATCCCTGTGAAGAAGGTCACGGACGTATTGAAAAAAGTATTGTAATAACACAGAAGAGCTTGAGAAATCAAGCTCTTCTTTTCTATGCTTTCACCTCTCGTCAGGCCTGGCCTGCCCCCAGCACTTCTTTTACCATCTCTGCATCAAAGGATACGGATGCAACATGGTTCACTTCGATCTGATACAGGGCATTGGCAGCGATATGCTCTGCCGCCTGCTCCAGATCGCGGATTCCGCTTGTGTCTCTGTGCAGCTCGATAACGGCGTCAAGGCCGTCCGGAGTCAGCACGCACTCGTCTTCATGCATACCGATCCGCTTCAGAACTTTCGGAAGCGCATATTTTGAGAAAATGACTTTCTTCTCTTCCGGCGTGTAATCCGGAATCTCGATCACCGCAAACCTGGACATGAGCGGCGCGCTGATCTGGTCCCTGTCATTGGCAGTAGCGATCGGATAGACGCCTGAAGTAGGGATCATACATTCAATGTAGTTGTCTGTGAATCCCAGATTGTCCAGCAAAGTCAGCAGGACGTCCGCCGGATTACCGTTGCCTTTCCCCGCTGCCGCCTTATCAAGCTCATTGATAATAAACACCAGGTTGGATTCCCCCGCCATGGAAAATGCCTCCATGATAATTCCCGGTTTTGCATTTGCATAGATTCTGGAGCTTCCGGTGAGCTGCTCCGGATCATTAATGGAACTCATATCGAGGGTCGTCCACGGCAGCTTCAGAATTCGTGCCACTGCGTATGCGATCTGGGATTTTCCCGTTCCTGCCGGCCCGATGAGCAGCAGTCCGTATGCAGGCAGCGTATGCGTCCGGTTGATCTGTATGATCGTCTCAATGATCCTCTGTTTCACCCGCTCCATACCGTACAGTTCTTCGTCAAGAATCCTGCGGGCTTCCTCGGGATCGATAGCTTCAAAATAATTTCCCTTCCACTGGATATTCATCATAATGGAAAGAGCGCGCTGGGCATGGCGGCGCTCCTCCGCCGACACCTCATGGGAGCGCGCTACCGCAAGATTTCTTCTTGCCCAGAGCCGGATGTGATCGGGCAGTGTCCTTCCCGCACAGTTCATAAAATCCGTAATACTCTGGATGCTGGTCAGTTTCATACTGTCACCGTTCTCTTCCTCGTCCTCATCAGGGATCTCTCTGGACGGCGCATCGCTGGCAAGGAGGCGCTCGATCATAAACTGCAGGAATCCGTCCTCGGCAGACAGCTTCACTCCGCCCCCGAATGCGATCTCACGGATCTTGTATACAGCGTATCCGTCTTCCCTCACCGCTCCGGAGAGGCGTACATTGATATGATTCTCTCCCAGCCATTTCAAAAGGCTTACAAAACGGGCATCGATCTGCAGGATGTCCGCGCTTATCATCCCGTCCTCATTCTTGAATTCAAAGGCAGTTCTGCGGATCGGATTGGTAAATATTCCGCTGGAATGATGTTTCAGCGCCGCAGCCCTGTTGTCCAGTATCAGGATCGGATTCTCCGCCGAAGCTTCGGATACATTCGAATAAAATACTTTATAAGTACATACAGGATCTTTCGACCCTTCCGGTGTGTTGTTAAAATCAAAAACTGGCATAAAATATACTCCTGTCTCTCTCAAAAAATCTCTTATCAGTTTAGCATGAAATCCCGGCAAGTACAATTAAAGAGTTCTTTTAAGATAATAAAGTTCTTTTGAATGAAATCCTGAAGGTGAATCGTATTAGTTATGAAGCCGGAAAATAACAGAAATATTGAGATAGGAGGAATCTGTATGAGAAAAACAGCATTAGCAGCGGTCATCGCATCCGCTGTCGTGATCACACTCGGAGGCACAACGGCACTTGCATTCGGCCACTCCGGACAGAACGGATATCACCATGTAGCATCGGTTTCCTGCGATGGGACCGGGCATCACGCAGGCCACAGTTACGGTCACAGATAAACAGAAACGGGGAAAGAGTTATGCGCAGCGAGGAAGAGGCCTGCCGGGCAATCGATCAGTATGCCGATACTGTCCGCAGGATCTGTATGATCCATCTCAAGAATTACAGTGACACCGAGGACATATTTCAGACTGTATTTCTGAAATATGTTCTCCACACTGCGCCTTTCGACAGTCCGGAACACGAAAAAGCCTGGATCATCCGGGTTACGATCAATGCCTGCAAAGATTTATTGAAGAATGTATTCCGTTCCAGGACCGTTCCCCTGGAACAGCTGATTGAAAAGCCGTCGGAACCGGACACAGATCATTCGGATCTGATTGAAGCGGTCCTGTCACTGCCCGAAAAGTACAAAGATGTCATTTACCTGTATTATTATGAAGGCTACTCGGCCGCTGAGATCAGCAATATCCTTAAAAAGAAAGTAAACACCGTATATACACTTCTGACACGCGCCAGACAAATCCTGAAGAATAAACTGGAAGGGGTGGTTGATGATGAATGAAAAATGGAAATCTGCCTTTGACCAGATTCATGCGGAGGAGGCACTCAAGACCCATACAAAAGAATATCTTTCAAAGAAGATCTACAGCCGCAGCGCAGCACCCCGTCCCGTATTCCGGAGGGCTGCAGCCTTGGCCGCAGGACTTGTTCTTCTGTTTTTCATCGGCGGATCATGGGTCTTCATGACTCCGACCGCCTATATCAGCATCGATATCAACCCCTCGCTGGAGCTGGGGATCAACCGCTTCGACCGCATCGTCTCGGTTGAAGGCTATAATGAAGACGGAGATGATCTGGCCGAGTCTCTGGATATCACATTTATGAATTACAGCGACGCGCTGGATGAAATTTTATCCAGCGGGAGCATTGAAGATTATCTGTCGGGAGATGCTCTTATGTCGCTTACTGTCGCAGGAGATAACGCGACGCAGTACACCGAAATACTCGACACCGTCGAGACCTGTGCTGACAGTCACGAGAACATTCACTGTCACTCCGGTGATACAGAAGAAATGCACGAGGCACATGACGCCGGCGTCTCCTTTGGCAAATACCGCGCCTATCTGATCCTGCACGATCTGGATCCTTCTATATCTCTGGACGACATCCGCAGCATGACCATGCGGGAGATCTATGATCTGATTGATTCTTATAACGAAAATCAGGGGACAGAGAACACCGGCACTAATACGCAGGAAACAGAGACAGGTTCATCAGACACAAATTGCGATCCGGGCAGCCGTTCTGACGGAGAGCACGGACACGGTGGACAGCACCACGGAGGATACGAAGAAGGGGAAACCGACTGACCGGCTTCCCCTTCCTCTTATTCACTGTATTTGACACTGCTGTACTCAGCTGCCATTATACCATCTGTTATGCCATCTGGGCTGCCCATTCTTTGAGAGCTTCTCTCGACGGATTCCCGTTTAAGAGCTTTCCTTCTCTGATCACTGCTCCCGGACAGCATCCTTCCAGATCTTTCGCCGTCTTGCCAAGCCCGCTTCCTCCGGAAGTCGCAAACAGAACGATCGTCTTACCGGCGAAATCATAACTCTCAAGGAACGTTTTGATAATCGCAGGCGCTGTATACCACCAGATCGGAAATCCCAAAAAGATCCTGTCATATGCGGCAATATCCGCATCCTTATCTGCCAGCTCCGGACGGGATGATTTATCCTTCATCTCAACCGAACTGCGCGAGCTCTTATCCATCCAGTTCAGATCCGCACTTGTATAGAGCACCTCCGGACGAATCTCATAGAGATCCGCATCTGCCGCAGCAGCCAGATTCTCCGCCACACGCCTCGTTACCCCGCTTGCCGAAAAATATGCAACCAATGTCTTACTCATAGTATTCCGCCTCCTGTATCAATAACACCATATGTTATTTACTCCGGCATATTCTCTGCCTTTTCCTTTAGTGTAGCACCGGATCTGCCAGTGGGCAAATATTTAGTTTGAATGGCATCCTATGCCCGAAATGCATGGATCCTCACAGCCGCCGGCCCGATAATCAGGCACAGAGCCGCAGTCATAATCAGAATCGCCCAGTGCGCTTTTGTCACGTCCCCTGTATCAGGCATTATTTCTTCTTGTTCAGAATCCGGCAGGATTCCCCCGCCTTCAGAATCTGCTTTTTTATATATGAATGTAATCGTATTGTCTTCATCCTGCTTCAGCGTAATTTTTCTTCCGGCAGATTCACTTTCCAGATATTGATCCGACGGATACCTCTCATCCGTTGCGCGGAGAGGCCGGGCAAAGACAGCGTCGCCAGATTTTCCCGATCCCGTCTCCTCATAAAACGGCTCCTGCTCTCCCTCAATCATGTGCCGCACGGTATACGCTGTATCTCCGACAGGATACCAGCCCGCGTATAGGGTCATATCAGTTTCCACCGGGCGCTGAAACTCCCACGACTGCCGGACATCGTTTTCCCCCGGCGCAGAGAACCAGCCCAGGAAGATATATCCTTCCCGCTGAGGAGCCTGCGGCATTTCCGCATTCCCGCCATCCTGCACCAGCTGTTCCCGCGGCGTTTCCGTTCCTCCCCGAGTGTCAAATCTGACAGACCATTCTGCGGGATACCAGCCCGCGAACCGGTCGCCTTTATGCTCTGCATCCTGATCCGGCTCATAATCCAGACTGATTTTATCTTTATAAACCACATTTTCTGTCTTGTAGATCACATTTCCTTCGCTTCTGCCGTCAATATAATTCAGGGTAAATGTACCTCGTTTCAGATACACAAACAGGTGGGATCCCACATTCCGGAAGACACATTTGCCGTCCGAATGGATCTGATCCGCACTGATCGGGATCCGCTCTTTCTGTTCGCATTCCTCGATGGAACTGCCGGTCGTATACCATCCGCCCTCGCACGTCAGCCCTTTGGGATGCAGAACAGTGATCTCAGCACCGTGTACCGCCGGATCCTTATCGACCTGCGCGCTTTCTACACGCACCTTGCGGAATGTTCCGTCTGCAGATTCCTTCAGGTAGGTCACGTAAACAGGATACGAATCGTGCTCCAGCCACGGATAGGCATCAAACGTATGATTTCCCGCGGCAAGATCCTGAAAATAAAATGTATCCAGATGTCTGCCGACTGCCTCGAATTCATCCCGGACTCCTAAGAACTGTACATCCTGAAACTGCGTTTTTCCCATATAGTGTTCTTCCATTTCCTCCATGGTCGGAAAATCATCCGGAAGGGGAGCGCCGTATTTTCCCCGGGCCGTGTACCAGATATCATCATTTGGCAGAAGCGAATCCCTTGTCCCCGACTCATGCTTTGCCTCCTCGTGCAGGTTGACCGTCCATATTTCTCTGTCATAATAGAGATTCAGCACTGCCCTGCCGTTGGCCGTCACTTCAGTATCTTCACACCGGGCGTAATCAAAACCATAATATGCCTTATAATAATCCGAATCAGGGAACCAGTCCGTCGTCTTCCGCGTTCTCCATCCAGCGAAGAACAGTATACCGGCTCTCTCCGGGCTCCCACACTGCATTGACCACATATTCGCCCTCCGGCATAATATCAGGGAGCGCTCTGTTCCATCCTTTGAAAATATATCCCTGCCGGACAGGCTCTTCGATTTTTTCGATCTCGCCGCTTATATCCTGACCTGCCCTTCCGTATATGGGAGAGATATACGTACCTTCCGTGCGGAATACGATGCGGTCATAAAATAATCTTGTATAATAGACCTTCTTTACAGCCCTGCCGTCCGCAGTGACGAGTATCGTCATATCCTGTCCCGCTTCTTTTCCGAAATTCTCGAAATCTTTACGTTCTACATTTACCGTCTCTCCTGCAGGGGCACGGAACGTCTCCTTATCCAGAACTGTCTCTCTTTCTCCGTCTCTCCCGATGTAAATTACGGTGTAGTCCGCCTGCTTCCTGCCGTCGTTGTAATAAACACGGATTTCGGTATCTTCATCCAGAGTTCCCTCTATGACGGCCTGCTCCGGATCCGCCAGCACAAACGGTTCCGCCGACGGACTTTTCACCTGATACCTGCTGCCTCTGGCCAGTTCCGCCTGATACGGCGCCGCCACCATCTTCCTCACTGTTCCTGCTGCATAATAATAAATCGTCAGAGCCGCTGTCCCTGCCCCTCCCGCTGCATCTGCACTTAATACGGGCAGGCATGGACCTACGAGCATCACCACTGCAGCCAGAAAGCCTGTCCATCTTCTTTTCATACACTACTATCCTCCTTTCAAATTCCCTTCTTTCTCATCCTTTCATATAAAAAATACTTCTGCAACTTTGTTTTCTGGTGAATACTCTGATTTTCAGTAAACAATGCCTGTTCAGAACTTCTTATTTTGAACATACATCCTATTAACTGCAGGAAACCGTCTTCAGCCGAGAGCTTTCCTCCGGTATTCTTTGGGCGTCATATGAAAATGCTCTTTAAATATCTTTCCGAAGTAACTGCTGCTTCCGAATCCCGTTTCCTGCGAGACCGTGGAGACGCTTTTCTCTGTGTAGGCAAGAAGTTCCAGAGCTTTCTCAAGCCGAAGCGACAGGATATATTCCATGGGACTGGTATCCAGGCATCTCCGGAACAGCCGGAAGCATTCTCTCTCGCTGACCGGAATGACATGAGCCAGCCTGCTCACCGGAAGATCCTCACCGATATGATCTCTTAGATAAGACAGAATCCTCTTGATCCGCTCATTATCCTGAGACTTCTTTATATCCTCCACTGATTCTCTTTCCATCGCCCGCTGGTAGATCTCCTTCCATATCTCGGCAAACAGATTGCGGAGACCGAACTCGAAAAAGCGTTCCCGGCCGAGACTGATTACAGCCGTCTTCTCCAGCAGTTCCAGCGCCTTCCTGTATTTTGGATCCTCCTCGTAAAACACAACCGCATCAAGCTGTCTCTGCTTCATCACCAGAGCAATATATCTGACATCAAATGCGCTGCCCCCGTGCCCGGCAAGGAACATCTTATCCCAGAACTGCGTCTGGATCTTCACCTCTTCCTCTCCGGCCACAGGATGCAGAGAATGCAGGATACCTGAATTTATAAAGATCCCGTCCCCTTTGTGAAGAGTATACTCATGTTCATTGGTCCGATAGACTATCTCGCCGCACAGTACATATCCGAACTCAAATTCCTCATGCCAGTGCCACGGGATATCCCCGTAAAACTGCCTGCCCTCGCTGGGCCGGTATATGCCGTAGTGCAGCAGTTCATCCTGGTATATAATCTTTTCTTTTCCAGTTACATCCAATTTCAATTTTCTCATCCTTCCACTAGTCATCCGCCATATCATCAGTTGGCAGGATCATTATATTTCCGGTCGGTATTCTGATAGACCGCTCCACCAGATCTACAGTATGATGATAGAGAACACATGACCGGTCGAAATTATATAATTACAGGAGAAATCATTATGATCTATTATGTTTCAGCAAATGCTGCAGGCTGCAGCTACGGCACCGCCGCCAACCCGTTCCACACGATCACGGAAGCAGCCCGCATCGCACAGCCGGGAGATGAAGTCATCGTAGCTCCCGGAATCTACCGCGAATATGTCAATCCGTTACACGGGGGCACAGACGATGCCCACCGGATCACCTATCGTTCCGAGACGCCTCTGGGGGCTGTCATCACCGGTGCTGAGGAGATAAAAGACTGGACGAACTGCGGGGGCACCGTATGGAGCGCCCGCATCCCCAACCGTCTCTTCGGGGACTACAATCCCTACACCACACTGATCAGCGGCGACTGGTTCCGCTCTCCCACGCCCCAGCATACCGGCGAGGTCTATCTGAACGGGAAATCCATGTATGAGCGCCCGTCGCTTGACGCTGTAAAAGAGCCCGTAAAAGCATTAAGTTCCTGGAATCCGGACTTCACAGTCTACACATGGTATACCTGCCAGGACGGCGACTGCACTGTGATCTATGCAAATTTTCAGGAGAAAGATCCCAATCAGGAAACAGTAGAGATCAACGTCCGCCGCAACTGTTTCTATCCGGACCGCACCGGCATCGGATATATCACGCTCTCCGGATTCTGCATCCGTCAGGCAGCCACGGACTGGGCTCCTCCGACCGGATATCAGGAGGGAATGGTCGGTCCTCACTGGTCAAAAGGCTGGATTATCGAGGACTGTGAGATCTCTGATTCCAAATGTGTGGGGATCTCTCTGGGCAAATACCTTCAGCCTGCGAACAACAACAAATGGACGACCCGGTACTGTAAGGACGGTACTCAGAACGAACGCGATATCATCTGCCTCGCTTTCAACGAGGGTTGGTCCAAGGAGACAGTGGGCTCTCACATCATTCGCAGATGCCATATCCATGACTGCGGCCAGGCGGGGATCGCCGGACATCTGGGCGGGGTATTTTCCACCATTGAGGAGAACCACATCCATCACATTAACCACAAGCACGAATTGATCGGTGATGAGATCGGCGGCATCAAGCTGCACGCTGCCATCGACGTAATCATCCGCGGGAACCACTTCCATCACTCCACCCGCGGTATCTGGCTTGACTGGCAGGCGCAGGGAACCCGGGTGACACAGAACCTGTTTCATGACCATGTGACCCCCGAAGGCTCCGAGGTATGTGACTGTGAAGACATCTTTGTGGAGGTCTCCCATGGTCCCACACTGATCGACAACAATGTCTTCCTCTCCCCGGTCACAGCCATGATCTGCACCCAGGGCATCGCAATGGTACACAACCTGATTGCCGGTTCTTTTACCTATGTAGGTTCCGGGGTTGAGAACGGTGGAACCAGATTCCCCACGCCGCGGTACACACCTTATCATGTGCCGCACGGGACGGCAATCGCCGGTTTCATGACGATCCTGCACGGAGACGCGCGGTTCTACAACAACATCTTTGTACAGCAGAAAGTGCGTTCCGATCTGACAGCATATGCCATAAACGAGGGAATTTTAAAAGACGATCAGCTGCAGTTCACCTGCGGTACAGCACCCTATAACGGGTATCTTCTGGAGGAGGAATATTTCGGGCAGTTCAATGCGAAGAGCGCAGTTGACGGAAAAGTCAAAGATATCTATTACGACCATCTTCCCATCTATCTGGGCGGGAATATCTACTTAAACGGCGCCGTTCCGTGCGACCGTGAGACTGACTGCGCGGTGGGAAACGAACCTGTCACACTGGAACTGGAAATCTGTGACGGCAGTCTGAAGCTGCACACGGATCTCTACGAGCACCTGGCCGTGCCGGATACTTCGATGGTCTGCACAGACACCCTTGGCATCGCCTTTGAGCCGGAGCAGAAATTCGAGGCGCCCGACGGGTCTCCAATCACATTGGATCAGGACTACTTCGGAGTCCCAAGAGCAGACCGCCCCCTTCCGGGACCGTTTGCCGCCAAACCGGAAAATGGAACTGTTATATTTAAATGATCCCAAAAGTGCCGGAGCGTGTCTCCGGCACTATATTTATCTTCCAGACTACTCCTCTTCCTGCTCTGTGTTCTTAAGTTCCCTGCATCTTTCACGGTAGGTCTGCGGAGTCAGGCCAGTCTTTTTCCGGAAGTATGTATAGAAATAGTTGCTGCTGATAAAACCGCACTGTTCGGCGATCTCCTTTGCCGGCCGGTTTGTCTCCCGAAGTCCTCTCATGACCGCCTTCAAGCGGATCTCATTGATATATCCCGCTACCGACATCCCTGTATCCTTCTTGAACAGCCTCCTTATATAATTTGGCGACCCGCCGAATTCGTCCGCCAGACGCTCCAATGTGGTATTCGGATCCTGATAGTTTGCTTCAATATACCTTTTCACTTCATCCACCTCGTTTTGTTTCTCGCAGCGTGACAGTGCGACAAGAAACCCGTTCATCTCTTCCTCCCGAAACCGGATCGTCGTGACACCGCGCATCACTGTAATGCCAAGCCAGATCACCGCGTTCATATACTCGGCGTAGCTGCACTTCTTCAGAGCCTGGGTCATCTCTTTGTATACTTTTTCCATCTGTTCTCCGCTGCGAAGTCCCTGGATCAGCCGGTCTACTTTTACTTTCTGGAAATCAACCTGACCGCTGTGCTCGCTTTTCATCTGTTCGATCGTGTGATAGGTATTGGACGGATAGAAAAATCCTTCTCGCAGCTCTTTTTTCAGTTCTTCGTTTGCCTCCGGTATCTCCTCAATCTTTACGCCGTGCCCGATGCCCGTGCAGAAGAAATCCCAGCGGATAAACTTTTTCTGATTCACACAGAACTGTTCAAAGCAGTCCTGAAGCTGTTCCTGTACCACTTCGTCTCCCATCTCTGCATCCGTCTCAAGGAGAAACGTGATCGTGTAATCTCCGTTAATAATACCTGTGATCTTAAAGGCCTGAGCATAAGTCTCCTCAAAAATATTCCGGTAAGCGAACTCAATGTCATAAGTACCTTTTTCACCGTACAGTTCCTTGAATTGCTTCTGCTTTTCCAGTTTCAGGATCAAAACAAAATATTTTTTCCCCTCGGAAACAATGAAATGAAACTTTTCCATCTTTTCCCTGATCTGACTTTTCGTAAAAAGCTTGTTCCCGTGAAGAAAATCGCTTAAGAATCCTTCCTTTAACTGGTTCAGATCCGCCTGTCTCATTCCATGTCCCGCCTTTTTCTACAAAAGCCTCTGGAGACGGAGGACCGAGACCGCGCTCCTGGCGATCATAAGGAGCATCAGACCGACAATGACCGCCACGATAATGATGGTCCACTCGGTAAGACTCCGAAGGATGCCGAATACCTCATTCCATCGTGTGATTTTGATATAATCCCATCCGCTCGCCTCGGAATGAAGACAGGAAACGAAATATTTCTCCCCGCCGTCAAGCGTTACCTCCCTGCTTCCCGTGCCGCTCTGTTCCATGTCGCCGATCACATCAAGAAGCTCCTCCGTATGTTCCAGAAGCCTTTGGATTCCCTCATCCGGAAACTCCTCCAGTTCAGATGCCAAGAGCAGGCTGCCGGAGGAAAGAATCAGATCCGAGGCTGCACTGTAGATATAGATCGATTCCACCGTGGAGTTTGCAGTCTGATACATAGTGAGCATTCCGGATCCGGTTCAGCTCCAGACTGTCGGGCCTCTCCTTAGACGACCTTTTCAGAAGCCCTACGGAGATCCCGAGGAATATCCTGCCGAATTCTCCGGGTTTCTTTTGTACCTTCTCCCATGAACTGACATCAAATTTTAACTTTTTCATAATCCTGCCTTCTTTTTTCTCATTCATTTTCTATTATTATATCATTTCACAAAATTCCTCTCCTGTTCAACTTCTTTTTTCTGCGATATCTCTGATTTTTGTCATAAAAACGCCGTTCTGACAGACGGATAACACTCTGTCAGAACGGCAGTCAACTATTTTACAGCTAAATTATTCTTTTTATTTCGATGCCATGAATTCATCAACCTGTTTCTGCATCTCTTCAATAACTGTATCAACTCCAGCTACTTTCAGCTGTTCAACGAATTCCGCATTGGTCTCTTCAACCCGGAGCTCGCCGCCCACCAGACTCTCATACTGTTTTACAACTGTAGAGATATTGGTGATCTCTGTCGCTACCGGATCCGGATCAAAGGAGAAGCCAAGGAGCGGGGAAGTCTTTGCACTGTCGTTAAGCTCTTTTGTCTGCTCCCATACATCTGCCGGCTGACCTTCCAGGACATAAGTATTGAATACGTTTCCAAAAGATCCGCGTCTTTTCGCGCAAGGAGCGCCGGGCGTCCCGTGTCCATGAACGCATCCCCGTAACATACGCCTTTCGCGTACATGGGAACATACCATCCGTTTTCTCTCTGCAGCTTCTTCACAATGAAAGAGAGGGTTGACAGAGCCTGCTGCCGCGCCGTCCCTTTATCTTCGATAAGAAATGAGTATGTATTCATGCCTCCGCCGCCCCAGCCGGCCTGCCAGTATCCGGGAACTACGTCCGTCGTACCAACCCGGTAGTAGCCTTCATCCGAGAAGTTCAGCCGCATATATTTATCTTTGATCGTCTCATATGCCTTTGAAAACGGGATACTGTAAAATGTTTTACCCTGTTCCAGATTTTCCCGCAGACTGTCGAACTGTTTAAAGTAATGGTTCAGACTGTCCGCACGAAATGTATGGCATTCTGCCTCCAGCTCCAGCGCATCGCTTTTTTTCAGCATCACTCCCGCATCATCGGACGCGCAGTTACAGGTTGGGAAAAATCCGGAGCCGTCCGGCAGTTCGCCGAAGAAATAGACATTGCCTTCTCTCACCCCCGGCGCGGAAATGCCAAAGACTGCCTTCTCCCCGCAGTAGGGAGGATATGGGATCTTTCTGCTTTCCATACGGTTTCCATTATATACCGCCGCCGGCATAAACACATACTCATTCCTAGTCCATTTCTCCTCCACACGCTCGAGGGAGACTGATACCGGAAAGGTAAGATCCTCAAGAGCCTCCGCGCGGATCCGGAACCTGTCCGTTCTGGATGCCCGGTCCCAGGTACACGTCACCCTGACAGGGATCTGCTCCATATCCCGGACCGATTCTCCCGCTTCGGGACTCCACGATCCGGTCTGCACCGGTATGCTGCCATCGTATGCTTTTACTGTTATCTGATACATCTTCTATTTTTACACTCCTTTTATTTTTCTATGTCCCCACCGTAGCAATCAGAGCCCGGCATTCCCACAGTATTTCTTTCATCTCACCATTTTCCTCCTGTTTTTATTTGTCCCTATTTTCTGTTGCAAAAAGGAGAATCTTCAACAAATAAATCCGGTGATTACTCTCATTTTTGACCAGGACTCTGATTCTCTATTTCATTGGTGAAATACAAGTCCGGCTCTGGCTCTCGACAAACGCAAAAAAAGGCACTTTTTGAAAGTCTTTCTTTCAAAAAGTGCCTAAATCATCGGTTTCCCGATATGGTCTACAGATAACAATCTTAAAAATCCCGACAGAGTGTTTATGCTCCATCGGGATATGAATTACATCTCGTTTTGACACCCAAAACGGTACAGCTTAATAGAGCTTTGCTCCCGCTGGGATATGATCGTCCACCATCAGCAGATGCAACTTTTCTTCTCCCTCTTCTGTATGCACAGCGCTGAGCAGCATACCGCAGGAATCGATTCCCATCATTGCTCTCGGCGGCAGGTTTACGATCGCAATACAGGTCTTTCCGACCAGCTCTTCCGGCTCGTAATATGCGTGGATACCGCTTAAGATCGTGCGGTCCTCGCCTGTTCCGTCATCCAGTGTAAACTGAAGCAGTTTTTTGGACTTCGGCACAGCCACGCACTCTTTCACCTTCACAGCTCTGAAGTCTGACTTGCTGAATGTCTCAAAGTCTACGAGATCCTCAAACAGAGGTTCGATCTCCACCTTAGAGAAATCGATCACTTCTTTCACCTCTGCTGCCGCTTTCTCTGCTCCAGCTGAAGACTGCGCTGCATTGTTTGCTTCATTCTTTGCAGCTCCCTGCGACTTCATTGTCGGGAAATATTTTATGATCTCTTCGTGATCACTTATTATCCCTTATTCCGGCTTACAACTGAATAAAGATATTATTCACAGTCCTTCGTTATAATTCATTATTCAATTCATTTTGTTGTCAATTTGTTGTCTTTTCAAAATTTTGTTGTACTCCGCGAATTTGTAAG
>CAJFGR010000026.1 GCA_904377845.1 uncultured Ruminococcus sp. | reverse complement strand
TGTTCTTGCGCCTTCTGTGTTCGCGATGACTGTCGGCTGACCGCCTTCCATAACAGCCACGCAGCTGTTTGTCGTACCAAGGTCAATACCAATTATTTTGCCCATTGTAATGCTCCTCCTTTAAATATTCTTATTTATTCTAAATATTGTAAAAAGCTAATTTGCTACTTTTACCATGCTGTGTCTTACAACACTGTCACGGTACATATAACCCTTCTGGAATTCCTCTGCAATAATATTCTCGCCGAGTTCCTCATCCTCTATATGCATCACTGCATTATGAAAATCAGGATTGAATTCCTGACCCACTGCCTCTATCGGCTTTACTCCGATTCCTTCCAGTGTAGTCATAAGCTGTTTGTAAATCTTTTCCATTCCCTCTGCAAAAGGAGTGGCTTTTTCATCTTCCGGCATTGAGGATAATCCTCTTTCGAAGTTATCGACGATGGGAAGTATCTTCTCTATGATATCTTTCGCTCCTATCTCGTACATCTGAGATTTTTCTTTCTCTGTACGTTTGCGGAAGTTATCAAACTCTGCCATCTGACGGGTAAGCCGATCTGTAAGTTCATCGATCTTCTCGTCTTTTTTGTCTTTCTTGTTCTTCTTGCCGAAGAATTTCTTTTTTTCAGTCTTTGAAGACTGATCATCCGAATCCCCGTCCGCATCAGCTTCGTTCTCTCCGGCATCTCCTGCCTCCGAACTGCTTTCCTCCGCTTCCGGTTCGCTGTCCGTCTCAGACTGGGCATTTTCGTTTTCAGCGGTATCTGCTGCTTTCTCTGCTGTCTCAGTCTGATCTGTCCCGGCTGTCTCTGCCTCCGCAGCCTTTGCCTTTGCTTCTTCGACAGCTTCCTTTACCATATCTTCTTTGCTCATTTTGTCACTCACCAGCTTTCCACCTTCCTATTCTTTCGGGTTTTTATTATAAATCGCATCCAGCTCTCCCTGAAGAGTTTTCAGCGTCTTCATGACGTGTTCATAATCCATCCGCTTCGGACCGATGATGCCGATGGTTCCTTTCATACCCTCGCCGAGTTCATAAGTTGCCGTCACCACACTGCAGTCTTTCATCGTCTTTACCGGCGTCTCGTCACCGATATAGACCTGTATGCCGTGGTTGTTCTCACTGGCAAGAGTTTCTGTAACCAGTTCCTCAAGCTGCTGCTTCTCTTCAAATGCACTTATAATCTCCTGCGCGCTCTGCTTATCACTGAGCTCCGGATATTTAAAAATATTGGTCGCGCCGCTTGTATAGATCTTCATATCATCATCCACATGAATAATCTCCGCCACCGCGTCAAGCACGTGCCCCACCACTTCGCTGTGAATACCTGCCTGCTCTTTCAGTCTGGCGATCAGACCTAATGTAATCTGATCAATCGGCATACCGTTCAGAGTCGTATTCAAAAGCATATTCAGCTTCAGCAGTGTCTCATTACTTAGTGTTTCACCGACTTCGATGATCTTATTCTTGATCACATTGCCGCCGAGTACGATAACTGCTACAACCTGTTCTGCATCCACCTGTGAGAGCTGGATGAATTTCAGGGTATTGCGGCTGTTCATCGGAGCCGAAACCATTGTCGCATAATTGGTATTGGAAGCAAGCACCTTTGCCGCCTGCTGCAGTACCTTCTCGACCTTGTCGGCTTTCTCCAGCATCGCATCCTCGCGCTCTGTGATCTCCTGTTCTTTCTCCTTCATGAGCATATCCACATACAGCCGGTATCCTTTATCCGAAGGAATTCTTCCCGCCGATGTATGGGGCTGGAAAATATATCCGAGATCTTCCAGATCCGCCATCTCATTTCGGATCGTCGCGGAACTTAAGTTCAGTTCCGTGTATTTTGAAAGAGTACGCGAGCCGACCGGTTCACCGGTCTCAAGGTAATTCTGGATAATGGCTTTCAATATGATCAGTTTTCTTTCGCTTAATGATGTATCGACCGCCATTATGTTTCCTCCTTTCCCGCTATTAGCACTCCTTTGTTTCGAGTGCTAACACCTTTCGTATATTAAGATAGCACTCACATTTCCGTTTGTCAACCATGTTTATAGATTTTTTATCGAAATAAGTTCAGCCATGGAGCTGTCCGGGAGAGAAAATCATGCTCACATGATTTTTCGAGTGGACTGCTTCATGGCTGAACTGTTACTACAGTATAAATTCACTGAATACGTAATTGCTCACATCGGTTCCCCGCTCTGTCAGACGGATCCTCCCATCCTGCACGATCAGCAGCCCCTGCTCCTCCATTTTCCTGATCTGTGTTCCGTATACTTCAAAAATATCCCTGCCAAATGCAGCGCAAAATTCTCCCATGGAGATCCCCTCCGCCTTGCGAAGGCCTAGAAACATGAATTCCTCCATCTGATCTTTCCGGGTCAGATATTCGATTTCTTCACGGATATCTGTCTGGCAGTCAATTTCGTCCGACAGATCCGATCGACCCGAACCGGACTTTCCGAAAAATTCAAGATATTTCTTCATATCTGCAGTATTATGGAACCTGCACTCATTAATCAGCGAGGAGGCTCCGAGGCCGAGACCGAGATACTCTTTCCGTTCCCAGTAACCGAGATTGTGCCGGCATTCATATCCCTCTTTCGCATAATTGGATATCTCATATCTGTGATAACCGTACCCGGCAAGAAGCTGTTCCGTGGCTTTATAGATTTCGCGCTCGGTATCTTCATCCGGAAGCGGCGGGAAGACAGCCTGAGCTCCACCCGCAGCTTTAGCCTGACCGTTTTCTGTTTCGGAATTGCAGCCCGCTTCCTCACTGTAACGCTCATAAAACGGAGTGCCCTCCTCCACGATCAGACTGTAGGCGGAGATATGCTCCGGTCCCAGCTCCGCCGCTTTGCGCAGTGTCCTGCACCAGCTCTTTAACGTCTGTCCGGGGATTGCTGATATCAGATCAATATTCACGTTTTGAAAACCTGCTCCTCGCACGATCTCCCACGTATTTAAGAAATCTCTGTATGTGTGGATGCGTCCGAGCATCTGAAGTTCATCGTCATTTACCGACTGAAGTCCGATGCTGATCCGGTTGACACCGCATTTTTTCCATGCAGCAGCCTTTGTCTCCGTTACAGTTCCCGGATTCACTTCTATAGATATCTCCGCGCTGTCAGATACATCAAAGCTTTCATAAAGAGCACGGAAAATCCGGGTAATCTCACTTCGATCCAGAACGGACGGCGTACCGCCGCCCAGAAATACCGTGCTCACCTGATAACTTTTATAATCCTCTTTTTGCGCCCGGATCTCTTCTGTCAGGGCATCTACATAAAGCGTCCGCTCCTGCACATCGGCAGGGGCGGACAGAAAATCGCAGTATGCGCACTTCTTCACGCAGAACGGGATATGCACATACAGTTCCAAATCTTTTTTAATCATCATCCAGTTTCAGCACACTCATAAACGCTTTCTGCGGGATCTCCACATTTCCCACCTGACGCATGCGCTTCTTTCCTTCCTTCTGTTTCTCCAGCAGTTTCTTCTTACGGGAGATATCGCCGCCGTAACACTTCGCCAGCACGTCTTTTCTCATCGCTTTCACTGTCTCGCGGGCAATGATCTTGCTGCCGATGGCCGCCTGGATCGGGATCTCGAAGAGCTGTCTCGGGATCTCCTGTTTCAGCTTTTCGCACATCCTTCTTCCTCTGTCGTAAGCGCTGCCTGCGAATACAATAAAGGAGAGCGCGTCCACCTCTTCTTTATTAATAAGGATATCCAGCTTCACGAGCTCGGATCTCTGATATCCCATCATCTCATAATCAAAGGATGCATATCCCCTTGATCTGGATTTCAGCGCGTCGAAGAAATCGTAGATGATCTCATTGAGGGGAAGATGATAATGGAGCACGGCACGCTTCTCCTCGATATACTCCATGCTCTGGTAGATGCCGCGGCGTTCCTGACACAGATCCATGATCGCGCCAATATACTCTGATGTCACCATGATCTCTGCCTTCACCATAGGCTCTTCCATATAATCTATCTCGGACGGATCCGGCATATTGGTGGGATTGGTCAGGTCAATAACCTCACCGCTTGTTTTATGGATCTTGTAGATAACGCTGGGCGCTGTTGTAACAAGATCCAGATTATATTCTCTCTCAAGGCGTTCCTGTATAATTTCAAGGTGAAGAAGCCCCAGAAATCCGCATCGGAATCCGAAACCGAGTGCGACAGAAGTCTCCGGCTCAAACTGAAGTGCGGCATCGTTGAGCTGAAGTTTTTCAAGCGCGTCTCTCAGATCCGGGTACTTTGCGCCGTCCGCAGGATAAAGTCCGCAGTATACCATCGGATTTACCTTTTTGTATCCGGGCAGGGGCTCTGCGCACGGATTCTCTGCATTCGTGATCGTATCACCCACATGGGTATCCTTTACATTTTTCAGGCTCGCAGTAATGTAGCCTACCATTCCGGCGCTCAGCTCATCACAGGGGATAAACTGTCCCGCCCCGAAGGTTCCCACTTCCACAACTTCCGCTTTTGCACCGGTAGCCATCATAAGCATCGGGGTTCCTTTTCTGACAGTTCCTTCCTTAATGCGGCAGAATACAATAACGCCTTTGTACGGATCATATTTCGAGTCAAAGATCAGAGCTTTCAGCGGCGCATCGGGATCTCCTTCCGGAGCCGGGATCTTTGAGACGATCTGTTCCAGCACCTCATGTACATTCTGTCCTGTCTTCGCCGAGATCAGAGGTGCGTCCTCCGCATCAATGCCGATTACGTCCTCGATCTCCTCTTTCACGCGCTCCGGATCTGCGCTGGGCAGATCAATCTTATTGATGACCGGCATCACATCCAGATCATGATCCAGCGCCAGATAGACATTTGCCAGTGTCTGCGCCTCCACCCCCTGTGCCGCATCCACCACCAGAATGGCTCCGTCGCAGGCTGCAAGGCTTCTGGAAACCTCATAATTGAAATCCACGTGTCCTGGGGTATCGATCAGATTGAACATATACTCCTCACCGTCGTCCGCCTTGTAGATGGTGCGGACCGCCTGCGCTTTGATCGTGATACCCCTCTCCCGCTCCAGATCCATGTTGTCGAGAACCTGGGCCTGCATCTCGCGGCTTGTCAGAAGCCCCGTCATCTCAATAATGCGGTCAGCCAGCGTGGACTTGCCATGGTCGATATGTGCAATAATGCAAAAATTTCTGATTTTACTCTGATCTATTACTGCCAATTTGATTCCTCCATATTTATGCTGAATTTATGCCGAATGTTTTACTATAAACAGTTCAACAGCAAGATGATCCGTCATAAGGCCGGTCTTCACCCGCTGCTCAAGATCTGCGCTTTCCTCCATAACCTTTCTCAAATCATCTGCCTGAAAACGTTTTGCCAGATCCATATATTTTCCCGCAACAAAAGGATGCAGGCCGGCTTTTGACGCAATGTCTTTTCTCCCGTACCCCTGCCTTGAAAGCTGCTTTACGTGAAACAGATCCCTGTATTCTTTCGACATAAGCGACAGAATACGCATAGGCGGTTCTTTCAGCGCGAGCAGATCATAGTACAGGTCAAGCGCCCTCCGCTGATCCCCCGCTGCCACCGCATTCACCATATCAAAGATATGGTTTGTGATCTGCGTCACACAGATAGCGTCGACATCCTCTCTTGTGATCACATCCCTGTCCAGGCAGTAGCAGAACAGCTTTTCCAGCTCTTTGGTGATATTCTCCATATCCGTGCCCACTTTATTCAGAAAATACGCGATATCCGGCTGCGACATCTCTTTTTTCTCTTTTCTCACCAGACCGGACACCCATTTCCGAAGCGTATTCTCATCCTGGGAGGCCAGTTCCACAATATGTCCTTTTGCCTTTACGGCCTTATAGAGCTTGCTCCGCTTATCCACCTCATTTTCTATAAAAATAAAATGCGTCGTCTGGGGCAGGCCTTCATTGATATAATCCGCCAGATCATTTCCTCCGGCCTTAAAAAACCCGGTATCTTCAAAAACAATCAGACGGCGTTCTGCAAAAAAGGGCAGTGTCTCTGCAAGGTCAATCACCTCTTTGACATCTGTTTTCTTCCCTTCATAACAGGAATAGTTCATGGTGTCCCCCTCGGGAACCATGGCTTTGACGAAGCGCTCTTTATACTGTTTCTTCAGATATCCCTCCGGGCCGTACAGGAGGTAGATCTGTCTAAATTGTCCCGTTTTCAAATCTTCATTCAGGCTTTTCATAACTCTTGTATTATAAAGGAAGGGAACCCTGTTTGACAAGAGTTTCCGTAAAACCGTACAGTTTCATCGTCTCTCCGTTGCTTTCTATCGTAACGGCGCCGTTATCCTGCGTGGAGCAGACTGTGCATCCGGCATCGGTAAGTCTCCGGACAGTATCGGCATGGGGATGACCGTACCGGTTGTCTATGCCCGCGGAAATAACTGCAAAAGATGGCCGGGTGAGATTTAAAAACTTCTCTGTCCCCGAATTTTTCGAACCATGGTGCGCCACCTTTAAGACATCGTATTCCCGGAGACGTCCCGATGCAGCCATCTGGTCCTCACCTGTTCCTTCAGCATCCCCCGTAAAAAGCATATCAAAATTTCCATAAGCCAGATCCAGCACAAGAGAAGTCTCATTTCCCGGTTTTACATCAAGATCTTTCCCCGGAGCAATACATGAGAGTATCAGGCAGTCTTTCCCGCCTGACGCAATGGCATCCCCCGGCTCCATCACGGCCACACGAGTTCCGTTATTGAGCGCGGTCCGGGCCAGTTGCTTTATTTTTTCTTCATGGTATTCTACCGGAGGCAGCACCAGACCGGCAATCTCTATCCCATACTTCTGATTCTCCAGCATTTCCCGGATTCCGCTGATATGATCCTCATCTCCGTGTGAAACAAATACATAGTCCAGACGGTCGATTCCCTGAGACAAAAAATACGGTTCCAGACGGTATGTTCCAACCGATGCAATATCACTGCTGCCCCCGTCAATCAGGCAGTTCATGGATTCTCCCCTGATATGGATCCCGTCCCCCTGTCCCACATCCAGCACAGTAACCTGAACTTCCCCGCGGATCTGGTAGGAATTTCTGCATATAAAAGCCATAAAAACTGCCAGCAAAACGGCTCCCCAGCCCGGCACCCGGCATCTTCTCTGCCAGACCTGATCCGGGTATCCCCCACCGGCTCCCCGCTCTTCTTCCTGAGCTCTCTTGTACACAAGCCGGGAGTAAACAAGCCTGAGCACTCCCAGGGCCAGATAATACAGTACAATCCACAGCACTCCGGGCTTCCCTGCGACAAATCTGCTGCCGGGAAGAATCTCCGTCCATTCGCACAGCCTGTCATAACTGTAGAGCACCCCGCGGCACACCTGGAGCACCATTCCGCCGGCAGTATCGGACAGAACCGTCAGTGCGGATCCGGCCACACCGGCTCCCATAGCTGCCGGCATGACCGGAATCACGATCAGATTCAGGAATACAGAATACGGCGGAATTTCAAAATAGAACCAGAGAAGCGGACCCAGCAGAAGCACATTGACAGCCAGACTGGTACACAGACCGTTCACCGTCCCCGAAAGCAGTGCCATTCCTTTCTCCCGCAGCTGTGACGGCAGATTCGCCGGAAAAGCAGCCGCCTGTTTTTCCGCCTTCCTCTTTTGCACTTTCTGTTCTTCGGCAATCCTGTTGCATCCCATCATATCGTAAAACACAGGTCCAAACAGCGCTATGCCCAGAATGGCTCCGTAGGAGAGCTGAAATCCCGCGTCTGTCAGGTACAGCGGCTGCCAGGCGCACAAAACTGCGGCAGACAGAAAAAGACCGGTCAGCAGGTCATAGTCCCGTCCTGTGATCTCCGCCCCGATTCTCACAAAGAACATAATAAGTGCACGCAGGCTTGAAACACCCGCACCTATCATCATACTGTAGAGTATCAGCAGGGCGGCTCCGGTTATTCCGGACGGTACAAATCCCAATCCTGCCCTGCGGAGCAAATTGTAGATACCCATGCCCAGAAATGTCATGTGAAGCCCTGAAATGGCCAGCAGATGGCTGATTCCGCATTTCTGGTACATGGTTTTCATCTCCGGATCCAGTCCGCTCTTCTCCCCCAGGAGGATTGCACTCATAGCTGAGCCATAATAATCTCCAAGATGACGGACCAGCCGTTTATTCCACTCTGATTTCAGTTCGGAAAGGAACTGGCGAAGCGGTGCCGTTCTGTCGGAGACTACGCTGATTTTCTCAGCCCATATAAGAACATGGATCCCCTGTCTCTGATAGTAAGTCTTCTGATCGAAATTTCCGGGATTGCGCGCTCTTTCAAAAGTCTGCGTTTCCCCTCGGATACACAGCCGGTTTCCGATCCGTACCGGCACAGATTGTTCTGATTGATTTCCGGAAATATATACAAGAACTTTAGATTCTCTGACTGTCTGATCTGTTGAAGATACGACATTGTCCTTCAGAAAGACTGCCGTTACTTTTTTCTTCTCTTCAATTCTGTATACAGTACCCGTAAGTTCCACCCCGGACTCACGGGGGAGTGCTTTTTCCAGCGGGGAGAGCTTCATTTCCTCCACGCCGAAAAAAAGCACCCGTATACCCTGTATCACAAGAAATAGAATACATATCGCGCAAAGCGGCCGTTTTTTCATTCACTTTCATCATCGGCTGCGACGAAATCCATATTTTCCTCAAGCGGCTGTGAGAGATCGACTGCATCCATATACTCCGCGTTCGTCTCCCCGTTAATCGTGATCTGCACCTGTGTGGCCTCTGTTCCCTCAACCAGAGAATTCACGATTGAATATACTGTAAGCTCAGGCAGGATATCATATGCTCCTGTCAGAAACGTACTGTCAAAATTCACATAACATATTTTGTCTTTGGTCGTTACACTCAGCAGATTTGCACTGGGATTAATTGTCGGGTATGCATCTTCCGAATCCGGACCCTGCATCAGTTTTTCCACTATCAGCTTGTCTTTGGATACATTGCTGCTGTATCTGACTTCCCTTGTTTCGGCCACCAGTCTGTCGCCGCTTTTATTCGCGAAGTACAGAGTAAGCGTATCTGTCTGATATGCGCTCGGCGAGGAAGACGCTGTCTCCACGAAATCATCCTCATTCATCAGTCCGACCGCATTGCCTTCCCCGTCAAGAAGCTGTTCTCCGTCCACGGTAAAAGAAACTGCATTCACACCGTCGATCCGGACAAGTGACTGCACCACGGCAGCCCGCATCAGCTTCTCCTGGATGCTCTTCATATTCAGATATTCGCCGCTGAAATCAACTTCCATAATTCCGCCGAACAGTTCGCAGCTATTTACATTCACATCCTCGGGAATGGGGCTCATATACTCGATATCATCTGCCGGTGCAGAAAGTTTCTCCAGAACAGTCTCTGCCGCCTTCTGCGTATCATCATCCGGGATATCGCAGGCGACTTTGACCAGACCGGTTCCGCTCTCGTTGAGGCAGTAAACATAGGGGTCACCATTTCCCGGCTCATAACTGCTCCCGCACGCCGTGGATAATAATGTAATGCAGAGCACTGCTGCGAGAATTATTTTTCTTATTCTCATACATCTCACCCTCCTATGCCGCCACATAGATCAGAGGAACCCGGACGGTAAAAGTCGTCCCCTCCCCTTCACTGCTGTGGACCTTAATTGCCCCGCGGTGGGCGATCACTGCATTTCTGGCGATTGCCAGACCCAGTCCCGTACCGCCGATTTCGCGGGAATGAGACTTGTCCACCCTGTAAAAACGTTCAAAGATATGCGGCTGATCCTGCTCCGGAATCCCGATTCCCGAATCTTCCACCTTAATATAAAAATATTTGTGATCAGCATTCAGGGATACATGAACCCAGCCGTTGTCATGATTATATTTAATCGCATTTTCTACCAGATTAGATATGGCAAGAGTAAATTTCATCTCATCGATCTCGGCTGTTACAGGTCGGAAGCTCTCCATCACCATTTCCACATTCTTCTTATCTGCAATGGGGCGGAGCCGTTTCAGCGTCTGCTCGAGGAGATTATTAATATTAACGCTGCGGATGTTCATATTCTGTGCGGTTTTATCCATTTTTACAAGGGAAAGAAGGTCTGTAATAATCTGATTCTCCCTGTCGATTTCTTTCGCAATATCCTGCATGAATTCCTGATACATCTCCACCGGAGCTTCCTTCATTTCAAGGAGCGAATCTGCCAGCACTTTCATAGAAGTCATAGGCGTCTTCAGCTCATGTGAGACATTCGAGACAAACTCTTCCCTTGACTCGTCCAGTATTTTCAATCTGCCAAGCATCTTATTAAACGATTCACTGAGCTGTCTGGTCTCGGTAAATGTATCCACGTGCAGCACATCATCCCCGTATCCTTCCGTAACATTTTCAATGGCACCCGTAATCCTGTGGATCGGGCGCACCATCCTGTCTGCAATAAATACGCCGAATACAAGCAGAAGTATAAAAACGATCCCGGCTACGACGCCGCCGTGCGTATATAAGATCTGAATAGTTGTCTCGATATTGTCCGTGGAGACGCTGGCGAGCATCACTCCGTCAACCTCGTCGTCTTCACCACCGAGTATAGGCGATGTCACTTCAATATAATGGCTTTGCCGGTCATACTGATTTGTCGTCTCTCCCTGCATACAGCGGATTACGTTCTCAGATACATCTGTTTTCCCCTCATCCAGACTGTACGTGTCCTTAACCACCTTCAAATCCCGGTCTATAATCATTACTCTTCCATTGTAAATATTGGTTAGCTGTGCCAGATTCGTATTGATCACCTCTGATGAGGTGTCTGTGAGATATCCGTAATTACTCAGCTGATTGCAGAGAATCGTACACTGATTCTGAATCTCTGCGGTTCTGAGTTCCACGGCGCGAAGCTCATAAAACTTAACAACTCCGAACAATACAGCAAGACAGGGCACAAGCCCTGCCAGCACAAACAGCACGATAATGCGAACCCGCATATTTTTGAAAACTTTGTCTCTTAATCTGAAATGACGTTTAGCCCTGGAAATAATAACCCACTCCCCACTTTGTATGTACAAATTTCGGCTCGCTCGGGTTAATCTCGATCTTTTCCCTCAGACGCCTGATATGTACATCTACTGTTCTTGCATCTCCGGGATAATCGTACCCCCATACGAGATTCAGAAGATTTTCCCTGCTGTATACCTTGTTCGGATTCGTTGCAAGAAGTTCCAGAACATCAAACTCTTTGGCCGTCAGATTGATCTCGCGGTCCCCGATAAATACCCTTCGGCTCTCGCAGTCGATCTTCATATTGCCCTTTACAAGAACCGGACTGCCCGCCGCTTCTTTTCTCTTGGAAGTGCGGCGCATAATCGCCTTGATTCTCGCCTTTACTTCAAGAATGTTAAACGGCTTGGTAATATAGTCGTCTGCCCCGTATTCAAGTCCAAGGATTTTATCCATATCTTCACTCTTCGCTGTCAGCATGACGATAGGCATATCCGAAAACTCCCTGATCTGCTGGCATACCTGAAAACCGTCCAGCTTAGGCAGCATTACATCCAGAAGCACAAGATCATACTCGCATTTCTTCGCGCATTCCAGCGCTTCCTCGCCATCGTATGCGCAGTCGACCTCCATACCCTCCTGCTCCAGACTGAACCGGATTCCTTTTACGATCAGTTTTTCATCATCTACGACTAATATCTTTTTACTCATACTCCACTTTCACGACTCCTGTGTCAAATTGTTATGTCATCTTTTATTTTTCCGAATACGCCCTCCTTGATTCCCTCTATCTCCATCAGCTCTTCGATACTTTCGAATCTGCCGTGTTCTTCTCTGTACTTCAGGATGGCTGCTGCTTTCGCCTCGCCAATCCCGGTCAGTGTCATTAGTTCCTCCTCAGAGGCCGTATTGATATTTACTTTTCCGTTGTCCGTACCTTTGGCTCCTGTTTCTCCAACCCCTAACCCCTGTGCCTGCACCTCCCCGGCTGTGGGCACATAGATCTGTTCGCCGTCCATTATCACTTCCGCCTGATTCACCATATCAGGGGCTGCTTCTGCCGTAACGCCTCCTGCTGCCCGGATTGCCTCGAACACACGGGCATCCGCCTGCAGTTCATATACACCGGGAGTTTCCACTGCTCCGCATACATACACAAATACTGTTGCATCTTCGGTTTCTTTACCGCTGTCATCCTGCGATGCTTTTCCTCCTGAAGCTTTATCTTCCTGCTTCCCTTCGGACTGCCCTTCATCAGACTCTTCTTCGCTGTTCTGATCCTCTTCGGAGAGAGTCAGTTCTTCCAGGCCGGTCTCCTGCGTATCGCCTGCCGCACAGCCGGCAAGAAAGAAAAACACTGCCATTGCCAGTGTCCTGCCAAAAATGTGCGATATAATAAATTTCTTCTGTTTGTCTTGCATATTTCTTCTCCCACTTTCTCATGCAGGAGAAATACCCCTTGTATGCCGGACAGTAACATTGTAACGAATTTCTTCCAAAATTACAATAGACAATTAATTGTTTGTTAAGGATTTGACGCTTTGTTACAATTTTATTACGGTTCGTTTTCAAATTGCAAAATTTAAAACTGTAATCGGGCAGGCGGATCCTTTATTCTCATCGGAAGACAGCCTTTATTCCCACTGAAAAATAGCAATTCCCACAACAGCCAGGGCCAATCCGCCCAGTTTTCTCCATGAAAAGGGCTCTTTATCCATTCCGAACAGACCGAAAAGCTGGATCACATAAGATACCGCAAGCTGCGCGATCACGATAAGAAGGGCTGATTTTGCCGGGCCCAGTGCCTCAATGCTCTTGATGACCGTCCAGGTAATGCCCGCACCGATCACACCGCCTAAGAGCATATATTTCGGTTCTACTTTTCCGAGAGCAGCCACGCTGTCCCTCCCGGTAAAGAACCAGGCGGCCAGACAGACTGCAAAGGCCGTGATCTGCACCCAGCCGTTGCTCACCCACACTCCGGTCGTCTTTGTGACCTGCGTATTGAACACGCCCTGAATGCTCATCATTGCTCCGGAGAGCAGCGCAATAAAAAAACCAATCATAGGATCATACCTCCATGCATTTTATGCCTGTTTTCCGGATAGTATGTCCTTTGACCGGTTTTCTTATGCATTTTCAGTTCACCGCTTACTCTGCCAGCGCCCGCTTCAGCTTTTCTATCATCTCGTCAATATGCTTCTCCTCCACGATCAGCGGCGGAACAAAGCGGATCACATTTCCTTCGGCCTGTATTACCAGAAGGCCGCCTTCCACGCAACGCCGGTTTACTTCCGCGACAGGCTTTGTGATCTCAATACCCTGCATCAGACCTTTTCCTTTGCGCTGGACCACACAGTCCAGTTCATCCACAAGCTCGTCCAGCTTTTTCGTGAGGTAGGGAGCCACTTCATTGACATGGTCCACGATATTATCCCGCTCAAAGATCTCGATCACTTTTTTCACCGCAGTGCACGCAAGAGGATTGCCGCCGTATGTAGCTCCGTGGTCTCCGGGTTTCAGAGAGTATTTGGCGACCTCTTCCGTCATGGCAAACGCCCCCACCGGGATACCGTTTCCGATGGCTTTTGCCATTGTCAGGATGTCCGGTCTCGTACCGAATCCCTGCCATGCGAACATACTTCCCGTCCGGCCCATGCCGCACTGTACCTCATCGCAGATCATAAGAATACCATTCTCATCACAGATCTTCCGGATTCCTTCCATAAATTCCTGTGTGGCAAGATTGATGCCGCCCTCTCCCTGCAGAGGCTCCAGAATAATCGCGCAGGTCTTGTCGCTGACCAGCGCTTTCACACTGTCCAGATCATTGAATTTTGCAAATTTCACGCCCGGCACAAGAGGCTCAAACGGCTCTCTGTAAGAGTCATGGCCTGTCACAGACACAGCGCCGAACGTCCTGCCGTGGAAGGAATTCTCCATAGCAATAAACTCATATCTTCCCGTGCCTTTCGTATACGCATAGCGTCTGGCTGACTTTAAAGCGCCTTCCACAGCCTCGCCGCCGCTGTTCGTAAAGAACACACGGTCCATGCCGCACACCCGGTTCAGCTCTCTCGCCGCCTCGCCGCAGCTCTCGTGATAGTAGAGATTGGAAGTATGATACAGTTTGTCTATCTGCGCTTTCAGCGTCTCATTTAACTCTTTGTTGTCGTACCCAAGTCCTGTCACTGCAAAACCTGCCGCGAAATCAAGATATTCCTTGCCGTCTGTGTCATAGAGGTACATTCCCTCGCCGTGATCCAGCACGACCGGGAAACGGTTGTAGACATGGATCAGATTTTCCTCTGCTGCCTGTATTTTATTATTCACCATGATAATACCTGCTTTCTTCACTGTTTAAAATTGCTGTACCGATTCCTTTATTTGTAAAGATCTCAAGGAGCAGACAGTGCGGAATACGTCCGTCCAGAATATGCACTCTTGAAACGCCTGCTTCAATGGCGTCGATACAGTTCTGAAGTTTCGGGAGCATACCTCCGCCGATGTATCCGCTGTCCATCAGCTTCTTCGCCTCGTTCACACGAAGCTCGGAGATAAGTGTCGACGGATCGGACGGGTCTTTATACACTCCTTCAATATCTGTCAGAAATGCCAGTTTCTCTGCTTTCACCGCACGGGCGATCGCGCACGCCGCGTCGTCCGCGTTGATATTATATGTATTAAAATCATCATCCAGTCCCACCGGGCATACGATCGGGAGGAAATCCTTCTCCAGCAGATCATAGAGGATCTGGCCGTTTACTTCTTTGATATCTCCCACATATCCGATATCCTGCCCGTCGGAATATTTCTTGTCGACTTTCAGAAGAGCGCCGTCCTTGCCGCTGATGCCGATGGCGCGCACGCCAAGGCTCTCCACCAGCTGTACCAGACTCTTGTTCACGCGGCCCAGCACCATCTCCGCCACTTCCATCGTATCTGCATCGGTCACACGCAGTCCGTTGATAAATTTCGGCTCCATGCCCACTTTGCCGACCCACTTGCTGATCTCCTTGCCGCCGCCGTGTACGATGATCGGCTTGAATCCGACAAGCTTCAGAAGCGTCACATCCTCGATGACACGTTTCTTCAGTTCCTCATCCACCATAGCGCTGCCGCCGTATTTGACTACGATGATCTTGCGGTTGAAACGCTGGATGTATGGCAGGGCTTCGATGAGCACCTGCGCCTTATCAAGGTATTGCTGCATATTCTTATTCATCCTTACCTCCTTCGGGGACGTAGTAAAACCCGATTTGACTACGTCCCCAATCGAACTTCACGGTGTCCCAAATCGACTTTTGCCCTGTCCCCGTTTACAACATTTTATTCTAAATCATTTTAACTGCGGTAATCTGCATTGATATCGATATATCCATGTGTCAGGTCGCAGCCCCATGCTGCTGCCTCGACATCTCCCTCTTTGATATCGGCGATCGCCGTTACTTTCGGCTGTGACAGGATTTCTGTCGCTTTCTCCTCGCTGTAATCCAGTGCGACTCCGTTCTCAATAATTTTAAGTTTTCCTGCCTCGCTCTCAAAATAGAGATCTACTTTTTCCGGATCAAACTGTGCCCCGGAATATCCCATTGCGCACAGGATTCTTCCCCAGTTGGCGTCATGTCCTGCAATTGCCGCTTTGGTCAGGTTGGAGCATACGATAGACTTGGCAAGTTTTTTCGCCTGCTCTTTCGTGTCTGCGCCGATGATTTTGGCCTCGAACAGTGCAGTCGCGCCTTCACCGTCACCTGCCATCTCTTTTGCAAGTGTTTCATTTACATAATGAAGGGCATTTTTAAACGCCTCGTACTCCCATGTACCGTATCGGATCTTCTCATTTCCGGCTGCTCCGTTTGCCAGCAGGAGAACGGTATCGTTGGTCGAGGTATCACCGTCCACTGAGATCATATTATATGTATCTTCCACATCTTCGCTGAGTGCGGCCTGAAGCGCCTTTCTGGAAATCTTGGCGTCTGTTGTGATAAATGCAAGCATAGTGCACATATTCGGATGGATCATGCCGGATCCTTTTGCCATTCCTCCGATAGTCACTGTCGCATCGCCGATTTCAACTGTGACCGCTACTTCTTTTTTCTTTGTGTCTGTGGTCATGATCGCCTGAGCTGCCTGTGTACCGCTCTCAAGATCCGGTTTCTTCACTTCTGCCAATTTACGGATTCCTTCTTTCACCCGATCCATGGGAAGCTGCATTCCGATTACACCTGTGGAGCCGACCAAAACGCTCTTGGCATCTACTCCCAGCACCTTAGCCGCTTCTTTTGCCGTCTCTTCACAATAGTTCATGCCCTCTTCTCCGGTGCACGCATTTGCAATGCCGGAATTCACAATAACAGCCTGTGATTTCATGCCGCTGTCCACTACGTTTCTGTCCCACTTTACCGGCGCTGCTTTCACTACATTTGTCGTAAATGTTCCCGCCACTTTGCACGGCTTCTCACTGTAGATAAGCGCCATGTCCGTGCGGTCCTGGTATTTGATCCCGGCTGCCGCCGCTGCCGCCTCAAATCCTTTCGCCGCTGTCACTCCGCCTTCAATCTTCTGCATGATTATCCCTCTACTTTCTTTCGGTTCAATCCGTTTTAGTGTATCATCTGATATTATTTATTGTTCGTTAAAAGCTGTAATGTTTTCTTCATTTAATGTAAAGTCATAGTAGTTCAGGTCAAGGCGCTCTGTCCATCCGATCGTATTCCAGAATGCATTTCCAATATCATTCTTTGTAAATGCGATGAGAGAAACCTTGTTGATCTGTTCTGCCTGCAGCGCTTTCATCGCATGAACCACCATATCGCGCCCGATTCCGTGCCGCCGGTATGCCTCATCCACGCATACATGATACAGGCATCCCCGTCTCCCGTCATGGCCGCAGAGGATGCTTCCAACGATCTTTCCGTCTTTTACTGCTACCACGCTGGTCGTCGGGTTTCTCTTCAGGAACCGGTCTACACCCTCTCTGGAATCATCGATGCTCCGGATACCGAATCCCCTGATCTTCTTCCAGAGGGCGTAAACTTCATCATAATCGTCTATTGTCATAACTCTTATCATAGCTGAATATTCCTTTCATCTTCCTATGGGAACATCGGGACCAATTCCAGACCTTCACTCTCTTCTAATCCGAACATCAGATTCATATTCTGTACTGCCTGCCCTGCAGCGCCTTTCACCAAATTATCGATAGCGCCCATCATGATGATGCGTCCCGTTCTCGGATCGATCTTAAATCCAATGTCCACATAATTGCTGCCCTCTACCCATTTCGTCTCCGGGCATACATCCTTGTCGAGGACACGCACGAATTTTTCATTCCCATAATATTTGTCATAGACGGACTTTACTTCTTCCCAGCTCACGTCTTTCGTGAGTTTTGCATATTCCGTGGCAAGGATTCCTCTGTTCATCGGTACAAGATGCGGGGTGAAGTTGAGTATCACTTTCTCGCCTGCCGCATATCCCAGCTGTTCCTCGATCTCCGGAGTATGTCTGTGGGTTGCCACACCGTATGCTTTCATGTTTTCATTCACTTCGCAGAAGAGGTTCTGTACCTTTGCCCCTCTTCCTGCCCCTGAGGTGCCGGATTTGGCATCAATAATCAATGTGCTCATATCGATCAGCCCCTCTTTGGCAAGAGGATAAGCTGTCAGAATGGAACAGGTCGTATAGCATCCCGGATTCGCCACCAGTCTTGCTTTTTTCACATCTTCGCGATTGATCTCGCACAGACCATACACTGCCTCGTCAATAAACTGCGGCGCCTTGTGCTCGATTTTATACCACTCTTCGTACACTTTCACATCTTTCAGACGGAAATCTGCACTCAGGTCAATAATCTTTGTCTTTGAGAGGATTTCTTCATTTACAAGAGATGCACACAACCCCTGAGGTGTCGCCGTGAAGATCACATCCACCTGGGACGCCAGCTCCTCCATATTGTCGTCCATGCAGACCGCATCCACGATCTGAAACATATTTCTGTATACGTCCGCGTATTTCTGATCAATATAGCTTCTTGAGCCGTACCATTTGATCTCTGCATCTTTATGTCCTGATAATATTCTTACAAGCTCACCGCCTGCATAGCCGGTGGCGCCGATAATACCAACTTTGATCATATCATTGTCCCTTCCATATATACGTTATCTTTCTTCCTTTTGATTTCAATACCGCTGCGGATTGCTCCGCATTTCAGTTTCCTATGATATACCTCATTTAATAGTAAGTAAAGCATTTCATAAAAATAGTTATGAACAACGCTTGCATAATAATACATCTTTTTTGCATATTATGCAAGTGTTATTTATATATATTCATTCATTAAAACTTGTTTTTTCTTGAATTTTCGATAAAAGTGGAGGGCTGACGGTATATAATATGTGAATACTTATAACATTTAGCTGCTTCTGCGTAAAAGCGCGCAGATACAAGCCGCAGTTTTTTCATTCAGGAGCGCACACTTTATAAAGTTCATGCGTTATACATTATGAAAGGAGGGGCTCTGCTGATGAATCTGGAAGAATACTACGACGACATTTACCGATACTGCTTTTTTCGTATGCAGGACCGCAGCCGTCTCGGAGCTCACAGACACATCGATTGTTCTGGCTCAGGCTCTGCAGACACTCAGCGAGTCCGACCGCGAGATCATCTGTCTGCGCTATGTACTGGAGCTGAATCCCGGTGAGATCGGCCGGATCATGACTGCAGCCTGTATCCTGCTGCCCTATCTGCTGACCTGCGCCCTCACGCTTCCCGCGGTCCGAAAACTCCGCGGAAGAGACTGCACTATTCTATGCGCCGGGATCAGCGCTCTTGTCAGCATATTCTTTCTCACCGCAGACGCCACAGGCTTTCTGGACCGTGCGGCGGATATCCCCGCGCTCATTCCTGCTGCGCTTCTCTTCTTCGGAATTGCAGCAGTACTGGAACTTAGAAAATATATCAGACAATCGGAGGAATTAACATGGAACTTCACATTGACCGGCTGAGCAAACACTATAAAAATAAAATCGCCGTGGATCGGATTTCCCTTACTCTCGGGAAAGGGGTTCACGGACTGCTGGGCGCCAACGGAGCCGGGAAAACAACTCTCATGCGCATGATCTGCGGCATCCTGCGCCCGGACAGCGGCACAGTAACTTTCGGAAGGGCGGATGTGTCCACAGAAGACTACCGGAGTGTCCTCGGATATCTTCCTCAGGACTTTGGCTATTATCCCGGCTTTACCGCCGAAGACTTTCTCATGTATATGGCTGCACTCAAAGGGCTGCGCAAAACCGATGCCCGCTGCCGCACCAGAGAACTTCTGTCCCTGGTAGGACTTGAAGCACATAAAAAGCAAAAGATCAAAACATACTCCGGCGGAATGAAACAGCGTCTGGGCATCGCGCAGGCCCTCTTAAACCGGCCGAAGCTCCTTGTTCTCGACGAGCCCACAGCCGGACTTGATCCGAAAGAGCGCGTCCGGTTCCGGGAAATGATCGACCGGCTCGGACAGGAAAGCATCGTCCTGCTCTCTACCCATATCGTATCTGACATTGAACTGATCGCGGACCGCATCCTCATGATGAAAGACGGCCGCCTGATCTTCAACGGAACACATGAAGATATCGGGGAGAATCTGGAAGAATTTTATCTGGAACAGTTTGACGATAACAGTTTCAGGCTATCAGGGCAGACATACCAAAATCTGCCGGCAGACGGCAGGATAAAACGGGGAGGTGTATAACGATGTATAATCTTCAGACACTCATAAAATATGAATACAAAAAGCTGCTTCAGAGAAAAGCGGTCTGGATTGTGACACTCACACTGATGGCAATGGCAGCGGCGTCTGTCATCCTGCCGCCTTTTATGTCTGTTGTCTCTTCAAACAGCGATGACGGCGATTCCTATACTGCATATGACAGCTACAAAGCCCAGCAGATACTGGCGGCCGATCTCAAGGGGCGTCCTCTGGATGACAAACTTCTGAAAGAAATGAACGACGCATATGCTGCGGAGCGTGAAAGTGCAGAACCCATCACCGCTTTTCCCGAGTCCGCCGTTCCATATTCTGCAAAATATGACGATATAGATGCCTGGATTGATGATGTCACATACGAATCCGGCAGTCCGTACATTTCCGTCGATGAAAACGGCATTCCATACTTCACCGGCACTGCCGCGCAGCTCTATGACATCCGCAGAGCCGATCTTGAGAAAAGATGGGAACAGGAATACCTCTCTGACGAAGAGAAAGAATTCCTCACCGCAGTTACATTTTCTGTAGCCGCGGTACTCCTTCTCTTCCTTTCCACAGCGGTTTCCTCCTTCGCAATCTATGGAACGGAAGGATTCAATGCACAGATCCAGCTTTCCGCCCTCGAGTGTACATGGGATCTCACCGTCGGTCAGGGCGTACTTATCATGCTCATCATCAGCATCGCAGCCGCGATAATGCTGAGTTGTACAGGACTATTTCTTGCGGAATGCTTCAGAAGCAGCATCCCCGCCATGGGTATCCTGATCGGCTTTCTGCTCATCAGTTCAATCTTGAATATTCCCGGTCAGTTCCGCGTTCTGTCACAGATATGGAGTTACTGCCCTGCAAAGCTGATCTCGCTGACAGGAGGCCTGATGGATCACCGCCTGATCCCGTTCTTCGGCACTTATCTGGCATCATATCAGGCCGGACCGTTCATATATATTATCCTTGCTCTTCTGTTTGCCTTTGGGGGATATTTTGTCTGGAGGAGATGGCAGGCTGGAGGAAGATAATCTGTTTCTTTCGGGCACAATCCCTATAAAAGATTCAGGCGGAGCGTCAGAAGTTAAAACTTCTGACGCTCCGCCTGAGTTACAATGATTTATCTGTCTCGACCTCTATCAGATCCTTTAATTGCAAACTTATCACTTCCGGACCTGTCCATTTCCGAAGATGATATATTTTGTTGTAGTCAGCGCCTCAAGCCCCATCGGCCCTCTTGCATGGAGTTTCTGGGTGCTAATGCCGATCTCGGCGCCGAATCCGAACTCAAATCCGTCGGTAAATCTGGTTGACGCGTTCACATACACTGCCGCCGCGTCGATTTCATCCTGGAATTTCAGTGCATTATCATAGTCTTTTGTAATAATGGACTCGGAATGTCCGGTATTATATTTATTGATATGGGCGATCGCCTCAGCAATGGAATCTACGATCTTAACAGATATAATAGCATCCAGATACTCTGTCCCCCAGTCTTCTTCTGTCGCCGGAATGATTTCCTTACAGATCTCCTGTGCTCTTTCATCTCCGCGGATCTCCACATCGTGGTTCTTTAACTTCTGGACAATCTGCGGAAGAGCGGCCTCTGCGATCCCACTGTGGACTACAAGGGATTCACAGGCATTGCACACGCCCATACGCTGTGTCTTTGCGTTCTCCACAATGTCGGCTGCCATTCTGATATCAGCCGTCTCATCTACATAGACATGGCAGTTTCCTGTTCCGGTCTCGATCACAGGAACTGTGCTGTTCTGTACAACATTTGCGATAAGCCCTGCACCGCCCCTCGGAATCAGGACGTCAATACCGCCGTGCATCTTCATCATATCATTCACGACATCCCGGCTCGTATCCTCTACAAGTACAACCAGATCCTGACAAAGTCTTTCCTTGCGCAGTCCTGTCTTGATCGCGCGGACAATTGCCTGATTGGAGTGGATCGCATCGCTGCCACCGCGCAGAATAACTGCATTCCCCGTCTTAAAACACAGTCCGAAAGCATCTGCCGTTACATTCGGACGGGATTCATAGATAATTCCTACAACACCGAGCGGTACTCTCTTCTTCCCGATCCGAAGACCGTTTGGCCGTGTCTTCATATATAAAACTTCGCCGATCGGATCATCAAGCCCGGCAATCTGTCTTAATCCCTCCGCCATATCAGCGATTCTCTTTTCCGAGAGAGCCAGCCTGTCGATCAGAGACTGTTTGATTCCTTTCTCTCTGGCTGCTGCAAGATCTTTCTCATTTTCTGCAAGAATTACCTCTTGCTGTGAGACCAGTTCGTCCGCCACTGAAAGAAGCCCTCTGTTTTTTTCTGCAGTTCCCAGCTTTGCCGCCTCTGTGGCAGCATTTTTCGCACGCCGTGTAAGCATTTCCATGTATGTTTCTTCCATTGTGCTCTCCTTTCTGCATATGTCCTGCATCTGCTGTCCCCTATTGTATCATCAAAAGCCAATTTCTGCCACCATTTACATTTATGAAGAATCTTAATTTTTTCATAAGACTGCCCGGCAGACAATTACCGGGCTTTTCGTGCAAAAACAGACACCGTCCGGTTGTACAAACATCACTTTGATATGTTTCCTTTACCAAACAGCGTCTGCCTTTTCTTTTATTTTATTCACCACTTATCTTACGGTCCGGATCAGATACCCTGTTCTGTTTCGCTCCTATACCTTGATCCGCTCTGCGACTTCGTGTCCGAGAGCCAGTCTCACGTCCTGCACTCCGATGATCACGCTGTCGCGGCACTGCTGGATCACCTGAATCGTGCTGCCTTCTTCTACATGGCGGCTATGCAGGAATTCGAGTACATCCGGCAGTCCGAACATCCACTTAACTGTATAAGACTCTCCCGGTCTTGCATTTGATAACGCCTGCATGATATCCCTCCTTTTCTTAATTTTAGGGAACCCATGCCGGGTTAGTCAATCGCAATCTTTGTTGCACATAAGCTACATCTGTAAGGTCTGCCGCACCCCGGATCAAAAGTATTCCCGCAATACCGTTATCCTGTCCGATCCGGCGTAAAATCATGTGCCTGTAAATGATAAATTTTACACAATATGTTCTGCTGCGTACATTCCTGCTGCCACGCCTGCCAGACAGCAGCCGACACTCAGAATGATATACAGAACCGACGCTCTAACATTCCCCTGCTCCAGCAGATTGTATGCCTCCAGCGAAAAGGTGGAAAATGTCGTAAATCCTCCGCATACCCCTGTCTTAAGGAACAGTACAGCATTCTGCGGGAGTCCTTTTCTCGCCGCAGCTCCGGCAATGATACCGATAGCCAGCGCACCAAGTACATTTGTAAGCAGTGTAAGCACGGGAAAACTGCCTTTAAAGGGGATCAGGCTGATGGCATATCTGAGCATTGCACCGAGAGCTCCGCCAAGTCCAACGCACACAAATCCAGCCATTATGCTACCTCACATAAACGATATAATCGTCTTTTCTCGGCTTTGCCTGCGGCACTGCCCCGTCCGCCGGATACCCGAGAATACAATGTCCGACGCCGATATAGTCTCCTTCGATTCCCCATTTCTTCAGGAGCGCTTTCCCCTCTTCCGAATCGAACACCTCTCTTGCGCGGTGGATCCAGCAGGATCCCACACCTACAGCATACGCTGCATTCATCAGATTTCCCATCACAAGGGAACCGTCCTCCACACACGTAGGACGTTCCTTTGACGCGAGCACGACAAGCACGGTCGGCGCCCCGTAAAACGGATCCGAATCGCTTCCCAGATATTTTGCATTCAGTTTTGACAGATAATCTCTCGTCTCCTTATCCTGCACCACCACGATCTTCGGCGACTGCATACCCATCCCTGTGGGAGCATAAGTTCCCGCCTCAAGTATCTTCTGCAGCTCATCCTCTTTGATCTGCTCCGGTTTGTATACACGGATACTTCTTCTCTCCTTTAAGTCTTTCAATGTTGATTCCATGATCATTTCCTCCTTCATCTTAAAATCTCCGTCTGTTCCAGACTGGCAAAGAACATCTCATAGAGATCATCTTCTCCTTCCAGCTTCGGAGAATTCTCCCCGCCGCCGTTGGTGCTGCGCTTCATGGTCGCGTAGAATTCATCGCCTGCCTGAATAACGTCCATCGGATAAATCTCATATCCCAGCTCCCGGCAGACACGGCAGAAAGCCCCCAGAGAATCTTCCTCTTCCCTTGTCTTTAAAAATCTGTTTTTCAGTTTCTCATCATGCAGAGCCTTGTTCTGCAGTTCGTCCAGCATCTCTACCGTATTCATCTCTGATCATCCTCTCGCATTCTTATAAATCCGGTACATATCCTCTTTGTCAAGTTTCTTGATACAGCCGATGGTGCGTCTGCCGAAATGACTGCATTTCTCCGCCAGTTCTTTCATCTGGTCCTCACTGAGCTCAATTCCCATATCCCGGATGCTCACCGGCATATCCAGTGCACGGTAAAAGTCTTCCATTGCTTCTATGCCTTTTGCCGCTGTCACAGCGTCATCTGTTTCCGGCTCCACACCCATGACATTGACCGCAAACTTTGCGAAACGCTCCGGCGCCGCGTCCATCACATAGCGCGCCCAGCTTCCCCAGACCGCCGCAAGTCCGGCGCCGTGAGCCACATCAAACATTCCGCCAAGTTCATGCTCCAGCTGATGGCTCGCCCAGTCGCCGCCGTCCGTGCCGCATCCGGTCAGCCCGTTGTGGGAAAGACTTCCCGCCCACATCACCTCAGCTCTGGCATTATAATTGTCCGGTTCCGTCATCAGGATCTTTGCATTTTTCATCACGGTCCGTATCAGATGCTCGCTGATGCCGTCGGTTATCTCCATGTTGTCACAATGATTGAAATACCGCTCCATTGTGTGCATCATGATATCAACGCACCCGCTGGCGGTCTGATATTTCGGCAGCGTCATGGTCAGCTCCGGATCCATGACGGCAAATCTTGCTCTCCCGTAATTGCTGCTGTATCCCCGCTTCAGCCACCCGTTCTCGTTCGTTATGACAGAAGAATCGCTCATCTCGGATCCTGCCGCCGCGATGGTCAGAACCACGCCGATCGGGAGGCACCCCTCTGCAGTTCTTTTCTTCTCGTAGAAATCCCACACATCTCCGCCATTTGCCACACCATAACCGATGGCTTTGGCGGAATCGATCACGCTGCCGCCGCCCACAGCCAGAATAAAATCTGCATTTTCCTTTTTGCAGAGCTCGATTCCCTCATATACAAGGGAGAGACGGGGATTCGGCACGACTCCTCCCAGAGACACATAAGGGATCCCCGCCCCATCAAGAGAACGGTATATGCGTTCCAACAGCCCGCTTCTTACCACACTGCCGCTTCCATAATGTACAAGTACTTTCCGGCATCCCTGCTCTGATACAAGCTGCCCGGTCTGATCTTCGGTTCCTTTTCCAAATACAACTTTAGTCGGTGTATAATACTGAAAATTCTCCATACAATCATCTCCTTTTCTGTCATCCTATGATGATGCTTTTTATAACGCTTTCCGCCAGTACTCGCCGCCTGCAAAGCTATACGATTTCAATCTGGCACATCTTCATTGCCTCCGCTGCCTGTTCATGGCTCTGAGGCGTCACGCCCGCGCAGCATGAAATATCAACCTCGATCGGCACTTCCGGAAGATATGCCTTCAAAAGCAGCGCATTGGAAATCACACAGATATCAGTACACAGCCCGACCAGCGTGATCTTTTCAACCGGCTCCGCAGTATCATTTAACTGCTTTACATATTCGCCCAGTTCCACGCTTCCGAACGTGGGCTTATCAATGACCATAAACTCCGATTTACTTCTGAGGGCTTCTTCCACTTCCCCGTTGATCTGCCAGCCCGGCGTATCTTTCACACAGTGTACGACCGGAAGATGCTTTCCCTCTGCGCTCTCAAGATAATTTTCCGCGTGAGTATCTCTTGTAGCGATCACCTTTCCGTCGAACTTACGGATCTTCTCCACAACATCCGGGACGATCGTAACGGCTTCTTTCGTGCCGAGAGATCCGTCGATAAAATCTTTCTGCATATCTACAACTATAAGTATGTTCATTCTGCTTCTCCTTTCCTGATTCTGCCGCGCATTTCCCGGCATCACAGCTATGGGTTTCTGCCACGGCATCCTGTTTTATCTGTACCTCAAATCGTAATAAAAGATATACTGCTGCATCACTCCCGCACATCCCTTATATCTCTCAAAGGGAAAGCCGCCCGGATAATGGAGCTCCAACACCTTCTTAATATGGGTATCCACCGGGAAGGCGTCCATCTGGTGCAGGGCGAACAGACAGATACAGTCAGCCACCTTGCCGCCGATGCCGGAAAGCCTCATAAGCTCAGTTCGCGCTTCCATGTATTCCATTTCTTTCAGGGCGTCCAGATCGATCTCGCCCCCGGCGATCATCTTCGCCGTCTGACAAATATATCTGCTTCGATATCCCAGTTTCAGCTCTCTTAATTCCTCTTCTGTCGCCTGTGAGAGTTCCTCAGCACCGGGAAACGTGTAATACACCTTGCCGTCCGGCGTTTCACGTCTCTTTCCGTACCTTTCGCTGAGCGTCCGGATAAGACCTTTGATGCGGGGAATATTATTCTGCTGGGAGAGGATAAAGGTAATGATCATCTCCCACGTATCCTGCCTGAGGATCCGGATGCCGCTGCCAAATGCGGCTGCACTCTGCAGATATACATCCCGGCTGTCGATCCGCTCAATATAATCAGAGTAAGAAACCGAAAGGTCAAAATACTCTTTCCAGAATGTTTCATACTCTTCCGCCGTGCAGTAAAGGATGGTCCTGTCCTGCGGCTGCGCGCCTGCGCTCCCCGTCTGCGCGACTTCCCGCTCTCCATGCTCTCCGGGCTGTAATCCGATCTTCAGGTACCTGCTGCCCGCAATGAGCTCATATGTATTCTCTGAGACAGCATCCAGACGGAAGCACTGTCCGGACTCGCAGATCTGGGGGATTGAAAAACAGTTGTTATCTATCGTGATCATACTTCATTCCGCTTTCTATGTACTGTGCACAGGCAATGCCTCTATACAAAAATGAGATCATCCGCCCTGCGGCTAGTATACCACAATTCGCCGGCATGAAAAAGTACGAAACTCCCCGCATCTGTGTTATAATGCTCCTGTAATTACAATCCAAAAGAGAGGAGCCGCTATCATGCCCCGAAAGATTGAAGTAGTGGATTACCGTCCCGAATGGGAATCCATGTTTAAAGAAGAAGAGAAAAAGATCAAAAAAATACTCGGCAAAAACTGTATCGGAGTCTATCACATCGGCAGCACATCCGTCAAAAATATGCCCGCCAAACCGGTCATCGATATCATGCCGGTCGTAAAAGATCTCTCCCTTGTCGACTCTCATAATAAAGAGTTCGAAGCCCTCGGTTACGAATGCAGGGGAGAATTCGGCATTCCCGGAAGAAGATTCTTCGCCAAAGGCGGCGATAACCGGACGCACCACATCCATATATTTGAGCAGAGCAATCAGACTGACATTCAGCGCCATATCGCCGTGCGGGATTATCTGAGATCCCATCCGGACACAGCGGCAGAATACGTCGCCCTGAAGAAGAAACTGGCGGCGGAATTTCCCTATGACAACGACGGCTACTGTGACGGCAAAGAAGAATACATGAAGTCACTGGAAGAAAAAGCGCTCCGCTGGCAGGCAAAACAAAACCGCCTCAGCACGGGGATCTCGCTCGGGATATGCTTTGGCGCAGCGATCGGCACGTCTTTCGGCATATCCTTTGACAATACCAGTATGGGAATGTGTATCGGCATATCCATCGGTCTGTTATTCGGAAGTCTTTTCGGTTCCATGGACAGAACAGACAGCAGCGGGCAGAAATAATCGGATACCCAATCATCGCTGCCCGCCGCTGTCCTTCTGTTGTCTATTTCCCGCCGTTTTCCAAAGTCTGATCAATAATACTTCTCATGATGTCCTCCGTCATCTGTCCGGGAACATAGCCGTATACATTTCCTTCCTTATCGATCATAAACGTAGTCGGGAACGCCGATATCCCGTACTGCGTAAACATTTCACCGCTTTCATCCATAAGCACCGGATAAGTGTATCCGTTTTCTTCCATAAAACCGGCGATTTCCTTCGCCGAACCTTCCTGTCCGATGCCCGGGCCTGCAATCCCGAGGATGACTACTTCCGCATCTTCCCCCTGTGCCGAATACTCTTCGTAGAGTTTCTGAATGTCCGGCAACTCATTGCGGCACGGTCCGCACCATGTAGCCCAGAAGTTCAGAAAGATAACTTTTCCCTTATAATCGGAAAGAGTGTGCGTATTTCCAAACTGATCCGTCAATTCAAGATCCGCCAGCGGCGCTGCCACCGTCTGCCTGTCCTGTGCATCCGCGCTGTTCTGTCCGTCCTCATCGCCGGCATTTTCCGCATCTGTACTCTTCTCGTCTTCCCTGTCCGTCCGGGTCCCGCCGTCCCCGCTCTCTTCCTCGCGGTTTTCTTCTTCCTGCACTGTCCCGCTCTGTACAGTCGAGAGGTAACCTGTGATGTCATTCATCTTCCCCGTAAACATCAGCGCACCCATAAGGATCATAAGTACGCCGCCGATCCTTACCGTATAACGCACGGCTTTCATATGTCTGCGGAAGAATCCGAGAAGCTGGGCCGTAAAGATTCCCGCAGCAAGAAACGGCAGGATAAATCCCAGCGTATATACTCCGATCAGGAGGAACCCGATCGCTTCCGTCTGTGCGCTTCCCGCCATCAGAAGCACACTTGTGAGCGCAGGCCCCACGCACGGCGTCCACGCGAAACTGAACGTAAATCCCATGATCAGGGCAGTGACCGGTGACATGGTCATTTTCTCAAGCCGCAGGGGAATCCTGTGCTCCCCGCCGAGCACTTTCGAACTTCCGAACACGCCGAGCTGGTACAAGCCGAACAGAATGATCAGTATGCCGCCGATCCTTGCGAACAGCATCCTGTGTTCTCCGAAGAAACTGCCCGCAGCGGACGCGCCCAGTCCGAGGACGAAGAACGCGCCGCTGATTCCGAGCGTAAAGAACAGCACGCGCAGGAACAGCCGAAGCTTTTCCCTTTTTGCAAAAGCCGGGGCCTGTCCCGGATCCGCCGCACCGGTCCCCGAACCGATTCCTCCTGACAGATATCCCAGATACAGGGGAACCAACGGCAGCACACAGGGCGAGAAGAAGCTCAGAAGCCCCTGAACAAATACTACAGCCGCGGAAACTCCGCCTTCTATTGTAAATCCCATACTTGTATACTCTCCTGTCTGATATTTTTCTGCCTCCCGTTTTCATGCGCCGCAGACCGGAAACCGCCACGCAGCCTGACTGCGGCGCACATCTTACACGGAGGGACTCTGCTTTACAGAACAGTCTGCCGCACAGTCCCAAAGCTTGGGAAAAGGATATCACACATCAGCAGCCGTGAACAGTGATATTGTCACATTTCTGTCCGATTCTCCCCGTTTTTAAGCTTCTGTTTCCGGCTGGCTGCCAATCTTCTGTACCATAAGCGTGATCCCGCTGTAAAAATAGCCCGCTCCCTGACCGCTCACCTGAAATACTGCAGGTGCGCTCTGTACTTCAACGATCTGTGAGAACGAAAGATTCGCCGTATCCGATGAAGTCTGGAACGTATGCTGTACTCCCGCGCCCGGCACTTCTGTTCCCTGCTGTTCCAGATAAAGTCCTACTGTTGCAGGGAAAGTCACGCCGCTGACCGGACCTGCGGTTCCGTGGAACGACACTTCGTAATAGCCCGGCGTCTGCACCGTAACCTGCGGACTGTTCTGTACGTGAGTTACATCTGTGCCTGCTGTCGATGCATTCCGGTCAAAAATCAGCGCAGTGCCGGTCGTCCCTGTCTGCGGCGACGTTGAATACGCGGACAAAAAACTTGCCGGAGTTCCGGCGCCTGTCGCGCCCGTGGCTCCTGTGCTTCCGCTCGGACCTGTGGCTCCTGTCGGACCGGTAGAGCCGTTTATTTATGCACAACATTAGATTTTCCTTTGTGTTGAATAGGCAAGCCGTTAGATTGCCTTGTTCTCAATCACTCGGATAACGTTG
>CAJFGR010000025.1 GCA_904377845.1 uncultured Ruminococcus sp. | reverse complement strand
GTTTGCTTCATTTAGTGTAACACTTATTTCCACTTAATAAAACAGAAAAAGCAGCAATCACTCATTTTTGTAAGAGTAATTGCCACTTTTCTTTTCCCGGCTTTCAAAGTGGAAATAAACTTTTCACTTCAGCTTTTTGTTACAGTTTACCGTAACCTGTTTTTATCCACATTATTAACAATTGTTATCCACACTCTGGGGATAACTCTACACAATGTGGATAACCTGTGAAAAACTGCAAAATAAAGTGTTGATAAAAAATAATTTCTTTTCAGAGCCATTATATTTTGTGTATTCATGGCTGTTGATAAAGTTATACACATTATTTTTCGTTGATTCACACCCTGTTTTGATGTAAAATGTAGTAGAGAGACTCTGCCTGAAGATCTCTCTATTCTATTGATTAGGAGTTACTTTCGATGAACATTGTAGAACAGAATTGGGAACAGATATTAAATAAGATGAAGCTGGAATACTGCTCATCAAACATTTCATATAACACATGGATTGCGCCTCTTACGGTTTATGAGGTTACAGATGATACTGTATATATCCTTGTAAAATTAAGAGCAAGCCTTGAACATATTGAAGAGAAATACCTGCTTCCTTTTAAAGTATGTATTGCGGAAGTAACAGGAATCGAATATGAAGTTGCTTTCGTTACGGACAATCAGACGGTTATACAGGAAAAGAAAGAAAACATCGTTAAGAAGAACAGAGTAAACTCTCTCTTTGAGAAAGCCAATCTGAATCCGAAGTATACATTTGACACATTCGTTGTAGGAAGCAACAACAACTTTGCCCATGCAGCTTCACTTGCTGTTGCGGAATCTCCGGGCGAGATCTACAACCCGCTCTTTATATATGGAGGTGTCGGGCTCGGAAAAACGCATCTTATGCATTCCATCGCCCATTTTATCCTTGAAAATGATCCGTCCAAACAGGTACTCTACGTCACCAGCGAGACATTTACGAACGAGCTGATCGACGCGCTGAAAGCAGGTAAGACGGGAAGCGAACTGGCAATGACCAAATTTCGTGAGAAATACAGGAACAATGACGTGCTCCTTATCGATGATATCCAGTTTATTATCGGAAAGGAAAGTACACAGGAGGAGTTCTTCCATACATTCAATCATCTCCACGTATCCGGCAAGCAGATCATTATTTCAAGTGATAAGCCGCCGAAAGATATCGAGACACTTGAAGCCCGTCTCAGAACAAGATTTGAATGGGGTCTGATCGCCGATATACAGGCTCCGGACTATGAGACAAGAATGGCAATCCTGAGAAAGAAAGAAGAACTGGACGGTCTCGACCGGTATCATATTCCGGACGAGGTCATGCAGTATATAGCGAATAATATTAAGTCAAATATTCGTGAACTTGAAGGTTCTTTAAATAAACTTGTGGCTCTCTCCAATCTGGAGAATAAGCCGATTGATATATCACTTGCCGCAGAGGCTTTAAAAGATATGATATCACCTGACAATAACCGTCCGGTAACACCGGAACTGATCATTGATATTGTATCAGAACACTTTAACGTACCTATTTCCGAACTGAAGGGTAAGAAACGGAATGCCGAGATCGTACTCCCCCGCCAGATCGTAATGTATCTGTGCAGGACGCTTACTGATACGCCTTTAAAGGCAATCGGCGCTCTGCTTGGAGGAAAGGATCACGCGTCCGTTAATCACGGCGTTAAAAAGATTGAGAATGAGCTTAAAACCGACGAAGCTCTCAATAATACAGTCAATATAATTAAGAAGAAGATCAATCCTATTTAATCTTCATTCATGTGTATAAGTACATAGATATTATTTTTAATTGTTGATAACTCTGTAGACAAGTTGTGGAATATCCTGTGTATAACATATTATCAGATTCTTAACCTGATAATGCCGGAAAAATTATTTACACTGTTTCCTCACTCTTTCACAGAGAATCCAACAGAGTTATCAATATCGGAACCCCTTGATTTCAGCGGGTTTGAAGCAGTTATTATCTTATTCACAGCCCCTAATAATACGGAGGCGGAATTGATATCATACCATACTGCATAGCGTGCGCCTGCGGAACATTTTCCACACACACTGAAAAATCCACAGACGTATATCTGTACGCCGCGCACAGAGCGGCGACAACAAAGAAAGGAGATACATTCACATGAAGATCATCTGTACAAAAAGTAATCTGTCAAAAGGAGTCAGTATCGTATCCAAAGCAGTGCCGTCCAAAACGACAATGCCTATTCTGGAATGTATTCTGATCGATGCATCTACGGATGTAATCAAGCTGACAGCCAACGATATGGAACTTGGAATCGAGACTTCCATAGACGGAGAGATTGTCGAGAGAGGAATCATTGCATTAAACGCGAGAATTTTCTCAGAGATCGTTAGAAAGCTCCCGGATAATGAGATCGTAATTGAGACACAGGGAGACAGTCAGGTGCTAATTACGTGTGAAAAGGCAAAGTTTAATATTGCCGCACAGCCGGGAGACGAATTCTCATACCTGCCGGCCGTAGAAAAGGACGATTTTATTACAGTGTCGGAGTTTACGCTCAAGGAAGTGATCCGTCAGACGATCTTCTCTATCGCGGACAGCGACACAAACAAAATGATGACAGGTGAACTTTTCGAGATCGAGGACAATATACTGAAAGTGGTATCTCTTGACGGACACAGGATTTCAATCCGCAAGATAGAACTGAAAGATTCCTACTCACCGAAAAAAGTGATTGTACCGGGCAAGACGCTTCAGGAGATCAGCAAGATCATTGGCGGAGAGGCCGAAGCTGACGTGGATATATCATTTACGAAAAATCATATTGTATTTGAATTTGACCGCACGGTTGTCGTATCAAGGCTGATTGAAGGAGAATATTTCCGTATTGATCAGATGCTCTCAAGCGACTATGAGACAAAAGTACGGATCAATAAGAGAGAGCTTCTGGACTGTATCGACAGGGCAACACTGCTGATCAAAGAAGGAGATAAAAAGCCGATCATCATTGATATCAGGGATGAGTCAATGGAGTTTAAGATCAAATCCCAGATCGGATCCATGGATGAAGAGATCATGTGTATCAAAGAGGGAAAAGACCTTCTGATCGGATTTAATCCGAAGTTCCTTATCGATGCGCTGCGTGTCATCGACGATGAGGAAGTGGATCTGTATTTCATGAATGCAAAAGCGCCGCTATTTATCAAGGACGAGGAGCAGAGCTATATCTATCTGATCCTGCCTGTAAACTTTAACGCGGCGGTATAGAGGAGAAAACATATGGAAAAATTTCAGTTGAGAGCCGGAGAAGATTTCATCCGGCTCGGACAGGTTTTAAAAGCGGCAGGTCTAGCAGAGTCCGGAGCAGAGGCAAAGGAGGTCATACAGGACGGACAGGTCCTTGTAAACGGCGAGACAGAGACGAGAAGGGGAAGAAAGCTCTACAAAGGGGATATTGCGTCATATGACGGCAGAGAGATAGAGATCGTATAAAACATTGAAAAAAAAGTAAAAAAAGTGTAAAATAGATTAGATGGGAAAGTTATGGTAATCAAATCTCTAAAGCTGAAAAACTACAGAAATTACGATCTGTTAGACTTGAATTTTGATCCCAGCACCAACATTCTGTATGGAGATAATGCCCAGGGAAAGACCAATATTCTGGAGGCTCTCTATCTCTCCGGAACGACGAAATCCCACAGGGGAACAAAGGACAGAGATATCATACAGTTTGGTTATGATGAATCCCATATAGAGACAATTGTAGAGAAAAGAGGAGTCTGTTTTCAGATCGATATGCATCTGAAAAAGAACAGCCCTAAGGGTATCGCAATCGATAAGGTTCCAATCCGGAAGGCAGGAGAACTGTTCGGTATCGTTCATTTTGTATTTTTCTCGCCGGAAGACCTGAATATTATCAAAGAAGGACCGGCAGGGAGAAGGAGATTTATCGATCTTGAATTGTCTCAGCTTGATAAAATATATCTCAGCAACCTTTCAAACTATAATCGCATCATCAATCAAAGAAATTCCCTGCTCAAAGATATATATGGACAGAAGAATCTGATTGAGACTCTGGATATATGGGATATGCAGCTTGCTGCATACGGGACGAAAGTTCTGGAGAGAAGAAGAGAATTTATAAAGCAGGTAAATGAAATAATTTCTGATATTCATTATAAGTTAACGGGAAATAAAGAACGGATATCTATTTCATATGAAGCCAGCAATGGAAATCTGTCCATGGAGGATGCATTGAGAAAGTACAGAGAACGGGATTTGCGGATGAAAAGCACAACAGTCGGACCTCACAGGGATGATATATGCTTTACTACGGACAGCGGGCTTGATGTACGCAGATTCGGTTCACAGGGACAGCAGAGAACAGCGGCTCTGTCGCTGAAACTGTCTGAAATAGAACTGGTAAAGAAAGTAATCAGGGATACGCCTGTCCTGTTACTTGACGATGTTCTGTCTGAACTGGACAAACATCGGCAAAACTATTTACTGGACAGTATTAATAACATACAGACGATAATTACATGTACCGGACTTGATGAGTTTGTAAATCACAGATTTTCGATCAACAAAATATTTCACATCAAAAACGGTCATGCATCAAACGCAAATTAGGAGGTTATTAAATGGGTGCATCAAGTACAGAATTTGACGCTGAATATGGCGCGGACCAGATCCAGATCCTTGAGGGGCTGGAAGCGGTACGAAAAAGACCGGGTATGTATATCGGCAGCACTTCCACAAGAGGACTTCATCATCTGGTATATGAGATCGTGGACAATTCAGTGGATGAGGCACTGGCGGGATACTGTGATGAAATACAGGTTGATATCAACAAGGACGGTTCTGTTACCGTAAGCGACAACGGAAGAGGTATTCCTGTGGGAATCAACCATAAGGCAGGACTTCCGGCAGTGGAAGTCGTATTTACTGTGCTTCATGCCGGTGGAAAATTCGGCGGCGGAGGATACAAAGTATCCGGCGGTCTCCACGGTGTAGGTGCATCTGTTGTAAATGCCCTCTCCGAATGGCTGGAAGTGGAGATCTATCATGAAGGACAGGTATATAAACAGAGATATGAAAGAGGAAAAGTCTGCTATAAATTGAAAGTCATCGGTGACTGCGAGCCGGAGCGGACCGGCACAAAGGTAACCTTTTATCCGGATGCGGAAATATTTGACGATATTATATTTGACTATGACACGCTGAAACAGCGATTCAGAGAAATGGCATTCCTTACAAAAGGTCTCAGAATTGTATTGAGGGACTGGAGAGGAGAGGAACTGCATGAACATACCTTCCACTATGAGGGCGGTATCAAAGAATTCGTCACATACCTTAACAAAAGCAAGACTCCGCTTTATGATCAGATCATTTACTGCGAAGGGTTCAAGGACGGAGTTGCAGTAGAGGTGGCGATGCAGCATAATGATTCCTACAGTGATAATACCTATGGATTTGTAAATAATATTACGACTCCTGAGGGCGGAACTCATGTAGAAGGATTCAGAACTGCATTAACCAAGACATTTAATGATTATGCAAGAAAGAATAAACTTATTAAAGATAACGAAAAACTTGCCGGAGAGGATATAAGAGAAGGTCTGACCGCAATTATAAGCGTCAAGATCGAGAATCCTCAGTTTGAGGGACAGACGAAGCAGAAGCTTGGAAACAGCGAGGCAAGAGGTGCGGTGCTCGGTGTTCTCAGCAATCAGCTTGAGATATTCCTTGAGCAGAATCCGAATGTGGCAAAGATCATTGTGGAGAAGTCTGTATTATCCCAGAGGGCAAGAGAAGCAGCGAGAAAGGCCAGAGACCTTACGAGAAGAAAATCAGCTCTTGACTCCACATCACTTCCGGGAAAACTGGCAGACTGCTCTGACAAGAATCCGGAAAATTGTGAGATTTATATCGTAGAGGGAGATTCCGCCGGCGGTTCCGCAAAGACCGCGAGAGACCGTGCAACCCAGGCAATCCTCCCTCTTCGAGGAAAGATTCTCAATGTAGAGAAGGCCCGTCTCGACAAGATATACGGCAATGCCGAGATTAAGGCCATGATCACAGCGTTTGGAACAGGAATCCATGATGATTTTGATATCAGCAAACTCAGATATCATAAGATCATCATCATGACTGATGCCGATGTGGACGGTGCCCATATCAGTACTCTATTATTAACATTCCTTTATCGCTTTATGCCTGATCTGATTAAAGAGGGATATGTATATCTTGCACAGCCGCCGCTGTATAAGCTGGAAAAAAATAAAAAAGTCTGGTATGCGTACAGCGATGAAGAACTGGCGCAGATTATAAGTGAAGTGGGACGAGACAGCAATAATAAGATCCAGCGTTATAAAGGTCTGGGAGAGATGGATGCAGAGCAGCTCTGGGAGACCACTATGGATCCCGAGCACAGAATCCTTCTGAAAGTAACAATGGACGAAGAAACCTCATCCGAACTCGACCTTACATTCACAACCCTCATGGGAGATAAAGTTGAACCACGACGTGAATTTATCGAAGAAAATGCAAAGTATGTCAAAAACTTGGATATATAGCGATTAACAGCGCCCGGCTTTGTGGTCACTGTGAGGCAGAAATCGAGTTTACTAGAATTTCTGTCTCAGAGGGAGCACGAAGGTTGGCATTGGAAATGCCAACCCAGTTCTAAAGCTGGAGGCTTTAGAACTGGAAGCCCGGCTTTGTGGAAGAACTCTGAGCCAAATCAGTTAATAACTCAAGAAGGAGATAAGTGATGGAAGATAATATTTTTGATAAAGTTCACGAGGTTGACCTGAAAAAGACCATGGAGAAGTCCTACATTGAATATGCCATGAGTGTTATCGCATCCCGTGCTCTTCCTGATGTAAGAGACGGGCTCAAACCCGTGCAGAGAAGAATTCTCTATTCTATGATCGAACTGAACAACGGCCCCGACAAACCGCACCGTAAATGTGCGCGTATCGTCGGTGATACAATGGGTAAATATCATCCCCATGGAGACAGTTCGATTTACGGAGCTCTGGTAAATCTTGCGCAGGAATGGTCTACCAGATATCCGCTCGTGGACGGACACGGAAACTTCGGTTCCGTGGACGGCGACGGTGCGGCTGCCATGCGATATACAGAGGCACGTCTGAGTAAGATATCAATGGAAATGACGGCTGATATCAATAAAGATACTGTCGACTTTATACCGAACTTTGACGAGACCGAGAAAGAACCGACTGTACTGCCTTCAAGATTTCCGAATCTCCTTGTAAACGGTACATCCGGTATTGCCGTCGGTATGGCGACCAATATTCCGCCGCACAATTTAAGGGAAGTTATCGCTGCAGTTGTAAAGATTATAGACGATCAGATTGACGACAATGGAGAGACCACGATCGAAGAGATACTGAAGATCGTGAAGGGGCCGGATTTTCCGACGGGAGCGGAGATCCTCGGAACAAGAGGTATCGAAGAGGCTTACCGCACAGGCCGCGGAAAGATCAGGGTACGTTCGGTGACGAATATCGAGCCGATGGCAAACGGCAAGAACAGAATCATTGTGACGGAACTGCCGTTTATGGTGAACAAGGCAAGGCTGATTGAGAAAATTGCGGAGCTGGTAAGAGATAAGAAAATAGACGGAATTACAGATCTGAGCGACCAGTCCAGCCGTGAGGGAATGCGTATCTGCATTGAACTGCGAAGAGACGTGAATCCGAATGTCATATTGAACCAGCTTTATAAGCATACACAGCTTCAGGATACCTTCGGCGTGATTATGCTGGCTCTGGTAAACGGTGAACCGAAAGTAATGAATCTTCTTGATATGCTGAAATATTATCTTCAGCATCAGGAAGAAGTCGTAACGAGAAGGACAAAATACGACCTCAATAAAGCGGAAGAAAGAGCCCATATTTTACAGGGATTACTGATTGCACTTGATAATATCGACGAAGTAATCAGAATTATCAGGGGATCAAAGACTGTCCAGATCGCAAAGACTGAATTAATGGAGCGCTTTGAACTTTCAGATGCACAGGCACAGGCAATCGTAGATATGCGTCTGAGAGCGCTGACAGGTCTGGAAAGAGAGAAGATCGAGTCGGAATATGCTGAACTGATGAAGAAGATAGAAGAATATAAGGCGATTCTTGCAGACAGAAAACTTCTTCTCGGTGTTATCAAAAAGGAAATTCTTGTTATTTCTGAAAAATACGGCGATGAGAGAAGAACACATATCGGTTATGATGAATTTGATATCTCAATGGAAGATCTGATCCCGAGAGAAAACGTAGTCATTACAATGACAAATCTCGGATATATCAAGAGGATGACTATGGATACCTTTAAGAGCCAGAACCGTGGAGGCAAAGGAATCAAAGGTATGCAGACTCTTGAAGATGATTATATTAGAGAGCTGTTCGTCACAACAACGCATCACTATATTATGTTCTTTACGAATACAGGACGTGTATACAGGCTGAAAGGATACGAGATACCGGAAGCAGGACGAACTGCGAGGGGAACTGCTATTATAAATCTGCTGCAGCTTATGCCGGAAGAGAAGATTACTGCCATGATCCCGATCAGAGAATATGAGGAAGGCAAATATCTATTCATGGCGACGGAAAAAGGTCTTGTGAAGAAGACTCCGATCAAAGAGTACGCAAATGTAAGGAAGACCGGACTTGCAGCTATAGTCCTCAGGGAAGAAGATAAACTGATCGAGGTAAAAGTAACAGATAACGATCAGGACATCCTGCTTGTAACAAAATACGGACAGTGTATCCGCTTCCATGAGACTGACGTGCGCTCAACAGGAAGGGTTTCCATGGGTGTACGAGGCATGAACTTAAGTGATAATGACGTTGTCATAGGTATGCAGATAAGCAGTCAGGGAAAAGATCTTCTGATTGTATCTGAAAAAGGTATGGGCAAACGGACGAGCATGGATGAGTTCATAAGACAGAACCGCGGCGGAAAAGGTGTTAAGTGCTACAAGATCACTGAGAAGACAGGAAACGTAGTAGGAATGAAAGCCGTGGATGATGACAGTGAGATCATGATCATCAATACAGAGGGAATTATTATTCGTATGAAATGCGAGGATATTTCCGTATATGGAAGAATAACTTCCGGTGTGAAACTGATCAATTTACCTGAAAACGACAGAGTTGCCAGTGTGGCTAAAGTAAGAAAGGCTTCGGCTGAGATAGACGGTGAACAGGTAGAGATAAAAGAAGAGACGGAACAGAGCGAGTCTGAAAACTAAAATATTTTTCTTTCAGAATTGATAAGAAAGAAATAATAAAATAAGAATGCTGCCATATGGTATCGGAATAAAATGATTCTGATCTGTATGGCAGTTTTTAGTTAGAAAAATCCATATTATCTATAATTTGAAACATCATCCTGTTTACCCATCCTCCTGTTTAAATTAGAATGTATTATTGAATTACAATTTATATTTATTGAAAAACAATAAAAATATATTGACAATTAATATTAAGGAACATATAATACGAACAGATACCAGATTATGTAAATGTATTTAAAGGAGAGCTCATTATGGATCAGAAAAGAATTATTATCTTCACAAAATACCTGCTGAATTTCATGTTTTATTCGGGTATCCTTGTGGCAGTGTCTCTGCCCTATACGCTGAAACTTGCGGGAAAGTATTATTCTTCCGACTTTGCAGAGCACTATATTTCCATGCTTCTTATTTTCTTCCTATCCGGTGTCTGCGGGCTTGTCATTGTATGGCGGTTGAAAAAGATGATAACCACAGTCTTAGAAAGAAACTGCTTTGTGGACAGCAATACAAAAAGCCTTAAGGTAATGGGAAAAGCTGCATTTGTCATAGCAGTATTATTTCTTATTAAGATATTCATACTTCCTACACCGGCAACATTTATCATTGTCCTTACATTCTTTATAGCGGGATTGTTCAGCCATGTTCTGAGTATGGTCTTTTCTGAAGCAGTCCGTTATAAGGAAGAGAATGATCTGACGATATAGGAGGGGATAAAAATGGCGATTGTAGTAAATCTTGATGTCATGATGGCTAAGAGAAAAATGAGTGTGACGGAGCTTGCAAATAAAGTGGATATTACTATGGCGAATCTGTCTATATTAAAGAATAATAAGGCGAAAGCAGTGCGGTTTACAACGCTGGATGCAATATGCAGGGCTCTTGACTGTCAGCCGGGAGATATCCTTGAGTATGTAAAGGAGGATGAAAATGGATAGCATTTTTCTTCAGAGGATGAGAGAAAACAGAAAATGGTATCTGATCATGAGTATAGTATACGGAGGAGCGTTTACGTTCTGTCTGTACCGGAATTTATCAGGCATTACATTTCCGGTGATAACGGCGGTTTCACTCTGGTTTTCCGTACTTTTCCTCAGAAAAGCCGGAATAACTTTTCAGAAAGGGACCATGGGATATTTTGCCGGAATCCTGCTGCTTGGAATATCAACAGTCCTGACGGACAGCGGATTTTTCCACTTTTTCAACAGTGTGGGAATCATCCTTCTCTTTATGATGGCGATGGCTCATCAGTTATATAAGGACAGCGATTGGGGATTTACCGAGTATGTGAAAAAGTTTTTCATCATGCTGTGGACATGGCTCATATCTGTGGGTGAACTTTTCCGCGGAAGAGAAAGAAATGCTGAAGTCAAGACCGATGCTGCCGTGACAGATGATAATGTGGATACTGCCGGAGAAAATACCGGTGTCCGGAAAAAGAAATGGAAAAATGCCGGTCCCATACTGCTCGGAATACTGGCAGCGGTGCTTATGCTTATTATTGTACTGCCTCTGCTCATGATGTCAGATGAGATCTTTTTACAGATTTTCAGAAGACTTTTCAGTTTTCTGAATCCGTTACGGTTTATGAGGAAAATTGACTTTGGAAATATTATTGGTGTGGTCTTTACATTTTTATTCGGCATGACTGCGCTCTATGCTTTTTTTGCAGGGCTTTTCAGGCTGAATCTGGGCGGAACAGATCAGAAGAAACCGGGAAGTTCCAATTATGTTACGGGGATTACGTTTACGGGTATCATGGCTGCGGTATATGTATTCTACTCGGGAATTCAGATACTTTTTCTGTTTCTCAGACTGGATTCCGGACTGCCGGAGGGAGTCACTTATTCACAATATGCACACCAGGGATTCTGGCAGCTTTTATTTGTCAGCATTATCAACTTCATAACAGTACTCGTATGTGCAAAAATATTTGAGGATAACAGAATTCTGAAGATACTGCTCACCGTGATTTCCGGATGTACCTGTATTATGATCCTATCCGCAGCGTACCGGATGGTTCTCTATGTAAATGAATACAACCTCAGTTTTCTGAGAGTGCTTGTGCTCTGGTTCCTTATAGTACTCATGATCATATTTTTCGGTGTGATCTACAGTATCTTCAGAAAAGAGTTCAGGCTGTTCCGGTATATAGCGGCTGTGGTGTCTGTCTGTTATATTCTGTTTTCTTTCAGCAGACCGGACTCGCTGATCGCGGAATATAATATCCGGAATGTTAATGAAACAGAGGAAACGGATCTGTATTACCTCATGTACCTTCTGTCAGAAGATGCAGCGCCGCAGATTGCTCAGATTGCTCCGGAGCAGCTGGAAGAGTCGGGGGTAAAAGATGCGGTGGAGCAATATTTCCGAAATATAAGTACAGAAAATGAAGAGACGTCCTTAAGAGCGTGGAATTACTCCCGTGCCGAAGCCGCAAAAGCAGCAGAGGAATGGCTGTCAGAAAAATAAATTAATATTATTTGATAAGAGAGTTCCGTGTGAGGGGCTCTTTTTTGGTGAAATAAAGTTTTATTAATATGTACTGGTGTGATATTATAAAGCCATATTGAAAATGGAAATGCGGATTTGGAGAAGAAGTAATGAATTTTGACGTATTTGAAGATATTAAAGTTCCTAATAAGAATATACTGCTGGAAAAATGTAAGGCCGCAGAAAAGAATGCTCTGATAGATCCGTTCTCTACTTTATGGCTCGGAAAGCTATATGGCAAGCCTTGTTAATATGGAAACGTCAAAGGTAAACGATTATGAATATACTGTGTTTACCGCAATTAAGGGGATGTTCCGCAAAAATCCGTATATGCCCAGAGAAGTGCGAGATTATAAAGAAGGTCAGCAGGAGATTGACTGGGAAAAGGCGGATCTGTGTCCGGTTGCAATGGCAGAAGCAATGGTATATCACCACATTGATGATGAAGAAAAAAAATTACGGAAATGGGCCGAAAGACCCTTGAAGAAAATGAAAAAGGAAGAAAGGGCTGATGGCATTGTACCCCGTGAATCAGTTGAACAGGATGAAGAGCTGTGCAGAGAGATTAACGAGAGAATAAAAGAATAATCCTATGATTGTTATGAGAGGATATAAATCCATTGATAAATCAGGAGCTGAATCAATCAGAAAAGGAACTTACGGTATGCATATTGCTGTGCCTCTGGCTTTGTCACGGACAGATGCAGTATATTTAAAAAAGAACAAAATGGAAAATCCCGAAGTTATTGTAAGAAATGATGATAACTTTGAATATCTTCTTTCGGCAGTTCAAAATTTTAACCTTCATTATGAGGATAATGAGGAGTTATCATCTGATGTTTAAATTTATTGTTGATAATTCTGCGGATAAACAGGTATGGATACGGGAATAAATAATTTCCTTCCGGAATATGTTATAATACAAGTCCCGAAAGGAAGAATCAGTATTGGTAAAAAAAATCTTATCGGTTATAATTAATTTTTTTATACGGGCGGCTGTTGGAATGGCTTTGATATTTTTTATAAATCAGTATGTGATCCCGCCTGATTCTTCAATTAATGTGGGATTGAACGCGGTGTCCTTTTTGACATCCGGAACCCTTGGAATTCCGGGGGTCGGACTGCTTTACGGGATTATGTGCTATCAGATTTTGTGAGGTTTTTACAAAAATCGGCGGATTTAATTTGGGGTATGGACAAATTAAAATCCGCCGTTTATAATGCGTCTTACACAACAGGAATTCACCTGGTGTCACACCGGCTTTTGAGGGAAAGCATATGGTGTCAATATGTCGGCTTTAAGAAAAGCCGGCTGTCATTATCTTTATTCGTGCTGCATGAGCTCGCGGCAAAATTCAGATTATGTCAGAAGAAAAAAATAGAAATATGTCAGGCAGTTTCGTGGTCTGTGATGTTCAGGAAGAGTACATAGAACGTCTTTTTAAGATACTGTCAGAGAGGATGAGTGAATATCAGTTCCATCTCTTTCATGATCCTGACCGGATGAAGGAATTTATAGAAAAGTCCGGTGCGGAAATATTACTGATCGGAGATGAATACAGGGAGAAGATCAGGGATTCGCCCGGAATAAGAAGAATCTTCCTGCTTACGGAGAATAAAGACTTCAGCCCGGAAAACGGGGATATCTCTATTTTCAGATATCAGCCGGCCGGTCAGATTATAAGTGAGATCAGGGGAAAAATCCGTGACGGGCCTCAGGCGGGAAAAGTGTGTAGGGAATCCAAATCCCGAAACAGCAGCGGCAGTATCAGGGAGAGAATTAAGACAAGAGGAATGATCGGAATTTATTCTCCGGTGCACAGAATAGGCAAGACCAGATTTGCAATGAATCTGGGACAGAAGCTTTCAGAGAAGGCTCCCGTTCTCTATCTCAATCTGGAGGGCTATTCCGGCGGAGGATATTATTTACCGGAGAAAACAGATCAGGATCTGGGGGACCTTATCTACTGTATGAAACAGGAACGTCAGGATTACGGACTGAAGATCAGTTCAATGACCGGACAGTCAGGCGGAATGGATTATATGATGCCGATGAAAAATGAGACAGATTTAAGAGCAGTCCGGGGAGAAGAATGGATACATCTGTTTGACAGGATTCTTGAAAAATGCATTTATGAAGTGCTCATACTGGATCTTGGAGACTGCATTGACGGGTTGTACGATATTCTGAGGAACTGTACAAGAATTTATACCCCTTATATCACGGAAAGCGCGGCAATGGCAAAGCTGGCTCAGTATGAGGATAATCTGAGAACGGCAGGATACGGAGATGTCCTGATGCGCACGGTGAAAAAGCAGATGCAGAGGAAACGCTGTACAGGGGAAAGAACGGAGGCCGGTTAATGGTAAAGTCAGAATTACTTTATGAAAAAGTTATGCTGCGGATGGATATGACAAGGGAAACCGGAGAAGAAGAGCTTCAGGAGATTATTCTTTCTGTTCTGGAAGAGGCTGAAGCGGAAGAATTTATGCCGCTGAGTGAGAAAATACGAATCAGCAGAGAATTATTCAACGCATTCAGAAGACTGGATATTCTCCAGGATCTGATAGAGGATGAGTCCGTTACGGAGATTATGGTCAACGGTACGGAAAATATTTTTTATGAGAAAGGCGGAAGGCTGTACCGGACAGACCGGCGTTTTCTTTCCGAAGACCGGCTGAATGATGTTATACAGCAGATCGTGGGCGAAACCAACAGGTATGTAAATGAATCTTCCCCTGTTGTGGACGCAAGACTTCAGGACGGATCGCGTGTCAATGTGGTATTGAAACCGGTCGCCGTAAACGGGCCGATTATGACTATAAGGAAATTTCCTTCCGAGGCAATTACCATGGATCAGCTTGTGCGGATGGGGAGCCTGACAGAAGAGGCGGCTGAATTTATCCGGAGACTTGTGGAATCAAAATATAACATTTTTGTCAGCGGCGGAACAGGAGCAGGAAAGACAACATTTCTGAATGCCATGTCCGATTATATTCCGAAAGAAGAGCGGATCATTACGATTGAAGATAATGCAGAACTGCAGATACAGGGAGTTGAAAATCTGGTTCGTCTGGAGGCACGCGGAGCAAATCTGGAGGGAGAAGGAGCGGTCACTATACGTGATCTCATACGTTCGGCTCTCAGAATGAGGCCTGACAGGATCATTGTCGGTGAAGTAAGAGGGGAAGAGACAGTGGATATGATTTCTTCCGCAATGCTGAACGGACACAGCGGGTCAATGTCTACAGGTCATGCAAATAACCCGGCTGATATGCTCCACAGACTGGAGACAATGATGATGATGGGAATTGATCTGCCTCTTCAGGCCATCCAGAGACAGATTGCGTCAGCTCTCGATATTATTATTCATCTCGGAAGACTGAGAGATAAGAGCAGGAGAGTGCTCCAGATCGAAGAAGTACTTGACTGCAGCGACGGCAGGATACAGACAGGAACATTATATGAATTCAGGGAGGAGGGAACAGAGAATGAAAAAATTAAAGGAAGCCTTGTGAAAGCTGGTGAAATCAGGAACCGGAGCAAGCTTATGGCTGCAGGATATAAGGAAGTCTGAATATATTCTCGGAATATTGAAGACTACAGCGGTATTCGGTGTAATTGTGTACGTGTTCTACGGATCTTTTGCCGCAGCACCTCTTCTGATTCCGGTCTGGTTTCTCTACATGAGAGACTGGATAACAGATACCGTGAAGAAGAAAGAGCAGCAGTTCAGGGAACAGTTCCGTGACAGTATTCAGCAGATGGCGGCAGCTCTTAAGGCAGGATATTCAGTGGAAAACGCGATACGGGAGGTAAGCAGGGAGCTGGTTCCCATGTATGATAAAGATACAAGGATAAGAAGAGAATATGACCGAATGGCACATCAGCTTGATATGAAGATACCGGCGGTCAGTGTGCTGGAAGCATTTGCAGAGAGAACAGGACAGGAGGATGTAGAAGACTTTGTGAATGTATTTGCAGCTGCAAAGAAAAACGGCGGAGACAGTATTATGATCATCCGAAATGCAGTCAAAATCATCAGCGGGAAAATAGATACAGAGAAGGAGATTCAGACAATGACGGCATCGAAAAAACTGGAATTTGAAATCATGTGTGCAGTTCCTTTTCTAATGATTCTGTATATGAAAATAACATTCCGAGAGTTCCTGGACGTGCTGTACGGAAATATGGCCGGAGTGGTTATTATGACAGTCTGTCTGGGAATCTATGTCGCGGCATACAGTCTGGGAAGAAAAATTATCCGGATCGAGGTGTGATATGAAGCGGGAAACGATAAGAAAAAGGATCAGGGAGAACCCGGCGTATCTTAAAGCGGGAATTCTGCTGGCCGTGTCAGCAGTCTGTTTTATCGGCGTATATATATGGGACAACAGCAGGAGAATAGAGACCAACAGTCAGGGTGAAAAGATCCTTGAAAGACCGGAAGAAGGCGAGGACCGGACACACGGAATGCACGTAAAAATCGGAGACAGAGAAGAGGATATAACGGTGTCTGTTTCAGGAAGACAGTATAACGACGAGGAAAGGAGACAGGCTTTTAAAGAAGCAGAACAGAAAATCGGGACACTGATCCTCGGAGAAAATGAAAGTCTTGACGAAGTCCGCTGTAATCTTGACCTGATCACGGAAATTCCGGATACGGGAATCTCTGTATCATGGCAGGCAGACCGGTATGACGTGATTGATGCGCAGGGGCATCTGCAGGAAGAGAAACTGACAGAAGAAGGAACAGTTGTAAAGCTGACTGCGGTATTTGGATATGCCGGGGAAAAGGCTTCATGTGAATTTTATATCAAAGTATTTCCGCCGCTTAGAAGCAATGATGAAAAGCTGATGGAAGATCTTGAGGACAGTGTTATCCGGTCTGATGAGCAGACAAAAACTGAGAATTATATGGTTCTTCCGGACAGCGTGGACGGAGAAAAAATTCATTGGGATTACGGAAAGAATACGAGAGCAGCGGCGATTCTTATTCTCGGAACAGGGGCAGCATTTATGCTTGTTATATCCGACAGCCAGAGGAAGAAAGAGGAGGAGAAGAAATCAGCCAGACAGATGAAACTTGACTATCCGAAGATTATTAATAAGTTCAATCTGTATATAAGGGCAGGAATGACTATACGCAGAGCATGGTTTCTGATTGCGCAGGATTATGAGAAGAAATGCGGAGAGAAAAACAGGAGAAAGGCATATGAAGAGATGGTCCGTACCATGCATCAGATTCAGGGTGGTATCCCGGAGGGGGAATGCTACGAAAAATACGGTATCCGCTGTGAGATTTCCGCATACCGAAAATTCGGAACTATGCTTGCACAGAATCTGAGAAAAGGTTCCGGCGGACTTACAGAACTTCTGACCCGTGAAGCGGAAGACGCATTTGAGGACAGAAAGAATCTTGCAAAGAAACTCGGAGAAGAGGCGGGAACTAAATTAATGATACCTCTGTTTCTCATGCTGATTGTCGTATTTGCCATTGTAATCATACCAGCATTCTTATCAATAAAGCTATAAAACAGAATATAAACAGATGAACCGGTATTGATTGGAAATTCAGTTTAAGGGAGGAAAGGCATGAAAGCAGCAGTAAGAAAAGTAAAACGAAAAGCGGAATCTACTAAAAATAAATGGAAAGAGATTTATATGCGCCATCGGTATGTATCGGGAATTACAGTGATTGAGCTTGTACTGATCCTCGTAATTGTAATTGCGCTTCTGCTGATATTTAAAAATCAGCTTATAGATCTGATCAATACAATCTTTGACAAGATCGTGTCGGAAAGTTCCGGAATCTGATATGAAAAAAGCTGAGATTACGGCGTTTCTTAGCCTGATGTTTGTCCTTCTCGTATCTTTTGTTCTGGGAATTCTGGAAATTTCGATTATACATACGTCAAAGAATATGAGCCGGCTCAGAGTGGACAGGGCAATGTTTTCCGTATTCGGAGAATATGATGGTGCTCTGATGGAAGATTATCATATATTTGCCATTGAAGGGAGTTACGGGACTGGAGAACAGGGAGAAGATCATCTCATCAGCAGAATGCAGTATTACGGGGCCGGCGGTATAGAGCAGAAAATAACAGGAATACAGTATCTGACAGACCGGGACGGACAGGCATTCCGCGAGCAGGTAATCCGATATATGGAAGAAAAATACGGTATTTCGCTTATCAGGGAATTTACAGGTCTGACAACCCGGTGGGAGGAACAGGCTGTGCAGGCAGAAGAGATGGAGAAGAAGGAAAAAGAAATCCTGGACGGAGTGGACGATCTGATGGAAGAAGCACAGATGCCGGACGAGGAAGGAACAGAAATACCGGATGAGCCGGCAGAGACGGAGAAACTTACGGACGGAGGTCCGTTTACCTGTATTGAAAAGATTGAAAAATCAGGTATTCTTTCTGTTGTAATGCCTGTGGACATGGAACTTTCCGGACGGGAAATTGATCCGGACATACAGGTGTCAAACAGGAGTCTGAATACAGGAAAAGGAGTATTTCCGGCCAGACAGGGAACGGACGGTCCAGAGGAGCGGCTGCTGTTCAACGAATATATTCTCAATACATTTTCTGACGCTGCGTCCGGCAGAATGCAAACTGAAGAGAACGGAGAATCGGACAGCACTGAGAAATCCAGGTCTCTTGAATATGAAACGGAATACATACTTGAGGGAAAATCATCTGATAAAGAAAATCTGGAATCTTTTCTTATGAAGCTGTTTCTGGTTCGTATGGTTTTAAATTACGTGTATCTTATGGGAGATCAGACAAAACAGGCGGAGGTATCCGCCCTTGCCCTCGCGGTGACAACGGTTCTCCTGATACCCGAGGCAGCGGAAGTGCTGAAGCAGCTTATACTTCTGGCGTGGGCTGCCGGCGAGAGTGTTGTGGATATCCGTGCACTTCTCTCCGGTAAAAAGGCGGCACTGGTGAAAAGTTCTGATACATGGCAGGTTTCCCTCTCCTCTCTTCTGACCCTGGGGAGCGGAACAGAACAGATCGAAGGAGACGATGTCCCTGACGGGATCAGATACAAAGATTATCTGCGAATCTTTCTTTTTCTGGCAAATCCCGATGATCTGAATATGAGATCACTGGATCGCATTGAAGAGAATATGAAAACCGAATATGGTATGGATTATTTCAGGGCGGATCAGTGTATTACGAAACTGGAAACAGAAAATACAGCAGAAATTTTAGGAGGCGTAACTTATAAATTTCCGGCATATTTCGGATATGAATAGCCGGAATAATTATCTCAGGAAGAATTATCCCCGGTACAGATGCCCTTTCATCCTCCCGCATTCCCTCATGCGGAATCCTCTTAATTATTATTATTTAAAATCTTACGAAAGGATAGAATCGGCGCGATGAAAATACAACCGAATAAAGATAAAAACCTGACGAAACCGGAAAGGGCATCTGTACCGGGGATAAGATATAATAATGACATTCTGAATAAGAAGGGCAGTGTCACAATTGAGGCGGCGTTCGGAATACCACTTTTTCTGTTCGCGGCGCTGTGCCTGATCTGGCTGATTGAAATTCAGAGTATTAAGATCAGCATAACAGCCGCGGCGCAGAGCGCTGCAAAGAGTGCGGCAGAAGATACAGCAGTAATTCCGGTACTCAATACAATAAAACTGAAATCAGATATTGTCTCACTGATCGGGGAAGACCGTATTAACAGAAGCATAATAAGAGGCGGAAGTTCCGGAATATCATGCTGGAAATCTTATGTATCCCCTGCTACAGGAGAGATGAACATAAAAGTCGAATATGATATTATGGTGCCCATTCCTGTTATCGGAAGCCCGTCGGCCAGTCTGGAAGAGAAATTTACGATCAGTTCCTGGAATGGCCGCAATAACGAACAAATGGGAGGTGAAAACAGAGAGATTGTCTATATGACAGAGAATGGCTCTGTGTATCACGAAGATTATAACTGTTCGTATCTGCGCCTGTCGCTTCGGTATGTTCCTTATGAGGAACTGGGATCTATACGAAATGAAAGCGGGGGACGGTACCATGCGTGTGAGAAATGTGTGATCGGCTCTGCAATGACGGGAGTGTATATAACGGAAAACGGAAACAAGTATCATAATACGCTGGGCTGCAGCGGTCTGAAACGTACCATATATGCAGTAAAAAGATCAGAGACAGGAGGTGTGGGAGGATGTTCCAGATGTTCGGGGCAGTAAGTATGCTGAAAATATATGCGGCAGGAATAAATAATGCAGAAATAAATATTACAGAGATAAATATGGCGGAGATGTTTTCTGATTATAAGTGGCTGATCTGCCAGACTGTATTTGCAGGATATATGATAGTACTGGCAGTTATGGATATCAGATGGAAAAAGCTCAGCCTTATGATTCTTCTGTCGGGAACTGTCCCCCTTGCAGCAGGTTTTTTGTGTGACAGGGAGATACATATAATTTTGCTGGCTGCCGGAGCAGCGGTAGGAGTCATTTTTCTGATTATCAGCAGGGTTACCGAGGATTCTTTCGGGTATGGGGACAGTATACTCATTATGATAATGGGAGGATTTCTAGGTTTCTGGAATATACTTTCCCTGCTTACCGCAGCATTTTCCATGGCGGCACTATTCTCCATATTTATGTTGATCCGGAAAAGATTCCACAGAAAATCAGCATTTCCTTTTGTACCTTTTCTGACAGCAGCTTACATCGGAGGTATGTTCTTTGGAATATATTAGGAGATTCATAATTAACGTTAAAAAACAAAGGCTCAGTGGAAGTACAGTAATTGAGATGTCTTATATTATGCCGGTTTTTCTCGGGCTGTTCGTACTTATTATTCATACAGTATTCTATTTCCATGATAAAGCAGTATTAAACGGAGCAGCAGGGGAGACGGCAATTCTCGGGGCGCAGGCTGAAAGAAGAGAAGGTGCGGAATATGATCTGGAAGTTTTCTTCCGGGAGCGTACGGATGGAAAACTTATCTATATGACAAATGTAGATGTATCTGTCAGCAGATCAGAGAATGAGATTACAGTATCGGCATCGGCAGAAAAGGCATTTATGGAAATAAAAGTATCACAGAAGGCACGGTGTGCAGAACCGGAAAAAAACATCAGACGGACGAGGTGAGAGAAGTGAAGGTGACATACGAAAACGGATGGGAATATATGAATATTCATGTCGATCTTCCGGTTCCATATGAGGAGAATTATCAGGTCAAAATGCTTGGAAGCAATAAAATCCCGGGGCTTCTTGATGTAAAAGGCAGTGGAAGAGACGGACATGGGAGATATACTTTCCGCATCGGAAGCGGAAATACTATGATGAAAGAATTTACAGGGAAAGATCTGAAGAAAGACGATATAGTGAGATTTACAGAAAATCTTGTAGAAACGGTAGACGCACTTCGGGAATATCTGCTTGATCCGGACAGTCTTCTTCTGTCACCGGAGCTTGTAGTTGTAGAGAACGGACAGTACAGGTTCTGCTATCTTCCTGTCCCCGGTTATGAGGGAAGAAGCTCTCTTTGCCGGGCATTTCATTCTATGACGGAATACTTTGTAAAGAATCTGGATTATCAGGATACGGAAGGAGTATTTCTTGCCTGTAAGATGCATAAAGAGTCTATGAAAGAGAGCTATGAACTGAGAAAGATCATGGACTCGTGTGCAGAAGAGAGACTGTGTGCAGAAAAGAAAAAGAAATTAAAGTCTGAGGACGCTGGCGACAGTTTTTCTGATGCGGCAGTATTTTCAGTAAGTGACAGAGAAGAGGAGTTCGATGAAGCGCAAAACGACAGAAAAACAGATGTGGGAATAATCTGCGAAGAGCCGGTGATATACAGCCCGTTTCGAAAGGCAGTAAACAGAATAAGGACAGGACGTTGGGGACAATGGGAAGATCTGATCACGGAAATGGATGGACAGAAGCCGAAAGGACATTTATAATGTGGTGTAACAGTTAACCCCCCCGGTGCTGACGGCTGAACTGTTATAGTAAAAAATGAAAAGAGGAAATATCTGTGAGACAGAAACCGGAAGCGATCTGTACGGTCGCGCTGATCGTCATAAATATTGCAGTTTTCTTAATCCTGACAGTGTTCGGAGATACAGAGGATGCCGCGTTTATGCTCGGACACGGAGCCATGTATGAACCTTATATTACAGAAGGACATGAATATTACAGAATATTTACCTGCCTGTTCCTTCATTTCGGAATCAGCCATCTGCTCAACAATATGGTCATGCTCGGTGCTCTCGGTTGGAATCTGGAACTTGAGATCGGAAAGATACGCTTCCTGATTGTCTATTTCGGAAGCGGTATTGCGGGGAATATATTCTCATTGTTTTATGATATGTCGACGGCTCAGCCCGTAGTTTCCGCGGGCGCTTCAGGAGCAATTTTCGGGCTGATGGGAGCACTGGTCTATGTGGTGATTGCAAACAGAGGAAGACTTGGAAGACTGTCGGGCAGAGGAATGCTGATAATGGTTGTGTTAAGCCTGTATTTCGGACTGACAAGCAGCGGGGTAGATAATCTGGCTCATATCGGCGGACTTGCAGCAGGATTTCTGCTGGCGGTTCTTTTGTATCGCAGGAAATATATATTTGAATAAAAAGCAGAGGTCAGACAGGGAGAGTGACAGTAAAAACAGTTCCTGATTCAGGCGAGGAGTTCACTTCAATTGATCCGCCGTGCGCTTCTGTGATCCGTTTTGCCGATGACAGACCGAGTCCGGTACCATTTTCCTTATAAGTAACGAAAGGATCAAATATTGTGTCGATCTGATCGGCGGGAATTCCGCAGCCGTTGTCCTGACAGCGAATTATGATAGTGTCATTTTTACGTTCGGCAGAAAGCGTGATGCTGCCCTCTGAGCCGACGGCATCCCTTGCATTTTGCAGCAGATTGAGAATGACCTCTTCCAGTTTAACTTTATCGCCGGTGAAATCGCCCATACCCGGCAGGATCTTTGAGGAAAAACGGATACTGCTGTCCGCTGCGTCCAGAGAGATTGCAAAAGATACGGCAATATTTTTGAGAAGTTTCTCAATAGAAAATACAGAGTGATGGAGTGTACTGCTGTTGTTAAAGGTAGATAATTCATTGAGCAGATCACACATAAAACGGATATCTTCCATAGTCTGATCCCAGTTGTGGAAATTCTTAACTTCCGGGTGCTGTGCTTCCATGATCTGGAGAGAAGAAGACACGAGGGTTAAAGGATTACGGATCTCATGTGCGATCATAGATACAGAGGTATGATAGTTTTCCAGAAGCTGTGTAATAATCTGTTTTGCATCTTTATTTTCTTCCATCAGACGGTTCATCTGATTAATATCTATGTTATTGAGCATAATAATCCCTTCTTTTCTTCATTATGATTATGAAATGCAGAAAAGTATCCGCTAACTTCCAGTGTAGCATGAGACCGTATTGCATTCAACAAAAATCGTTCGACTTTTCTCGACGTGGAAAGCCCTGCCGGACAGTCAAAACAAAAACTTCTCTTTTTCCAGAAAATGGTCTATACTACTATCAGAAATAATCTTTGGAAAAGAGGAATGAACATGAAAGACAATGATTGTATTTTTTGTAAAATTGCAGCAGGAGAGATTCCGTCTGCGACACTTTATGAGGATGATGACTTCAGGGTAATTCTTGATCTGGGGCCGGCTTCAAAGGGACACGCTCTTATTATCCCGAAAGAGCACTTCAGAAATCTGTATGATATTGATGATGAAACAGCGGCAAAAGCAATGGTGCTTGCTAAAAAGATGGTAAAGAAAATGACGGATGTGCTTGGCTGTGACGGATATAATGTGGTGCAGAATAATGAAGAGTGTGCAGGGCAGACAGTATTTCATTTCCATATGCATCTGATTCCGAGATATAAAGGAGATCAGGTGGGACTGGAATGGAAGGTCGGAGAGCTGACCGAGGAAGTAAAAAACGAGATACTGGATAAAATGAAATAAACCGGAGTAATTATGTTAACAGGTAATCGTGAATTTAACGAGATTTATGAGAAGTATAAGAATCTCGTCCTGAAAGCGGCATACATTTATTCAGGTAACAATTACGATGCGGCAGAAGATATTACTCAGGAAACATTTCTGAAATTGTATACGGACTTTGATAATCTCAAGAATGGAAATGTATCTGCATGGCTGTTTACAACCGCAAAGCACGCGGCGATAAACCACAGGGAAAAGCACAGCCGTGAGATACTGAGCGTTGACGGGGAAAGCCCTCCTGAAGAACCGAGCCGGAAAAGTACGGAAGAGGAATATTCGGAAAATCAGCTTGAACGGGAAAGAGCCGAACTGCATGAAACGATCTTTGCAGGACTGCTTGAGAAAAACAGCAGATGGTATGAGGCGGTTTATTTTGCCTACTATATGGAGATACCTCAGGAAAAAGTAGCGGAAATGATGGGAATCCGTCTCGGTGTATTACATAGTCTGCTCCACAGGGCGAAGAAGTGGATTAAAAAGACTTACGGTGCGGAATATGAAGAGATGAACAGAAAAGACTGAATCACGGGAAGTGCAAAAAGGCACATTCCGGGATTGCAAGCGGTCGCCAAGATCCCGGGCAAGCCCGGACTTTGGCGCGACCACTCGTAAAAAAACAGGTGCCACAGGCACCTGCACAATATATTTGATGTTACTTTCCGGATACAGCATCCTCGATCAGAGAAATAATTGTATCGATGGAATCCTGTTGGTCGGAGTTTCTCATTGCATCAATGAAAGTACCACGGTTGTCATAGAGTTCATGAACAGCCGATACGAGAGACGTTTCATTCAGCTCTTCTTCTTCAAGAACCATACTGAATCCCTGGCGCTCAAAGGAGCGGGCATTCAGGATCTGATCACCGCGGCTTGCTTTGGCAGAAAGCGGGATCAGAAGATTCGGTTTGCGAAGAGCAAGGAGTTCGCAGATTGCATTTGCTCCGGCTCTTGAGATTACAATATCGGCAAGAGCAAAAATGTCCCTCAGTTCGTCTTTAATATATTCATACTGGCAGTAACCTTTTGTATCCTTCAGCGAGTCGTCCACTTTGCCTTTACCGCAGAGATGGATGATCTGAAACTCTTTCAGAAGCTCCGGAAGACTTGCACGGACTGCATTGTTCACAACAACAGATCCGAGGCTGCCGCCAATTACGAGGATAACAGGTTTGTCCGCAGTAAAACCGCAGAAATCCATGGCAGCGATTTTGTTTCCCGACATCAGCTCCTGACGGATAGGTGATCCGGTAAGGACAGCTTTCCCTTTGGGAAGAGAATCAAGTGTCTCGGGAAAATTACAGCATACCTTTTCAGCTGAAGGGATTGCTATCTTATTTGCCAGACCGGGCGTCATGTCCGATTCATGGATGATTACCGGAACCTTGCACCGCTTTCCTGCAAGGACGACAGGAACAGATACGAATCCGCCTTTGGAAAATATCACATCAGGTTTCAGGTCTTTGATCAGTTTTTTGGCCTCACCGAAGCCTTTGATAACCCGAAACGGATCCGTAAAGTTCTGCACGCTGAAATAGCGGCGCAGCTTGCCTGAAGAGATTCCGTGATAAGGAACGCCGAAAGGTTCGATAAGTTCCTTTTCAATGCCGTTGTATGAGCCGATATATTGAATATCATAACCAAGATCTTTAAGTCTGGGTATCAGGGCGATGTTCGGAGTAACGTGTCCGGCAGTACCACCGCCGGTTAAAATGATTCGTTTCATAAAAGCAACCTCCCGAAATAATCGTATTAAAGCTAATTTCATCTTAACCTTATTTGATGAAAAGTCAAGGAAAAGATAGGACAGAAAAAGGTGTAAAGAATGAAAGAACTTAAAAAGTTATCACTGAAAGAAGAAGTGGACAGAGAAGCAAAGGAGATAGAAAAAGAAATAGAGGACAGAGATGATCTCGATGATATTAAAGTGTCCGACGATATGGAAACTTCTCTTTTTAACAAAATACAGGAATACGAGTATGACAAGAGAATAAAAAAGACCGTGCACCGTAACAGAAAAAAGCGCCGCCTTCTCCTGGCGCTGGCAGCAGTGCTTATACTTGTGTGCGGAAGTGTGATAACAGGTACGGGAAGCAAGTCGTATTGGAAGGTATTGTGGGATAGAGTCGCGGGGGATGAGCAAGCGAATATTATAAATGTAGAGGATATGGAGGCGGAAAAGACTCAAGATTCTGATGAGATACAGGTATTTAATGAAATAAGAAAAGAGATAGGAATTTCACCAATAAGATTGGGATATATGCCAAAAGGTATGGTGTTCGAAGACTTTGAGATAGATAAAGAGCAAAACAGGGCTATCATATTTTATAAATATCATAAACAGATCATTCGGTATTCTATGTATATGAATGATGCGGATTCTTCTCATGGACAGACGGATGTAGATAAATTAGTGGGAGAATATAAGATCAATGCAGCGGGGAATATTAAAATTAATGTAAAAGAATATGAGGTTGTCGATGAAAATAAAAATAGGTATGAAGCTGAATTTGAATATATGGATGCGCAATATAAGTTGATTGGATCAATGCAAAAACAAGAATTTGATAAAATAGTAGAAAATTTAGCTTTTTTGTGAGAAAATGCGTAAGTTTTTCATGAGAATCCTGTTTAATTAATAGAGACAAAGAGTTAGCATATAGAAGGAATGAAGAACAAATGAAAAAACGTATTTTATCAATTTTATGTAGTATGTCAGTATTGTGTACAGCAGCAATCATATCTTCAACTAACGTTAATGCAGCTGAAGAAAAAATAGTAGATGGTTCTGCTCTCACAATGGAGGAAAGTTCCACGGGATATTCAGCACCCTCTGTTGCACGAGGTGAATATCTTATGACAGGGGATTGTACAATTTCTAAAGCAGGCTTGACTAGGGTATATGCCTATGCATCTACGACGGCTAATAAAGAAGTGAATTATATAGCTACAATTGTTTATGTAGAAGAGTATATTGAAGAGGAAGATGCGTGGGGACAGGTAGATTGGTGGATGGAAAAGACAAATAATGATTATTTTCTTTCAACAGCAAAGACTGTTAAAGTTGAAAGAGGACATTATTATAGAGTCCGTGCAAACCATTTAGCAGGTGACCAATATCCATATGATGAAACAGCATCATTTACAGATGGTATTCTTCTTCCATAGAAAAACGAAATAAAGGTATATTACCCTCCATTAAGTCCTGAGAGCAGCCGCCAATGTGCGCCACGGAAACTATTAACAATCAGATTATTTTAAAAATTTGAGAACCTGTTCCGAGAACACCACAAAATAGGCTGTACATATGGCGGCTGCTCTCAGGGCTTAATGGAGGATTTTTTATTCATATTATAATTACAATCAGTTAGTTCAAAGTAAATCAAAATGCTCTTCATGAGCAATAGTATCAAGTATCTTAATAATCGGCATTTCTGATCATCAATATTTATTATCCCATGTTCAGAATGAGAATTCAATAACGAAACACAGAAATCAGGATGGCAGGCAGAGAATTTAATGTGTCAATGGATGTAAATTGTACCAATTGATGCAGACATCGTGCATTTGTCATATATAATGTTTCTCACCGCTGACATCTGTTTAAAAAAAGCATAATTATCTATGAGGATAAGACAGAAGCAAAAAGGGCAGCCGGCTATTCACCGACTGCCTGTTTTAATGCCTGTGCAAGCTGATCCGGACAGGATGTGGATTTAAATCCGCATTTGATTCCGTCGATACGGGAGATCGCTTCATTTACATCCATTCCTTCAATCAGACGTGAGATTCCCTGCAGGTTGCCGTTGCAGCCTCCTACGAAAGATACATTTCTCACTTTATTGTCTATAATGTCAAAATGAATCTGGCGGGAACAGACGCCCTTGGGCTGATATTCCATTCGTAATACCTCCTTTATCTGCCGGAGCATTCCGAAGTCCGGCAGAAAGATATGCCGGACAAGGCGGAAGATCTCCGTTGTATGTCATTGTTCGCTTTTATGCGCAGAAGCCATTATAGCAAAAAGCAAATAAAAAAGCAATGAATGCAGATTTTCATATATTTTTGTGTGTCATCTTTCGCGTGTACGTGACCGGATATGACACAGTCATCCAGACAAAAAAATACCCGATGTTAAGATCCCGAAGATGTTTCAGACAGGCAGTTTCAAGGTTTATGTGAAGATCTTAAATGAGAAACATATATGGCGAAAAATGTGTAACGGAAGGCTGCCGGATGTAGAAATATGTTGAACGGTTTTTGCGGACAACCCGGGCAGGATGGACTATAATGACCACAAACACAATAGGCACCGTCAATAAGGACAAGTGCAGGAGAATACATCTGCACCGGGAGCATTGTGGGAGAATTATTAAACAGGAGGGTTTGCTATGTTAGAAGGATTGGCAGCAGATACCAGCGTCATTACATATCTGATGGCGGCTGTAGGGGTACTTGGAATTCTGGCTAAGATTATTAATCAGGTCACCCTGCACAGGCTGGTAAAATCGGCAGGAAATATGCCGAAAAGCACGCACAGACTGATAAAACTGGTAAGGTCAAAATACGAGCACGCGTGTATGATCCGCGATTCCGTGGAAAACATTGATGCGTTTGTTGAAAAATATATTTACGAATACCGCGGGTTTTTGTTCCGCATACATACATGGAGGCAGATTGAGATATTATCTGTCTGGTTCGCCGGGATACTGGCTGCTTTCGGGGCGTCGGTACTTTATTTTACTTCCGGGTTTTCAGAATCCGTTTATCAATATATTGCCGCCGGTATTGCTGAGGTGGTGCTGCTTTCTGTAGTGATGCGTCTCAGCGATGAGCCGTATAAGGTGAATGCGATAAAGATGTATATGGTGGATTATCTCGAAAATATCTGTACGTTCCGTCTGAAGAGACAGGGAGCGAGGGAGAGAGAGTTTATCGATGTAATTTCTGCTGAAGGCGGGGCTAAGAATGCCAGAAATGCAGAAGAGCCGGAGGCGGCAAGGGCTGATTACGGAAAGAAGGAAAACCGTGTGGCAGCCCGCGGCGTAAGAGCCGTGCGCACCGGAAGGGGAATAAAAAATTCACCTGAACCGGCATATGCGGGAGTTGGTCTTCCGGGTGAGGAAGATCAGGCGGCAGAGAATGAAATGCTGATGAATGAGGCGGTTAAAGCAGAACCGGAAAAGAGCGCGGGAACGGACAGGTGCGCCGGATCAGCTCAGGAGAGGGAGGGCGGACTTCCCATCAATATTGAGGGAGAACCCCGCAGCTCAGGCACGGCGAAAGGTGAGGCCGCAAGAGAAGCGGTACGGCACGCGGCTCATAGCCGGGAGGAAGATGACAGGCCGGCACTGAGAGAGGAGGCGATCCGGCAGATACTGGAAGAATTTCTTGCTTAAATGCTTTTAACTTGAATAAGGTATACAGATTTGGTAGAATATGCATAGAGTACCGTCAGACGAAGTTATCGCCTGCCGGGATTCAAATGATGACATTGATATCAGAGAATATCAGAGAGGAAGGATAATGATGAGCAAAGTAACATTTGACTATTCAAAGGCATGCAGTTTTGTACAGGAGCATGAGATCCAGTACATGAGTGAGCTTGCCGCACAGGCGAAGGACAAGCTGCTCGCAAAGACCGGCGCAGGCAATGATTTCCTTGGATGGATCGATCTTCCGGTTGATTATGATAAAGAAGAGTTCGCACGCATCAAGAAAGCGGCGGAGAAGATCCGTGAGGATTCAGATGTCCTTCTCGTAATCGGAATCGGCGGTTCCTATCTGGGAGCCAGAGCTGCCATCGAGTTCCTCGGACATTCTTTTGCAAACGTGGTATCTAAAGAGATCCGCAAAGCTCCGGAGATTTATTATGTAGGAAACAGCATCAGCAGCACTTATATCAAAGATCTGATCGACGTAGTGGGTGACAGGGATTTTTCAATCAACATGATTTCCAAGTCAGGAACTACGACAGAGCCTGCAATTGCGTTCCGCGTATTTAAGGAGATTCTGGAGAAGAAATACGGCAAAGAGGAAGCTGCAAAGAGAATCTATGCAACAACAGACCGTGCAAAGGGAGCCCTTAAGAATCTTGCTACACCGGATGACGTAGGAGGACGTTTCTCCGTACTGACAGCAGTAGGACTGCTTCCGATCGCTGTGAGCGGCGCTGACATCGACAAGCTGATGGAAGGTGCGGCAGCAGGAAGAAAAGCTGCAATCGAGAATGATTTCGCTGACAACGACGCAATGAAATATGCGGCAATCAGAAATATTCTTCTGCGCAAAGGGAAAACTGTAGAGGTGCTTGCAAACTACGAGCCGAGCCTTCACTATGTATCCGAGTGGTGGAAACAGCTTTACGGCGAGAGCGAAGGCAAGGATCAGAAGGGTATCTTCCCGGCATCTGTAGACCTTACAACAGACCTGCACTCTATGGGACAGTTTATCCAGGACGGCAACAGAATCCTGTTCGAGACAGTTCTCAATGTAGAGAAGTCAAGAGAAGAGGTTATCATCAATGAAGAGCCGGTAGATCTGGACGGACTGAACTATCTTGCAGGAAAGAATGTTGATTTCATTAACAAGAGTGCAATGAACGGTACGATTCTTGCACATACAGATGGAAATGTTCCGAACCTGATGGTGAAGATTCCGGAGCAGAATGAATTCTATCTGGGCGAGCTGTTCTATTTCTTCGAGTTTGCCTGCGGCGTGAGCGGATATTTACTCGGCGTTAATCCGTTCAACCAGCCGGGTGTAGAGAGCTACAAGAAGAATATGTTCGCACTTCTCGGAAAACCGGGATATGAAGAGCAGAGAGAAGAGCTCCTGAAGAGACTGTAAAGCAGTTTAGGTTCAGCCGGCACCATTTCTGTTGGCTGAACTGTTATTGAATGAAATTTATAAATAGGGTATAATAATAAGCAGTCGGAAAAAGCCGGCTGCTTATTTTCTTGCGAGCGCGATTGCGCCCGGAAGTGTTGTGTACCGTGAACGGCGGTTCCTGCGGGCAGACGACGGAAAAGGCAGCGGCAAGATAAAGGAGGAAATGTAATATGTTACGTATCGGTATGTTGACAAGCGGCGGAGACTGCCAGGCACTCAATGCGGCCATGAGAGGCGTGGTAAAAGGTGTATGCTCCAAGAGAGATGACGTGGAGATCTACGGCTTTAAAGACGGATACAAAGGTCTGATTTACGCGGATTTCAGTATGCTTACATCAAAGGATTTCTCCGGAATCCTGACACGGGGCGGTACGATTCTCGGAACATCCAGACAGCCGTTCAAGCTGATGAGAGTTCCGGACAAGGACGGTCTGGACAAGGTGGAGGCTATGAAGCATACATATCATAAGCTGAACCTGAACTGCCTTGTTATCCTTGGAGGAAACGGAACGCATAAGACGGCAAATATGCTCCGTGAAGAGGGTCTGAATATTATCACACTGCCGAAGACGATCGATAACGATCTGTGGGGAACGGATATGACATTCGGCTTCCAGAGCGCAGTAGATATTGCTACAGATACAATCGACAGGATCCACACGACGGCAACATCCCACAGCCGTGTATTTATTATTGAGGTTATGGGACACAAGGTAGGATATGTAACACTTCATGCAGGTATTGCGGGCGGAGCTGATATTATCCTTCTGCCGGAGATCCCGTATGATATCAAAGCGATCAAGAAAGTGATCGACGGACGCTCCAAAGCAGGAAAACCGTTTACCATCCTCGCTGTGGCAGAGGGCGCCATCTCCAAGAAAGACGCCAAGTTATCGAAGAAAGAGTACAAGGAGAAGCTGGCGAAGAGAAAATATCCGTCCATCGCTTACGAGCTGGCAGAGCAGATCCAGAAAGAGACGGACAAAGAAGTCCGCATTACTGTTCCCGGACATACACAGAGAGGCGGTTCACCGTGCGCATATGACAGGGTATTTGCAACACGCGTAGGCGCGAAAGCGGCAGAGCTGATCCTTGAGGAGAAGTACGGATATATGGTTGCCATGAAGAATGGCGAGACGACAAAAGTACCGCTCGGTGAAGTGGCGGGGAAATTAAAGACTGTCGATCCGAAATGCAGCCTGATTAAAGAGGCAAGAATGATCGGTATCAGTTTTGGCGATGAGGTGTAATTCATGTCGTATACGGCACTTTACAGAAAGTTCCGCCCGACCGAATTTGCGGATGTAAAAGGGCAGGATCACATTATTACAACACTGCAGAACCAGATTAAGGCAAACCGCATCGGACATGCATACCTTTTCTGCGGGACAAGAGGAACCGGAAAGACCACAGTGGCGAAAATATTTGCGAAAGCCGTAAACTGTGAGCATCCGGTGGACGGGAGCCCGTGCGGAGAGTGCGAGACGTGCAGGTCCATTGCGGCGGGCACATCCATGAATGTGATTGAGATCGACGCCGCTTCCAACAACGGTGTGGACAATATCAGGGAGATCCGTGAAGAGGTGGCGTACCGGCCGACAGAAGGAAAGTATAAGGTATACATTATTGACGAGGTGCATATGCTCTCCATAGGAGCGTTCAACGCTCTTCTGAAGACTCTGGAAGAACCGCCGGAATATGTTATCTTTATCCTTGCGACAACGGAAGTCCATAAGATCCCTATTACTATTTTATCTCGGTGCCAGCACTATGATTTCAAGCGTATCAGCATCGAGACGATCACGGACCGGATGAAGGAACTTATGGACACGGAGAAAGTGGATGTGGAGGACAAGGCGCTGCGCTATATTGCCAAGGCGGCGGACGGATCCATGCGTGACGCCTTAAGTCTGCTTGATCAGTGCATTGCGTTCTATATGGGGCAGAAGCTGACATATGATAATGTGCTGGAAGTCCTCGGGGCGGTGGACACGGATGTGTTCAGCCGCCTGCTCCGCAAAGTAATCGACCGGGATGTGGCAGGAGTGCTGGATGTAGTGGATGATCTTGTTATGCAGGGACGCGAACTTACCCAGCTTGCTGCGGATTTTACATGGTATCTGAGAAACTTGCTTCTGGTAAAAACTTCTGATAATATAGAGGATGTTCTGGATGTATCGACGGAAAATCTGGCTCAGCTTAAGGAAGAAGCGCAGATGATAGAGCCGGATATGCTTTTCCGCTACATCCGCATTTTTTCTGAATTATCCAGCCAGCTTAAGTATGCGACCCAGAAGAGAGTGATGCTTGAGGTGGCGCTGATTAAACTGTGTACGCCGGCCATGGAGAGCTCTCAGGATTCTTTGCTGGACCGTATCCGTGCGGTGGAAGAGAAAGTTGACAAAGGCATCAGCGCTGCAGCGGAAATGTATGCACAGGGATTTCCCGCAGGAAGTGCAGGGGGCGGATCTGTGCCGCCCGGCCGTCGGGGAGACGATATGGCAGTTCCGGGCGGCGCGGACAACGCGGCAGAAAGAAAACTGCCTGATGCGATTCCGGAAGATGTGCAGGAAGTGGTGAAGAACTTCCGCTCCATCGCTGGAGAGGCATCCGGCATACTGCGGGGATATCTGAAGAAGGCGCGCCTGAGCCTTGGCGGGGACAACCGTCTGATGATTGTTCTTCCCGACTCCCTGTCGGAGAGCGTGGTGGGAAGAGAAGATCATGTGCAGGAGCTGGAGCGTCTGATCGAAGAGCGTATCGGAAAGAAAGTGGAAGTAGAAGTGCGTCACGTAGAAGAGGGACGGCACTTTGAAGATACATTTGTAGATATAGAACAGAAGATCAATATGGAGATAACAGTGGAGGATTAAGAAATGGCAAGACGCGGAGGATTTCCGGGCGGCGGAATGCCGGGAAACATGGCAAATCTTATGAAGCAGGCGCAGCGTATGCAGCGTCAGATGGAAGAACAGCAGAAAGAGCTGGAGGCAAAGGAATTTACAGCCACAGCAGGCGGCGGAGCCGTGGAAGTAACAGTATCGGGCAAGCGTGAAGTGCTGAAAGTAAAACTGGCTGAAGAAGTGGTTGATCCGGATGATATCGAAATGCTTGAGGATCTGATCGTGGCAGCCACGAATGAGGCGCTTAGAAAAGTAGAAGAAGAAAGCGGAGCTGCGATGTCCAAACTGACGGGCGGACTTGGCGGCGGTGTTCCGGGGATGTTCTAGAGATGGATTATTACAGTAACCAGATCAGCCGGCTGATCGAAGAGTTTTCCAGGCTTCCGGGGATTGGAAGCAAGTCGGCGCAGAGACTGGCATTCCACGTGATTAATATGCCGGTGGATCAGGTGGAAGAGCTTGCAAAGTCGATTGTGGATGCCAGAAAGAATGTCAGATACTGCAAGGTGTGCTGTACGCTTACAGACCGGGAAATATGTCCGATCTGCAGCAATCCCGACAGGGATAAGAAGACGATTATGGTAGTGGAGACGCCCAGGGATCTGGCGGCATATGAGAAGACCGGAAAATATAACGGCGTCTATCATGTGCTTCACGGAGCAATCTCCCCGATGCTGGGAATCGGTCCTGCAGATATTAAACTGAAAGAGCTGATGGAGCGCCTGCAGGGGGATGTGGATGAAGTCATTATCGCGACGAACTCCAGTCTTGAGGGCGAGACAACGGCAATGTATATCAGCAAGCTGATCAAGCCGGCGGGGATCAAGGTGAGCAGGATCGCCAGCGGCGTTCCTGTGGGCGGAGATCTGGAATATATCGACGAAGTCACGCTTCTGAGGGCACTGGAGGGCAGGACGGAATTATAGAGGATGTTGCATGAGCGGGAAGAAGGTAACCTCATCGGATGTGGCGAAGCGCGCCGGAGTGTCGCAGGCCACGGTTTCGATGGTATTGAATAAGAAATATAACGTCTCATTTTCAAAAGAAGTCATCCGCAGGGTGGAAGATGCGGCACAGGAACTTGGGTATGAACTTCCGAAGCGCAAAAAGCGAAAAGAGGAACGCAGGCAGAATATGCTTGTGGTCATCAGCCCCAATCTTACGAATCCGTATTATGTCATGCTGCTCCAGGGCATAGAATCGAGAGCGGCGGATCAGGGATTCGGTATCTTCGTCTGCAACACACAGCGGGATCTGAAGCTGGAAGAGCGTTACTTGAAGATGATATCATCGCTGAACCCGCAGGGCATCATCTATATGTGCAACCCGAGCCAGTGTTTTATGGAACAGGTGGAAGACCTGTCCAAGCGGATTCCGGTTGTTGTTGTGAACAATCAGAATGAGAAATTGAATGTAGATGCGGTGGAGCTGGACAATTCCAAGCTTGGCCGTCTGATGGCCAGACATCTTCTGGAGCTGGGGCACCGGAAAGTTGGTTATATCGCGCCGCCTCTTACCGTGAGGCAGAAGCAGAGATCCAAGAGGGTCGAGGGATTCCTGAAGGAATTCCAGAGCGCAGGACTCAAAGACGGGGTTGTGATCAAAGCTGCGGATGAGCAGATTGACAAGGATATCCCGGGGATTGATTCAGAATACAGGATCGGATATGACCTGACGAAGGAACTGCTGAAAGAGCATCCTGAACTGACGGCTATTGTGGGGCTTAACGATATGATCGCGTTCGGTATCATGGATGCGCTCTACGACGAGAAATACAGAGTGCCCGGCGATATGTCCGTGATGGGGTGTGATAACACTCTGTTTGCGAAAGTAAAAGAAGTATCCCTGACTACGATTGAACATTTTGTCATATATAAAGGGATGGATGCCTGTGATATCATTATGAAAAAGATGAGTTCGCGTACACAGAAATATACTGAGATCGAGCCGGTCAGCATCTATCATGTAGAGTATGAGCCGAAGCTTGTTGTGCGTGGAACGACTTCTTATCCGCGTTCCGAAAAACATTCTGAAAAAAGAAAAATTAATAAAAATCAGAAAAATATTAGTAATAAATTAGAAAAAAACTGAGAGGTAAGTTTTGAATAATCCTTAAAACGCGTCACTTAATAAAATCTGGATTGTTAAATATTATTAATTATTAATAAAATGCTATGATAATCCGATTTATTAAGTGATTTTTTTGTATTAATAATTTTCGGGCAGGTTGACCTGATATTTTTTAATCGATATAATTAGTACAGATACAACAAATTTGTCCAGTTTTAAGGAGGAACGAAAATGAGATTTTTTATTGACACAGCAAATGTAGACGACATCAGAAAAGCGAATGATATGGGCGTGATCTGCGGTGTTACGACAAACCCGTCACTGATCGCAAAAGAGGGACGTGTATTCGAGGAAGTAATCGCAGAGATCGCGTCTATCGTGGACGGACCGATCAGCGGTGAGGTAAAGGCTACGACGACAGATGCTGAGGGTATGATCAAAGAAGGACGTGAGATCGCGAAGATCCATCCGAATATGGTTGTAAAGATCCCGATGACTGCAGAGGGGTTAAAAGCGGTTAAAGTACTTTCAGCTGAGGGAATCAAGACAAATGTTACGCTTATCTTTACAGCAAACCAGGCTCTTCTTGCAGCAAGGGCAGGAGCTGCATATGTATCCCCGTTCCTCGGACGTCTGGACGACATCTCGGTAAGAGGCGTTGACCTGATCAATGAGATCGCACAGATTTTTGAAGTTGCCGGAATCGAGACAGAGATTATCGCAGCCAGCATCCGCAATCCGATGCATATTACAGACTGTGCCCTGGCAGGCGCTGATATCGCTACAGTACCGTACAAGGTAATTGAGCAGATGACACATCATCCGCTGACAGATGCGGGAATCAAAAAATTCCAGGAAGACTATATTGCGGTATTCGGCGAGTAGAATGACCGGCGACGAGTCCGGCGCCAGGCCGGGCTTGATATCAAATGTGAAAAAGGAGAAACAAATGGACAAGCTTAAATTAATGAAGACTGCCAATGAGGTCCGCAAGGATATCGTTACGGCAGTGCACAGCGCAAAGGCCGGACATCCGGGCGGATCGCTGTCAGCAGCAGATATATTTACTTATCTTTACTTTGAAGAACTTAATATCGATCCGAAAGATCCGAAGAAAGCAGACAGAGACCGTTTCGTACTTTCCAAGGGTCATACGGCGCCGGGCCTCTACTCTGTTCTGGCTGAGAGAGGATATTTCCCGAAAGAAGACTTGAAGACACTTCGTCATACAGGATCTTATCTGCAGGGACATCCGGACATGAAGCATATTCCGGGAGTGGATATGTCATCAGGATCTCTCGGACAGGGAATCTCCGCGGCAGTCGGAATGGCGATCGCGGCGAAACTGACAGGCGCGGATTACAGAGTATATACACTGCTGGGCGACGGTGAAATCCAGGAAGGCCAGGTCTGGGAGGCGGCCATGCTGGCGGCTCACAAAAAACTGGACAACCTTGTAGTGATCGTGGATAATAACAACCTTCAGATTGACGGAGCAATCACGGAAGTCAATTCCCCGTATCCGATCGACAAGAAGTTTGAGGCGTTTAATTTCCATGTGATCAATATCGATGGAAATGATTTCGACCAGATTGACGCTGCGTTTAAAGAAGCTAAGACTGTGAAAGGACAGCCGACGGCTATCATTGCAAAGACAGTCAAGGGCAAAGGGGTATCCTTCATGGAGAACCAGGCGGGATGGCATGGAAAAGCCCCGAATGATGAAGAATATAAGATCGCTATGGAAGATCTGGAAAAGGCAGGTGAAGCGTTATGTCAGATGTAAAGAAGATTGCAACAAGAGAGAGTTATGGAAATGCCCTCGCTGAACTGGGAGCAGAGCATAAAGATGTGGTAGTTCTGGACGCCGACCTTGCGGCAGCTACAAAGACAGGCGTATTCAAGAAAGCATTTCCGGAGCGCTTCATCGACTGCGGTATCGCAGAGAGCAATATGATGGGAGTGGCAGCAGGACTTGCGGCAGCAGGACTTGTTCCGTTTGCAAGCTCCTTCGCGATGTTTGCGGCAGGACGTGCATTTGAACAGGTAAGAAACTCCATCGGATATCCGCATCTCAACGTAAAGATCGGCGCGACACACGCCGGTATCTCCGTCGGAGAGGACGGCGCGACACATCAGTGCAACGAGGATATCGCTCTGATGCGCACGATCCCGGGGATGGTAGTGATCAATCCGTCTGATGATGTGGAGGCCAGAGCGGCAGTAAGAGCTGCTTATGAGCATCAGGGACCGGTTTACTTAAGATTCGGACGTCTGGCGGTGCCGGTGATCAATGACAGACCGGATTACAAATTCGAACTCGGAAAGGGCGTTGTCTTAAGAGAAGGAAAAGATATTACAATCATCGCCACAGGTCTTCCGGTGAGCAACTGCCTTGAAGCGGCTGAGAAGCTGGCAGCAGACGGCATTGATGCAAAAGTGATCAATATTCACACAATTAAACCTCTGGATGAAGAACTTGTCGTAGCGGCTGCAAAAGAGACAGGAAAAGTCGTTACAGTTGAGGAACATTCCGTGATCGGAGGACTGGGAAGCGCAGTTTGCGATGTGCTTGCAGAGAAAGCGCCGACAAAGGTTCTGAAGATCGGAATCAACGATACATTCGGTGAATCCGGACCGGCAGCAGAGCTGATCAAAAAATATGGACTTGATACGGACAGTATCTATGAGAAAATAAAAGAATTTTCGAAATAGTTTCTAAATTGTCATCGGGGACGTAGTAAAATTGAATTTTACTACGTCCCCGATTGTGTTTTACCCTGTCCCTAATTGAATTGATTAAATTTGTCGAACTTGTCTGACACTAACTGATAAATTCAGCTATTTCTCTGTGCTATTCTCTTTACGACGCCGGGAAAATATCGTAACAGTTCAGTTTTGCGAATGGTACGGGCTGAACTGTCACAAAATATCATTTATCAGGAAGGTGGAGTATAATCATGGAAAGACAGATACCAAAAAATGTTCGGCAGATAGGAAATGTGAGCGACAGCCCGAAGATATATGTGGAAGATTATGTAGATACTTTTTTTGCTCAGCTCAGTGAGAAGAGTGAGAAGGCAAAAGCGCCGGTCGGGGCATTTCTTGTAGGAGACATTCAGTCGGGCGCCGATGAGGATTATGTATACATATACGGAGCCATCCAGATGCATGACCTGAAGATATCGGGGAATGAATATGTGATCAATGAGGATACATGGAAACACGCATACGAGGACTGCAAGCAGTTCTTTGAAGACGGAGAGATGCTGGGGTGGTTCGTGGCTCATCCGGGAGTGCCTCTCACACCGGACAGTTCCACTATAAAGCTTCACAAAAAATCATTTCCGAAGAAAAATACCGTGTTTATTATGAAAGATCCTGTGGAGAAGGACGAGACATATTTTGTGCATAAAATGAATGACCTGATGGAGATCGGAGGGCATTACACGTATTATGAAAAAAATCCGTGTATGCAGAACTACATGATCGCCAGTCGAAAAAAAAATGGGGCAGTTTCCCCGGAGACAGTGGAAGACAGAGCTGCACAGGACTTTCGTGATCTGGTTAGAAAGCGGGGGGATCGCCAGAAACGCAGGAAAACAGGAGGCCTGATGTATGCGGCCAGCGCCTGCCTCGTGCTTGTGCTGATTATTATGGGAGTATCTATGGTGAATAGTTTTGACCGTATGAAGTCTGTACAGAGTAAGCTGGATGCCCTTGCGGACACATCAGGCACAGTGGAGACAAGGGAGACAAGCGGTTCTGTGACAGCAGTGACATCGGAAGAACAGACAGGGGACGGGCAGACTGAGGAAGATCAGAGCGCTGACGCTCAGGAAACGGACGGACAAAGCGGACAGGCCGGGGAAGAACAGAGTTCAAATGATCAGACCTCGGAAGCGGCAGGAGCAGACAGTGCGGATGCTCAGGGAACAGAAGATCAGACCGGACAGGCGGAGTCTGATCAGATATCGGCCGGTTCCGGTGAAAATGGAAGCAATGGCGTTTATGTCGTGGAGGAAGGCGATACACTTGCCATTATCAGCCGGAAGATGTACGGTGATGTGAACCATGTGGATGCAATCTGCAGAATGAACGGCATCACAGACGGCAACCTGATTTATGTCGGGCAAAAATTGCTATTGCCGTAAAAGCATGATATAATATCCACGCCGGCGCGGATGATGTGAGACGACAAATCAGAATCAGCCGTGCCGCGTGAAAATATGTTGACAGAACAGAATTAAGGGGAGTTAGAATGACGCAAAAGAAAAAGCCGTATCTCAGGATACTGACGCCCCCGGATGATCTGAGCGGGATAATGAAGAAGGTTCGAAGATTCCGGTATGAAAAGATGCGCAGGATCCTTGTGATAGTCATACTGATTCTGCTTGCCGTATGCGGAACATATTTACTTCTGAACAATCAGGCGTACTCAAAGGCCAGAACATCGGCGCAGTATTCAAGCGACATTTCAGATACAAGCAGATATGCACAGTTTGCAGACGGGATTGTGAGATATAACCGCGACGGAGTTGCGTTTCTGAATAAGAAGAATGAAGAGCAGTGGATGCAGTCTGCGCAGATACAGAATCCGGTGATTGTAGTGAAAGGGGATTCCTTCGCAGTGGCAGACAATGGCGGAAATAATATTCTCGTCTTTTCAGAAGAAGGACTCAAAGGCGAGATCGAGACGACAATGCCCATTGAAAAGATTGCCCTATCGGATCAGGGAATTGTAAGCGTACTTCTCAGAAATGAGACAGCGCCGTCGATCATTACATATGATGCAACAGGAAATATCCTTGCGGAAATGCAGGTATCCCTGGGAACGACCGGCTATCCGACCGCAATGGAAATGTCGGACGACGGAAATACGCTGGCGGTTTCATACCTATTTCTTCAGGGAACTGCGGTAAAATCAAGAGTTGTATATTATAATTTCGGGGAGGCCGGACAGAGCAAAACCGATAATATTGTTTCTTCCGAGGAATACGACAATACGATAATGGGAGAGATATTCTTCATGGGAGGCGGAAGGTCTGTCGTTGTCGGTGATAATTCCTTTGTCATTTACAGAGGAACCGACGAACCGGTAATGGAGGAGACAATCACACTCGATCAGGAGATACAGAGTGTATTCCATTCCGATGAGTATATTGGATTTGTTCTCCTGAACAGAGAAAAATCCGGATACGAGCTGAGACTGTATAACCGTATCGGAGAGCAGATGATCAGCAGGGCAATTCCCGGGAAATATAATAACGTGAAAATAGACGGTGACGAAGTAATTATGTATGACGGTGACAGATGCTGCATTGTTACGGTGACCGGAATTATCAAATATGAGGGGAGTCTTGATGTAGAGGCGCTGGAAATCTTCAAGGCTTTCGGTTTAAACAGATACTATGTGATGAGCGTCGATGAATTGCGCGTGATTTATCTGACGGAGTAGGTGAGATTATGGATAACTGGCTTTTGATTATTGTTGCAACAATATTTATCATTTGTATCGTGGCAGGATATATCAGAGGATTCCTGAAACTGGGAATCTCCCTTCTCTCCACGATTCTGACACTGATTCTTGTGCTTTTTCTGTCGCCTTATGTGTCGAGAGCGCTGGAAGAGTACACTCCGGTGGACGATTACATCGAGGCGAGGATTGTGGAGGCCTTCATTCCTGAGATCAGCGGGGAACAGATCGCCCAGATAGATCTGAGCGGAACCCCATTTGCGGAGCTTTCCGCAGACCAGTTGGAGAATCTGAGCGGTCTTGACTGGGATCTGCTTGGAATCACAACAGACGATGTGTTGAATCTGATCGGGGAAATCCCGAAAGATACGCAGATCCAGGAAATCGAAAATGCGCCGATGCCGCAGTTCCTGAAGGATCAGCTCATTGAAAACAACAACAGTACGATATATGGTGAACTGGGAGTGGACAGTTTCCCAAAATATGTGGCGGCCTATATATCGAGGCTTGTACTGAATCTGGTATCCTTTCTCGTTACATTCCTGCTGGCGATTATCATTGTGAAAGCTCTTATGTTTGCGGTGAATATCATCGGAGAGCTTCCGGTGCTCGGACTGGTAAACCACATTGCCGGAGGCGTGCTGGGGCTTGTGCTGGCTTTTGTCATTGTATGGATCGGATTCCTGGTCATGACCCTGGCATATACGACAGGACCGGGAATGGCGTGTTTTGAAATGGTAGAGAAAAGCCCTATTCTTCAGTTTTTGTACGATACGAATCCGCTTATGATCAGATTATTAGGATTTTAAATGAAATATATTGACATCCTCCGGGAAATATGGTATCGTATAAAAGTTCTCAAAAGAATATAAATCCCGGGGGATTAGCTCAGTTGGGAGAGCGCCTGCCTTGCAAGCAGGAGGTCACGAGTTCGACTCTCGTATTCTCCACTAGGCAGTGAAAACTGCCGAGTAGAGCATTCGGCTGTTAACCGAAGTGTCGTTGGTTCAAGTCCAACAGGGGGAGCTCACAAAGCCCGTAAATTCAACGTTTACGGGTTTTATTTTATTTTGAAACATGCCCCTTGGGGGCAAAAAAGGCTGTCTGCTTAACAAAGCAGGCATTTGATTGTTAACCGAAAATGAACCGGAATTGCGTTGCTGGATGGGTTCCGGTATGTTGCCCGATGGTAAATTTTAAGTTTTACTGTCGGGCTTTTTTTGTGCCTTTTTTAGAAAGGGGAACACAGTATGGAATCAGACACAAGGGTTTATAACAGCTTTATATGAGCGCTTGAGCCATGATAACGAACTCAAAGGCGAGTCGAACAGCATATCGAACCAAGAGTTAATATGTAAAGGGTGGTTTCAGCCACCTAATACATATGACTGCGGCTCATTTGTGGTGAATTGAAAAGCAGTTATAGGAAAGGAGCAAAAT
>CAJFGR010000024.1 GCA_904377845.1 uncultured Ruminococcus sp. | reverse complement strand
GAGGCTGGCAGAGTGCAGACGATAGAGGAAGCGTGGAAAGAGATTGATGAAATATAAAGTTCTGATTACCGATATTGCCAAAGAAGATATCAAAGAAAAGAAGAAATATATCCTTAGAAATTTCAAGTACCGTGAGTATGCAGAACATTTTTCCAGAAAGATAAAGAAAGCGGTGCAGGAGTTGGATACATTGCAGGACGGCATGGACTGGGAGAATATTATCAGACAATGGATCAGCAGAAAACATTAAATATTTTAAGAAAAGAAAGCCCTGACAGTTAACAGAAAAACTGCCAGGGCTTTTTCGCCGGTAAAATGAATTTTATAATGATTGGTCTGCATCCCTTGGAATATATCTGCAAATCTCCTGAATATCACAATCCAGAATACGGCAGAGATCATTCAGTGTTGTAGTATTCAAAGGTTTGTTCTTTCGTAGTTTATCTATCGTAGAACTGGAGATATGGTTCTTGCTCTGCTGAAAATTCAATCTGATATGAAGTGCAAATGCCCTTTAAAATAGTCCATAATTGTAAGATGGGAACAATGCGAAACTGGCTCTCTAAAAATCTAATTTAAGGAGGAATACTTATGGAGCGTTTTAAAAAGATTTATCAGCAAGGCACGATTGATATAATAGAAATTTGGGTTGATACACAAACAGGTGTAAACTATGTTTTCCACAGAAATGGAAATGCAGCAGGATTTACGCCATTACTTGATAAAGAGGGCAAACCAGTAGTAAGTCAATAGTGCTACCAATCCTAAGGTGTTGAATTGTTGAATAAACGAAAGGAATTGATAGAAAAACATCCATACAGCATATGGAAAGGCAAAGAGGGGCTCTGGCATACCTATTTGCCGGATACTGAGAAGAAACGGATACACAAGAGGAGCAGTACACGTCAGGGAATAGAAGATATTGTTGCGGATTACTGGAAAGAACAGATGGAGAACCCGACGGTGAAGGATATTTACGAACAGTGGATCACAGGGAAACTTTCCAGAGAAGAAATTTTTATTCTGAATATTATCCATGAAAAGAATCTGACCGCAAAAGGGTACAGTAATCTCAGGACACTTATTTATGGGATCTTCAAGCTGGCAAAAAAGAAAAAGTACATTGATTTCAGTATCACAGAAGTGATTTCTGATATGGAAATCTCAAGAAAAGCATTCCGAAGAAATCAGCAGCCGGATGAGGCACTGGTGTTTTCCGAGGAAGAAACGGACCAGATCATTCAGTACATTATTTCTTCGCAACTGGATCTTATTAATCTCGGACTTCTTCTTGCGTTTAAGACGGGTGTCAGACCGGGGGAGCTGGCCGCGCTGCAGAAGGAAGATCTCTTGGATAGAAGCGTTGATGTACACAGAACAGAGATCCATTATCAAAATGAGGATGGTGAAAATGTGTACGAGGTACGGGATTTTCCAAAGACAGAAGCCGGCATAAGAACCGTACTGATCCCGAAGCAGGCGTTATGGATTGTGAAAGAGATTAAGAGGCAAAATCCGTTTGGTGAATATGTGTTTATGAAGAACGGGAAGCGGATCCGGACTTACAGTTTTACGTGGCGGTTGAAGTCCATTTGCCAGAAACTGGATATTCCGGTCAGGTCACTGAACAAAATCCGGAAAACATAAGGGCCGATTCTGCGGCTCAGCTGCCCTGACATAGCGGAGAATCTTCAAAATACTGATGAGAACGCCTTTTTTGGTATTATTTTTGATGATAATTCCCATTGACATACAAATTGGAAAAATATACCATATTTAATGGAGCTTAGTGACTGCATATTTCCATAGGGAGATATGGTTTTTATTTTTTTATGTCAACAGGGAGGCAGAAAATGAAAAGAAAATTATTAAAGGGGGTTCTGACTTTCGGCCTGGCTGTCAGCATGATTGCAGGATCGCTGTACATACCGGAAGGAAGTCAGACGGCACAGGCTGCACCGACCGAGGAGACTGCTGTGCAGGCAGAGAATAAGACTTGGGATCTTACGGCGGCAAGTACGATTGAGAGACCAGCGCTTGAGGAAACAACAGGCACGTTCGACGGCATTCAGATTGATGCTGCAAATGGAAAATTCTCACCACGTGAAAATGAAACGCAGATTAATGCCGGAACCATACTAACGATTCCGGTAGCAGCAAATGCGGATGGGGCAACACTGACAATCACCCTGTCTGGTAATCCGGCAACGGTGGAAGTAAATGGTGATCAATATACATTTACAGGAAACCAGAAGATTAATCTGAAAAGTTCAGAGGAGGATACATACTGCACAGTAACATTTCTTGCGACTGTAACGGATGATCAGCAGACTTTCAATAGTGCTTATGTATCATCCATAAGTTTGAGTTACAATGAACCAGCAGAAGAATATCCGGGAACACCGGAGTCCGTAGCAGCGGAGGATGTTACCTATACATTCGAGAGCACTGAGGGGCTTCTCGATGAGTCAGGAAATGCGGCTGCAGATAACAAGCTGGAGGGGAATAAAGGTACCTTTAAGGAACTGAAGGTGGATGCGACAGCCGGTAAGTTTAATATCCAGCCGGAGCAGACAAGAGTTGTGATCAATGCGGGAACAGTTCTTTATATCCCGGCGGCTTATGATTCTGAAGGTGCAGTTCTTCTGATAGCGGGAACGCAGGATGGCAGCACGCCTTCTCAGATCAAAGTAAATGGCGGAGCATATACGACAAATGAAGAAATTTCGCTCGATATGGAAGATGAATCCGCTTATCCGCAGTATCTGAAAGTAGAATTTGATACAATCGCTTATGTGAACACGATTTCTATCAACTATGCATCTGACAGCGACTATGATGCTCCGGATGTAGAGGCAAAGGATAAAACATGGGATTTTACAGAGAGTAGTACAGTTGAGCGTCCTACTGTACAGGGAATAAAAGGTGAATTCGATGGCATTCAGATCGATGCTACAACTGGTAAATTTGCACCGCGTACAGCCTCAGCAGGTGGAAGTGACACGCAGGTTACAGCAGGTACGACTCTCTACATTCCTGTTGCCCCGGACGAAATTGGCGCGTCCATAACAGTGTCAGGTAATAATTATAATAATCTGACACTGCTCTTGGACGGAACAGAAATCGAAGTTGGCAAGGAGACAGCTCTTCCGCCGGTAGAATCAAACACATATATACCGCTGGAGTTCAGCAGTGCCAGCGGAGAAGGAAGCTGCTATCTGACAGGGATTACGGTAGATTATCTCAGCGATAATACAGTGAATGCGAAAACAGTGACAGTTGGAGGAGTCGGAACCTGTGATTATACATCCATCCAGGCTGCTCTGGATGCCAACGAATCCAGTGCGGCTGAACCGCTGATCATCAAGATCGCACCGGGTATATATACTGAGAAAGTAACAGTTGATAAGCCATGGGTATCTTTCCAGCCCCTTGACTCGGATGGAGGAGAAATTCTTATCGAGGAGAGTTACTATTCTTCCAATACATTTGATGCGAATGGAACTTTTGTTCCACAGGACGATTATGATCTGGGTACTGACCAGTGTGGAACTGTACTCCTGACATCCAATGCAACAGGATTCAGTGCGACAGGCATCACATTCCAGAACAGCTATAATGTAGATGACCACACTGGAGAAGGTGAACAGACACCGGCTGTGGCATTTGGTTCGGTTGCTGATAAGGTTTACCTGAAGAACTGTAATTTTATCGGACGTCAGGATACACTGTATCTCCATGGTTCGGGATCCAGAGTTCAAGTTGAGAACTGTTATATTGAAGGAACTGTAGATTTTATTTTTGGTGATGCAGACGCGTACTTTACAGGATGTGAACTGCATATGGCAGCATTTGCCGGAAGAGATACAGGATATTTTACTGCCGCAAATACGAAGAAGGGTAATGTAGGATTCGTATTTAACGACTGTACATTGACTGTTGATGAGTCCTACAATGTTGACGATAGTACGGTTAGCCTTGGAAGACCGTGGCAGACAGAGTGTTATACCGAGACGGCGCGGGATGAGGACGGCAACAGTTATATGACAGTCTATGAGCCGGATAGAAAGAATCCATCTTATGGCTCAACCTCTTCTGCAGTTACTTTCATCGAGTGTAAGATGGATTCGCTGATTCAGGATTCCAGATGGAATGTGTGGACGAGAAAAGATGCGAATGGAGTGACACAGGATGTTACTTTCCATGAAGATGTCCGTTTCGCAGAGATCAACAGTAAAGATGCTGCTGGAAATTATCTGAATCCGGAGGACTATAAAGATAGTATCGTATTGGGAACGATGACAGTTGCAAATGATGCAAAGGGTGAGCTGGATAAACTGCTTGCACAGATGGGATTTGGTGAGGAAATCGGTGAATGGAACCCATCTCTTCCTGGAGAGGAACCGGGAATAGAAGAACCTGAAAATCCGGGCGAAGAGCCGGGTACCGGTACAGAGGAACCTGGAACAACACCGGGAACCGATGATCCGACAAATCCGGGACAGAATCCGGGAACAGGCGATCCGACAAACCCGGGACAGAATCCGGGAGCCGGAACAGATGATGAGAATAATTCCGGAAATACAGGAAATAACGGAGCTGTGAACAATAACGTTTCAGATCAGAATGCGGTTGATACGACTGCGGTACAGACAGGAGATACTACGAATGTTATACCTTATGTAGTGGCGCTTCTGGCATCAGTCGTAATTTTACTTGGCGCAGTTGTAATAATAAGAAAGCGCAGAAAATAGAATATACGCTGAATGAAAAAAGCACTTCTTCGGAAGTGTTTTTTTCATGAATTTTTTCCCGTTTGACAAAATGATCAGGAAATAAGTGGTATAATACTGCGTAATACGGCTATAATCACTCTATAGAAAGAGAGAAGACTGGATGAAAAGGATGAAAAAATGGATGATCGCCCTGATACTTATTGTTGTGGCGTTTGTAATCTATATACTGGTGAGTCTTTGGGTCTCGACAAATTATATTGTCATCAGGGAATATACGGCGGACACGGGAAAAAGTGATACGGGCTTCCGGGCCGTGGTCGTCTCAGACCTTCATGATCACCGATTCGGCGGGGATAATGAGAAACTGGCGGAGAAGATCAGGGAGATTGCCCCGGATGTCATTATCATGGACGGCGATATGCTCAATGCAGAGTCGGCGGACGCATCTGTACCTCTTGAACTGATCGGGCTTTTGAAAGATACGGCGCCGATTTATTATGCGCTGGGCAATCATGAGCTTTCCTATATGGAAAACGGCCACTCAGATCTGCAGGAAGAGCTGGAGAGCGCAGGAGCGGTCGTTCTGGATAAGAATTACGTGGACATAGAGATAAACAGAACACAAGTGCGGCTTGGAGGGCTCTACGATTATGCCTTCGGACTGAACGGCAACAATGATGCGCTTGCAGCCCCGAGCGATATGCTCAATTTCCTGCAGGATTTTCAGAATACGGACAGGATGAAGATCATGCTTTCCCACCGTCCGGACAGCTTCATTTTCGGTGACGCCAGCAAAGTCTGGGATGTGGATCTGGTGATCAGCGGTCACAATCACGGCGGGCAGGTCGTCATCCCGTTCCTGGGAGGGCTGTATGGCGGAGATCAGGGCTGGTTTCCGGAGTACGTGCACGGAATGTATCAGAAAGATAATATACTTCTGTTCGAGACAAGCGGTCTCGGAAGCGATAAACAGAAGCTGCCGAGATTCAATAATCCTCCGGAAATAGCTGTACTTACTATAAAGTAGATATATGTTATCTTTTTTAATATTTATAAACCGGCATACGGGAGCCGACCTTGCGTCTCGCTTTCAGACGTAGTAAAATGTAACTACATCTGGAAGGGAGGCGTTTTGTATGACCTGGATACCTCTGCCGGTCGGTGTGGATGATTTTGAAAAAGTAATACGGGGAGATTATTATTATATTGACAAAACACTTTTTATCAAAGAGCTGCTTGATATGAAAGGGGAGGTAAATCTTTTTACCCGTCCCCGGCGTTTCGGAAAGACATTGAACATGAGTATGCTCCGGTATTTCTTTGAAATGGGAACAACAGACAATTCCGGATTGTTTCGGGGGTTAAAGATCATGGAAGCCGGAGAAAAGTATCTGACTCACATGGGGAAATATCCTGTGATCAGCATTTCGTTGAAATCCATGAAGCAGTACTCCTACGAGCTTTCCTTTGAGATGCTGAAAAAAGCAGTTGAAGGAGAGTTTACAAGGCATTGGCCGGAAGTAGAGAAAAGCGGAAAACTGACGGACGCAAAACTGGAACGTTATCTCCGGATCCGTGATATGGAAGGGACAGAAGGTGATTACGCGGATTCTCTGAAATTTCTTTCTGAGTGTCTGTATATCTGTTACGGACGTAGAACAGTCATCCTGATCGACGAGTATGACGTCCCTCTGGAGAATGCCTATTTCAGCGGGTTTTATGACAGGATGGCAGCGCTGATCCGTTCCCTGTTCGAGTCTGCCCTGAAGACGAATGGCAATCTGGAATTCGCTGTTGTAACCGGGTGCCTCAGGATCAGCAAAGAATCCATCTTTACCGGCCTCAATAACCTGAATGTGATATCCATTACAAGCGACTCTTTCGCAGAGCATTTCGGGTTTGTGCCGGAAGAAGTAGAACGGATGCTAAAGGACTATGGACTGGAAGACAACCTGGAAACAGTAAAGCGATGGTATGACGGCTACCGGTTTGGAGAAACAGAAGTTTATAATCCTTGGAGTGTGATTAATTATGTAAACTCCTGTTATCGTGATAAAAACGCATTTGCGAAGCCTTACTGGTCTAATACCAGTTCCAACAGCATCGTGAAAAAGCTGGTGGAACACGCGGACATTTCCGTAAAGCAGGAGATCGAGTCGCTGATTGCGGGCGGTACGATTACAAAGCCGATTCACGAAGACATCACATATGATGACATGGATTCCACCCAGGATAACCTGTGGAACTTCCTCTTCTTTACCGGTTATCTCAAAAAGATCAGCGAGCATCAGGAGGGGGAAACCATCTATATGGAGATGGCGATCCCGAACAGCGAGGTGCGGTATGTGTATAAAAATGCCGTGCTGCGGTGGTTTGAAGAGAAGACAGAGCAGAAAGAACTTTCCCCGCTCTATGAAAGCATCCTGAGTGGAGACACAGAAAAGATGGCGGAGCTCTTGTCGGAAAACCTGATGGAGACGATCAGCTTCTATGACTATCAGGAGAGCTACTATCATGGCTTTCTTGCAGGAATGCTGAAAAATATCGGGAACTATATCGTACAATCTAATCGGGAATCGGGGAACGGCAGGCCGGATATTCTGCTGAAATATCCCAGTGTGCGTGGAAAAGCAGTGATCATTGAGATTAAGGTATCGAAGACTTATCAGGGACTGGAAGAGAAATGTGATGAGGCGCTGAAGCAGATCGAAGAGCGGCATTATGAAGAAATGCTTCGTCAGGAAGGGTATCAGGATATCCTGAAGTATGGGGTGGCGTTTTACCGGAAGGAGTGTATGGTAAAAAGTCCGGAATAACTTGAGCTGTCTTTCATATACATCACCCATCTATGCGGAGCTGGCGATCCTGAACAGCGAGGTGCGTATAATACTCAGAAAAAAGGGCATATTAAGCTTATAGAAGGAAAGCGGGCCGGATGAGACGGATCATCCGGCCCGCTTTCCTGACAGAAGGGGCGAATGAAATGCATCTGCGAGAGGTAAGGATCGACAAGACGGACGTTATAGAGGAGGCGCTGAAGGATCATCTGGCGGTAGTTTTGAGCGGACTTCCGGGAACGGGAAGGAAGACGGCCGTTGTCACGCTTGTGGATAAGCATCCCGAGGTCAACGCGCTGTACTGTGACGCGGAGGAGATCGAGAACGCTTCTGCGCTTTCCAGACGGACGCCGGGAGAACCCAACTGGTATCTGGTGAGAAAGCCGGAGGAAAACAGGTATCCGGATTCCCCGGACGGCTTCCGGCGTTTTACACAGAAGATGCCGAGGGAGGATCGGATCATCTGTGCTGTGGACGGGAGGATCCCGGACGTATTCCTTGAGTTTGTGTGGAGTGGGATCATGGCGGTGATCCTGCCGGAATCTCTGCGTTTTACCGAAGCGGAGACATACCGTTATCTCAGGATCTGCGGCAGCAGGCTCAGGGGCGGCGAGGTGTATCATCTCACGGGCGGATGGCCGGGATGCGCCGCGATGCTGGTGCGCCTTTCATCCCAGCTTGATGACAGATGGACGGCATGGGAACTGTGCAGCCGCTATGAGATCCGTCAGTATATCAGAACCCGGATCCTGTCGGCGCTGCCTGAAGACGAACTGGAAATGCTGATGGAACGCGCGCCCTTCCCGCGGCTGGAAGAGGAGCTGGAGTTGCTGCTGTGGGGCGACAGCCGGCGGGATGAGGAGGACAGGCTGTGCGCCAGAGGCGCAATGGTGTTTGTGCCGGAGAAGACATGCTGGTATGTACATCCTGCCCTGCAGATCGCCATTGATGATCCTGCGCCGGAAGAATTGTGCCGCAGAGCAGTGGACTGGTATGAGGCAAAGGGATATATCCAGGACGCCCTTGTCTGCAGCAGGCGGTCGGACGGCAGGCAGTCGGGCAGCAGGCGGTCGGGCAGCAGACAGTCGGATAGCAGACAGTCGGGCGGCAGGCTGTTGTACAGGGAATGTCTTCTGCGCAATTTTGACAAAGTGTCCTTCCTTAATTACGAGAAGATCTGGGGCGGGGACGACCTGACGGTCCCCGGATTCCTTTATCTGGAGTGGATGGAGAGTTTCCTGCGCCAGGATCGCGGGAGACTCCGGGTGCTCAGGACATATGCCGCCAAGCTTAAGGAGAGGGCGGAAACGGAGCGGCGGCAGGAGATAACGGAAGTCCTCCTGAATATGGCTTATGCAGACCCGGATATTGCTGCTAAAGAGTGGATGGCGATGCTCGAAAGATATACCGGGGACGGGCAGAGGATACGGCTATATCATATCCTTGGCGAATCGGTCTCGTTTCTGTCCGGCCTGCGAGATCTGTCCCCGCTGTTTGCCTGCGGGGAAGAGCAGGGAGAACATTACCGCAGGCTATGGGAAGAACGGATTGCTTTGGAAGATCAGATGCTGTTTCGGCTGGCGCGGCTGGAGTACAGTATCATGACGGATACAATGCCTGCATGGAACAAGCTTCGTTCGGAGGCGTTTCTTCCATATGAAGAAGGCGCTTCGTGGCAGATACGTCTCGGCAGCATGTATCTTGCATGGCTCCTTCTTGACGACAGTGAGATGCGCGGCCCGGCACGGCGGTATATCGAAGAGCTGGCACGTAATCTTGCCGGAGAGGATGCCCCTGCCTGCCGGTGGAATGCCCGGGCGCTCTATTATCTTGCCCGGGCCAAATGCAATGAAAAAGAAAAGCTTATGGAATGGCTCAGGGATACCGGCGGGGATATCGGATATGACACCGGCCGGACGAGATTCCATATGGCGGCGGAAGTAAAGGTCAGCATTTACATGGGGGATTACAGGAGGGCGGAAGAGCTTCTGCCGGAGCTGATCGATTATTTCCGGAACGGAAACAGCCCGAGATGGCTGGCGGAAAGCCTCTTCCAGCGCGCGCTTGCAGAGCAGGAGAAGGGGATGAGCGGCCAGGCTCTCAAAACAGCGGCAGAGTCCATACAGACGGCGGAGCCTTACCGGTACGTCAGGCTGTATACGGGCTACGGGCCTGCCGGAGCGAAGCTGCTGGAGCAGTATGCCGCCCTGAACTGCCCGCCGGAGACGGCGTCCGGCCGAAGATATGGTGGAAAGGAAGATGCTGTGAGCATCTCCAGGATGAGCCGGGAGCAGTGGATCAGATATCTTGCCCGGGCAGCGTCAGAACGCAGCGCGGACAGTCCGGTCCCCGCAGACGAGAGTGCGGGGATCCGGCGCGCCGAACGTCTCACGCCCACGGAAGCGCTGGTGCTGACGTATCTGGAGAAGGGATACAGCAATCCGCGTATCTGCGAAGAGATGAATATCAGGCTCTCAACCGTAAAGAGCCATACCTACAATATATACAGGAAGCTGGATGTGTCAAACCGGACCCAGGCGGTGCAGCGGGCCAGGGAGTGCGGACTTATATAAAAGCGGATTTCTCATACTATGGTATGAGGAGATCCGTTTTTTTACGTGATAAGATAGAAACACTTCGAAGAACGGCGGTTAAAAAAGAGTGAACAGATGCCGCTGGAAATTTTTGGCACAAAACACTGGAAATAAATACCAATACTAGTATAAAATACCATTGAGGGCAGCGATGCTCGAACTCATGCATGAAGAATATTACCGGAATAAAGATATTTGGAAGTGAAGAAGGGTACATATGAAATTGAATGCGATAAGTGAGAAGATGCTGGAGGCGCTGCGCTGCTTCCTGAATGGTGAGAAAGTAATGTGGGAGGATGGCCTCAGTGCGGATGACTGGGCGGGACTGTTCCGGCTCTGCCAGCACCACCAGATCCTTCCTATGATATATGATACGGTATATGCCTGCCCGGCATTTGCATCGTGTCCGCCTGATCTGGTACAGATGATCAAAGGGCAGGTAATACGGCAGGTCATGACGCAGAGCAGGAAGACGGAAGAGTTCCTGCAGCTTTACAGAAAACTGACAGAACATGGACTTACGCCCTTGGTAGTAAAGGGCATCATCTGCCGCAGCCTGTACCGCGAACCGGATTACCGGTGCTCGGGAGACGAGGATGTGCTGATCCCGGCAGAGCAGTTTCATGACTGCGCGGATGTATTTGCGCAGAATCAGATGGAGATGCTGGAGCCTGACATGGATCCGGACGAAGAGGGAGAAGTGCCGTATTATCATGTGGGCGGTATGTTACATATAGAGCTTCACAAAGAACTGTTTTCCTCCGAATCAGAGGCGTACGGCGGACTGAACCGTCTGTTTGACGATGTGTTCGACCGGAAGATACAGGCGGAGATAAACGGAGTGAAAGTGTATACTATGTGCCACACGGATCATCTGCTCTATCTGATCCTCCATGCGTTCAAACATTTCCTTCACAGCGGCTTCGGGATCCGCCAGGTATGCGATATTGTGATCTATGCAGAAGCATACGGGGCGGAGATTGACTGGGATTATCTGCTGGAAAAGTGCAGAGGAATTCATGCCGATGTGTTTGCGGCTTCTCTGTTTGACATAGGAAAGAAAGAGCTGAACTTCAATCCGGAGAAGGCCTGCTATCCTGAGAGTTGGGCAGAGATTGAGGCGGACGGCGGCGATATGCTGGAAGATCTGATCGACGGCGGCGTATTCGGGGATTCCAGTATGAGCAGAAAGCACAGCAGCAACATCACACTTCAGGCTGTGAGCGAGGACAAGAAAGGGAAGAAAGCGGGCGCGTCTCTGATTCAGTCGCTTTTCCCGGACAGAAAATACATGGAGAGAACTTATACATATCTGAAGAAATACTCATTTCTACTTCCGATTGCGTGGGCGTCGAGAATCGTGAGGTATTTAAAAGAGTCCAAAAACATGAGGGAAAATGACGCTATGGCAAGCATCGAGATTGGGAACCACAGAGTGGATCTGATGAAGAAGTATAAGATTATACAGTAAAGGTTCCGATTAAAATCGGGAAAAGAATAAGTGGTATGGTTAATTTGCTCACGGCAGTGTAATTGTATGTACATTATCTGAAAATGTGAAAATTGAGTTAAATATACCACTTTATTCTTGACTTTTTGTAAAAATAAGATGTATTATTACAGAATAAAAATGTTTGTAATGCCTTATGCTCCCCGTGCATAAGCGGATGTTGTTATTGATATTTTTACTTGCATAACATTTAGCTTATAGGAATAAACGATGTACACGCTTTGTCAGAGAGTCATTTAAGAAGGCAGATGGAATGGAGGTATATTGTATTATGAAGAAAAGATGGGGAACACCAAAAGCAATTGTAGAAGAATTTGAGCCAAACGAGTATGTAGCGGTGTGTTGGGGCGTGCAATGTGATGTTGATTGGGCGAATCGATATGAATGGCTGCAAGGAGATTACAATGAAGGAGTAACCCACGCATGGGATCACTGTGGCACTTCGTCAAATCAGGTGATTCGTACTGATGATGACGGGAACCCGATAAGGATGGTTGAAACCGGAACTGACGGTTTGGGAACTTTAGGATGTACTATTTACTGGGACAAGAATTATACTCAACAAAGAGATGTTAGTTCAGTAAAGGTTGGGGATACTATTTATTGGACTACAAGAGCTGAGGATGGCAGAACATGGAATCATATGGGAAAAGTTTTCGAAACAGCAGAAGGTCATCCGAACCGTTCGTAATGTGGATACATATTTAATGATATAACAGATTGGGACAACTAGAGAGAACTGGAGAGATCCGGTTCTCTTTTTTACAACGGCGACGAGCCGAAGTCCGGGTTTGCCCGAGCCTTTGGCGACCGCTTACAATCCCGGAATGTGTCTTTGGACACTTCCGGTGATAAAAGGGGTGATCTGCGGTATGGAATCTTTAACAATAGAGACAAATACGATGGAAAAAATGCTGCTGCAGCGCGCCGCATCGGTACAGCGGCCGATTAGCGGCAGTCTGGAATTGCTTCCTCTCTGCAATATGAACTGTGATATGTGTTATGTACGTTTAAGTCATGCGGAGACAGAGAAGAAAGGCGGACTCCATACAGCAGATGAATGGATTAATCTCGGGTGGGAGATGCAGAAGGCGGGTGTCCTTTTTCTCCTTCTGACCGGTGGCGAGCCATTGCTGTTCCCGGATTTTAAGAGACTGTATTTAGAACTGAAGCAGATGGGAATGGTGCTGACAATCAATACCAACGGGACACTTCTTGATGAAGAGTGGGCGGATTTTTTTGCTGAGAATAGACCGAGGCGTATTAATATTACGCTTTACGGTGCAGATGATAAGGCCTATGAGACGCTCTGCCATTACCCCGGAGGATTTGAAAAGACACTTCGGGGAATCCGACTGTTGAAAGATCGGGATGTAGATGTGAAGATTAACGGAAGCGTTACAAAGAGCAACTATAAAGATATGCAGAAGATTTATACTTTTGGGAGGGAATTAGGGGTTCCCGTTCATATGGATACCTATATGCTTCCGGGGATACATGAGAGAGGACTTCCTTTTGAGCAGCAGGCAAGGCTTCTGCCGGAAGAGGCGGCGACAGCAGAAATGGAAGCAATTAAAGCTGAGATGGATCCGAAAGTGTTTCCGATATATGTCCGGCAGAAAATTGCACAGACAGAAAATAACGCTGCGGACAATCCGAAGGGAATTGCCTGCCTGGCAGGAAATTGTTCATTTACAGTAAACTGGCAGGGACAGATGCGCCCCTGTGTGACTTTGGAAGAGCCCTCTGTCTCTGTATTTGAGATTGGATTTGAGACTGCATGGGAAAAGGTGTCAAAAGAGTCGAAGGTATTTCGAATCAATGAGAAATGTGTAAAATGCCGTCTGCGGCCGGTCTGCAAGACCTGTGTAGCGAGTGCGTGGCTGGAGACAGGCGCCTATGATGGTTTGCCGGAGTACCTGTGCAGGTATGCAGAAGAGTATCAGCGGCTTTTATATGAGGAGGAAGAGCATGAAGACAAATAAGGAATATATGCTGCGTGAAATTGCAGGAGAAACGGTGCTGGTTCCTACGGGATCGGCATCCCAGAAGTTGAATGGCATGATCCAGCTTACTGAATCAGCTGCATTTATATGGAAACAGGTGGATACTGCTACTGACTTAGAAGAAATTGTTGCAAGAGTGCAGGATGAGTATGAGGTGGATGAGGATACAGCAAGGCGTGATATTTATGGTTTCCTGCGAGAACTGTACATTAGAGGTATCGTACAGGATATACCGGAACTGGAAAAATATAAAAACAGACAGTGAAGTGAAAGGTGAGAAGAACAAATCAGTGAAGAAGAACGCAACTTATAAAACGACAAAAAATATAATATACTTATAAAAAATTATGTAAAGTGTACAAAAATATGTACAATTCAGGAATTGTGAAAAATTGGTGTTAAAACTGTGTCTTTAAGTATTGACAATGGGATGTATTGTGCTATCATAATAGGATGTAAGAGAAAGTTGCAGGGGAGGAGTATATTGGAGAGAGATAATCAGTCATCCGAAACGCTCTCCGGTTCCGATTCACAGGAGCATCTTTCAAAGGAAACGAAAGAGGGAGACGTCAGGATGTTTAAAGCAAACCCGGATTTTATACTGCGGGAAGTTGCCGGCGAAGCAGTGTTGGTACCTGTAGGCGAAGCGGGAATATTTGAGAACAGCGTGATATCGCTGAATGAAACCTGCCGTTTTCTGTGGCAGCTGTTCCAACAGCCGAGGACGATGGAAGATGTGATTGCTGAAGCGAAGAAAGAATATTCCGATCCTGATGGTGAGATGGAACAGGGAATTAAAGATTTCATAAGAGAATATTTACAGTATGGTCTATTAAAGGAGGAGTAAAAATGGAAGGAAGAGTTTGGAAGAGACCTCTTACTGAGGTGCAGAAGTTTGAGGCTAATGAGTATGTAGCGGCTTGCGGAGAAAGCGGAGTCGTTTATAAGTTTAAATGTGATGCCGGTGATGGAGTGAGCGGCAATGTATACGTAGAGAGTAATGGCGTAGAAGGGTTGCAGACTAGAGGAGAATGGGTCGGAGGCTGGGGCGGTCACTGGCAGGAAGCGGATAAAAGTTTAGGCGGGTATCACGCATGTGGAACTACTCATGAAGCAGATTCTGATGATGACTTCCTGAATGGCTATTATGTGCCGTACTGGTCAGACAATGTTACGAAAGTTATTATTTGGCGTGGCCCATATAATAATAATGTTCATTGTACCACAAACCTCAATCAGGATTCTTGGGAAACAGCGAAATCATAACATAATAATTTATTACATAACAGTAATAGACCGGAACAACCTTCCGGTCTATTTTCATGTTACCCGAAAGGAGAACACCTATGGAACCATTAGAAGGCGCAACTACCATCGAGCGTATGCTTCTCGATCAGGCTAAGCGCACCCGCACCCCTGCCAACGGCAGTATCGAACTACTCCCCTTATGCAATATGAACTGCGATATGTGCTATGTACGGCTGAGCCGGGAAGAGATGGAACGACAGGGAAGGTTGCGCACAGCGGATGAGTGGCTGGAGATCGGGCGGCAGATGAAGGAGGCGGGAGTTCTTTTCTTGTTATTGACAGGAGGGGAGCCGTTCCTGTATCCTGAGTTCAGAAGACTCTATCTGGAATTGCGGAAGATGGGGATGATCATCACCATTAATACCAACGGCACGGTGATCGATGAAGATCTGGCTCAGTTCTTTGGGAAATACAAGCCAAGAAGAGTAAACATTACTCTGTATGGTACAGATGAGGAGACTTATACGAATCTTTGCCACTATCCCGGCGGGTATGAGAAAACACTGCGGGGAATTCGCCTGCTCCGGAAGTACGGCGTGGACGTAAAGGTGGGAGGAAGTCTTGCCAGAGCGAATAAGGATGATCTTGATAAGCTGCTGGATGTCCAGAAAGAACTGGATATTCCGGTCCGTGTCGATACCTACATGATGCCTGCCACCAGAGAACGGGAGTTGCCTTACAATATGCAGTCCCGTCTGGATCCTGAAGAGGCGGCTCAGGCGAGGATCCATGCACTGAAGCGTGAGATGGGTCCGGAACTGTTTCCTCAATATGTACAGCAGTCAATTTACAGGGCAGATCACCCGGAACCTGCCGAGGCTGTGCCGGGACACATGTCATGCATGGCAGGACAGTGTTCGTTTACCATCAACTGGCAGGGGGAGATGCGCCCCTGTGTGATTCTGAGTGAACCCGCAGTATCTGTGTTTGAGGTTGGTTTTGAGGCTGCCTGGAAGTATATTGTGGAGGAAACTGACAAAATCCTGCTGAACGCGAAGTGCAGTACGTGTCACATGAGGCATCTCTGCCGGACCTGTGCTGCAAGCGCGCTTCTGGAGACGGGAAGCTACGACGGTGTGCCGGATTATATGTGCCGATATGCGGAAGAGTCTTTGAGATTATTGAGAGAAGAATGGGAGAAGATACAGAATGGACAGGATTTTTCAGATCGGTAACTTTACATTCCGGCTCTGCTGCCCGGATGAGGTGACGCCTCCGGAGAATTTCATGAAGTTCGTATGTGAATTTGACGGTTCCGGACAGTCGGAGATGCGCGATGGCGCGGAACACATCTGCAGTCCCGAGTATACCTATCATATAGTAGTGTCGGATGATCTCCCTCAGGTAGAGGGCAAGATCATCGCACAGCGCCAGGACCTCACTGTATTCCGCCGTGAGACGGAACAGGGGGAGAGCCTGGAGAGCCGTCTGATCGGAGTGAAGGGGAATCCTGAGTATTACGCCTGCTATCGGGAAGTATCCGGCAACCGCGCGGAGGTTATTCTTGTCCGGGACCGGATCGCGGAGCTGCATATCGATCCTATGTTTACGTCGCTTCTTGCTCTTGAACGCCGTCTGGTGAAGAAGAACAGCATGATCCTCCACTGCGCTTATGTGGAATATCAGGGTGAGGCGATCCTATTCTCCGCTCCGTCGGAGACAGGCAAGACAACCCAGGCAAACCTGTGGGAGAAGTACCGGGGAAGCCGGACAGTCAACGGCGACCGTTCCCTTCTGGGGAAGATCAACGGCAGGTGGACAGCTCAGGGCTGGCCGGTATGCGGCACGTCAGAGGTGTGCAATAATGAAGCGATTCCGATAAAAGCTGTCGTCATGCTCAGCCAGGCAAAGGAGAACAGGGTAGAGAGACTGACTCCCGGACACACGTTTCCTCTGCTGTACAGCCAGATCACAGTGAACAAATGGAATACTCCGGATCATATCCATACCATGGATCTGATTGAGGATTTCCTCGGAAGCGTACCTGTACTTCACCTCGGCTGCACGATCTCGGAGGAGGCTGTAATCTGTCTGGAGAAAGCCCTGAGAGGCCTGGACAGGGAAACTTTGCCTGTTCAGGACGCTTGACGCTTCCTGATGTTGAATGTATACTGTTTGAAGAGAAAAACGGTGAAATTCGGTACAGTGACGCAGCATATACGGGAGTGATTGTATGAACGAAGAAAATCAGAATGAAAATAAGAATCCCGCCTTTGAATCTCTGGATATCCTGATAGCCAGATGGAAAGACGGGACTTTTGGCGAAATCATAGACGACTGGAAGTGGATCTTCAGCTACAGCGCGAGATACAAAGGCGCTATTGTATTTTACGTGATCCTCGGTGTGTTCAGCACGTCTATGGGACTGGTCAGCAGTGTGGCGAGCAAATACATGATCGACATCATTACAGGATACGAGACGAGCAAGCTGTGGGTCATGATCGCGATCATGGTGGGGAGTACCGCATTCAGCCTGACGTTTAACAGTATCATCAGCCGGATCACGACGAAGCTGAGTATTGATATCAATAATGATATTCAGGCGGATATCTTCGACAAGATCGTAGACGCGGACTGGCTGGCACTGAATAAGTATTCTAACGGCGATATCCTGAACCGCTTTAACGGGGATATCGGCACGGTCAGCAGCAACGCGATCAGCTGGCTTCCTACTATTATCATTGCGGTCTATAACTTTATTGCGACTTTCTTCGTAATTCTGCATTATGACTGGATCATGGCGGTGATCGCTCTTGGCAGTGCGCCGTTCCTGCTCCTGATGTCACGGTTTATGATCAAGAAACAGCGTGACTACAGCAAGAAGGTGCGCGAGATGAGCTCCGACCTGATGACTTTCGAGGTGGAGGCGATCTATAACTTCGATACCATTAAATCATTTGGTGTGGCGCCCCATTACAGCAAGAAAATGCGCTGGTGGCAGAGTAAATTCCGTGATATCAGTCTCAAATATAATATGTTTTCCATCAAGACAAGCATTCTTATGACCATAATGGGGACCCTGGTTCAGTTCGCCGCATTCGGCTACTGTCTGTTCCGACTGTGGACAGGAGACATTACATACGGAACCATGACACTGTTCCTGCAGCAGAGAAGCAATCTTTCCTCTGCATTCAGCAATGTGGTTTCCATTATACCGTCATTTCTGAACAGCTCCGTATCGGCTCACCGTATCCGTGAACTGGTGCAGCTCCCGAGAGAGATACATATTCCGGAGAGCAGCGAGATGGACAAATATACGGAGAACGGTTTCGAGGTGCGGATGCAGGATGTGAACTTCTCATATGTAGAGGGAACACGCGTAATCACGGATTCGGCATTTGAGGCGAATCCGGGCGAGATCGTCGCTCTGGTGGGCCCGTCCGGAGAGGGCAAGACAACCATGATCCGCCTGATCCTCGGTCTGGTGCGCCCGGAGAACGGCGAAGTGAAGCTGCGTGCTTCCAACGGTCAGGAAATTGAGATGAACGCGGAGACGAGGCATCTGTTCGCCTACGTTCCGCAGGGAAATACGATTCTTTCAGGCACCATCGCCGAGAATATGCGTATGGTGAAGGAAGACGCCACCGACGAGGAGATCATCGAGGCGCTGAAAGTTTCCTGCGCATGGGATTTCGTGGAGAAACTGCCGGATACAATCAACAGCAATGTGGGAGAGCGCGGAAGAGGACTGTCTGAGGGCCAGGCCCAGCGTATCGCCATTGCCAGAGCGGTGCTGCGTGATTCCCCGATCCTGCTTCTCGACGAGGCAACATCGGCTCTCGACGTGACGACAGAGCGCACGGTGCTGCGCAACATTGTGAAGCAGCATCCGAATAAGACTTGTATTGTGACAACCCACAGACCCAGTGTATTGAATCTGTGCCAGAGAGTTTACCGTGTTATGGAGACGAAAGTTACAGAATTAAGTGAAGAAGAATCCAGCCGTATGGCCATGGACTTCTGATATGCGCTTAGAGCCGCCGTCGGCACTGATATCGCAAGATAATGCCGGATCTGCAGCCGGAGCAAAGGAGAATTCCATGAATACCCGTGTAGTCGATACAAATGAATATGTGTCCGCTCTCAGAGAGCTGGCGGAAGAGGGGAGGGTGGTCTCCATGCTGATCGCAGGGAGCAGTATGTCCCCGTTTCTCTGCCACAACCGTGATTATATCTACTTTACGAGACCTGACCGGGAGCTGCGTAGAGGCGATATGGTCTTCTACCAGAGAGACACCGGCCAATATGTGATGCACCGCATATACAAGAAGAAAACGGACGGTTACTATATGGCGGGGGACGCCCAGACGCAGATCGAAGGACCTCTGCGCCGGGATCAGATCTTTGCACGGATTATTAAGGTAAAGAGAAAGGGGAAGATCCTCCGGCCGGGGAACTTCTGGTGGGAATTCTTCGAACACGTGTGGATCAGGATCATTCCTCTGAGGAAAGTGGTTGAAAAGGGTTATTCTCTTTTGAGCTGGAAAAAACAGTGAATCTTCCTGCAGGTGTTTCCACCTGCAGAAAAGTGTGTTATAATAACAGGCTGAAGTTTAAAATTACAGATTTAAAAGGAAAAATAAATGGTAGATATACATACGCATATACTTCCGGGAGTGGATGACGGCGCCGCGGATATCTATGACAGCATTGAGATGGCTTCTCTGGCACATGAGTACGGCACGAAAGTGATCGTGGCAACTCCCCACTGCAATATTCCCGGAGAATATGACAATTATTTCGGAGACAACTATGTCAGGACATTCCAGAAGACAAAGGAGATCATACAGCGGGAACAGCCCGGGATTACCCTTCTGGCAGGTATGGAAGTGTTTGCCACAGAGGATCTGCCCCGCCTTCTGACAGAGGGAAAGATATTTCCCATTAACAGGACCAGATATGTGCTGATGGAATTTGATTTCGCCGAGGATCCGGATTTTGCGGACGAGATACTTCATCAGGTAAAAGAAGTCCGGGCAATCCCGCTGATTGCTCATGCAGAGCGGTACGAGTTTGTACAGGATGATCCCCGGACTGTTTACAGATGGAAACAGACGGGATACGAAGTGCAGATTAATAAAGGAAGCTTTATGGGAAGGTTCGGAGAAGAGGCACGGAGAACAGCCTATGAACTTCTGAACCATAATCTTGTGACAGCTGTGGCCAGTGATGCGCACAGCCCCATCCGCAGGACAACCTGTATGGCTGATGCATATGACTACCTCAGTGATGAGTATTCCGCGGAATACCTGGATATCCTGTTTGACGTGAATCCGCGGAATATCTGCAATGGAGTGAAAACAATACAGTTCCGCAGGATTCCGTTTGAAAAGGACTATGGCTGGAAGGAGCGTGTACAATGAGAAGATTTAGAATAGCAGTCATCGGACTGTTCCTTTTATCGCTGGTTGGGTTTATTGTATTTAACATAGTAGACAGAGTGACATCGGACCATACAGCGCCGACAATTACAAGTGAATCAGATACAATTTCGGTTACGTTGAATCCGGAAGAGAATGAGGAAGATTCAGAAGAGGGGGCAGAAGAGGACGCAGAAAGCAGCGGGCGGGATGATGCAGACCTCTATCAGGGCCTTACGGCGGAGGATGACAGAGACGGAGATCTGACAGACTCGATCAGGGTATCCTCTATGTCGAACTTTACAGAGCCGGGCAAAAGAGAGATAACCTATGCGGTATTTGACAGCTCAAATAACGGAGCAACTCTGACCAGAACTCTGGAGTATACAGATTATACCTCTCCGCAGATTCAGCTGTCGGCTCCCCTCAGGTATACTTTAACTGAGATGTCAGATGCAAGTCTGAGGGAGAATATGAGTGTTGTAGACTGTCTGGACGGAGATATCACTTCCCAGATTCGAGCAGCATACAACGATGCGGTCTATGTACAGCAGACAGGGGATTATCCGGTGACAGTTCAAGTCAGCAACAGTGCCGGAGATACGTGCACTGTCAATCTTACTGTGACAGTAACGGATACGGCTGATGAAAATGAGAACAAGAAATATTACCCGCTTCTTTCGCAGTATATTGTTTATACAGAAGTCGGCGGATCAGTGGATTATGCTTCTTTGATCACGGGTTTTGAACGTAACGGTACAGAATACCTGTTCGAAGACGGCGATGATAATTTTATGCCGGGCAGCCGCGATGATGTTAAGATATCCGGTAATGTGAATTTTGATCAGGCGGGAAGTTATACAGTCGATTATCAGTTTACAACTCAGGATGGAGTTACAGCGACAACGAAATTAGCAGTAGTAGTGGGGTAGTATGACAATGGAAAAGACGACAGGGCAGACATTGGAAAATTATAAAATAGAGCCGTTTACGCTGATACACGATATTCTTGTGAACTGGTGGGTGATCCTGCTCGGCGCTTTGGCTGCGGCGATGCTTACTTATGTGGCTGTAAGCATAAGATATGTTCCGCAGTATACAACTTCCACAACCTTCGTAGTATCGGCCAGAAATACATCGGCCTCCTATTCGTCACTGGGAACGGCCAATTCCATGGCTACGACATTTCAGAAGGTGGTTGAGAGCAATGCCATGCAGGATATTCTTTGTGAAAAGCTCGGTGTGGATGAGATCGATGCAGATATCCAGGTTAATATCGCAGGTGAGACGAATCTTCTGGAGCTTACGGTGACAGATGATTCGCCGAAAGATTCCTTTGATATTATGGAGGGAATACTGGACAATTATTCGAGCGTCACACTCTATACGGTCGGAGATATTGTCCTGAATATACTGGAGCAGCCGAATATTCCGTTTTCACCGGATAATCCGCTGAATGCCGGCGGCATGATGAAGAGAGCGTTTCTGGCTGCAGCGGCTGTTCTTGTCCTTCTGCTGGGGGGATTTTCGGTGATGAAGGATACACTGAAAACTGAGGAGGATATCAATAACAAACTGGATGCAAGAAGTCTCGGGGCGATCGCTTATGAGTTCAAATATAAAACGGTAAAAGAGCTTCTCCAGAGGAGCAAAAAGCCGGTACTGATCAATAACCCGCTGGCGGGGTTCGGTTTCGTGGAGAGCTATAGAAAGTTCTCTTCCAAAGTTGAGTACCGTATGGAGAAAGAAGGATGGAAGACACTGGCTGTGACCAGTGTGTCTGAGAATGAAGGAAAATCTACGGTCGCTGCCAACCTTGCCATCAGTCTCGCGGAGAAGGACTACCGGGTAGTGCTGATCGACGGAGACTTAAGGCGTCCGTCCCAGTTTCTCATATTCGGTCTTCATCCTCATGAGGAAAATGAACTGGGCGAATTCCTGAAACGGGAAAGGAAGAGGTTCGACCTGCTTATGAAGACGCCGGTGCCGAAACTGTACGTGATAGGCGGACGTAACTGTTATTCCACTTCAACGGACATTCTTCAGAGTGAGCTTACAGGTAAGTTCCTGCAGCGCTGCAAAGAGTCAGCAGATTTCATTATTGTAGATACGCCGCCTACGGCAGTGCTTGCAGACGCCGAGTTGTGGGGACAGTATACGGATGCTGTGCTGTTCGTTGAGAGACAGAACTATATCAGCGCGGAAGGAATTAATACAATGCTTGATAAGTTCCGCGCGCAGGATACGAAGGTTATGGGCGTCGTCATGAACGGCGTGCAGTCATTCGGTGCAATAGTCGGCTCAACAGTGGGCAGATACAGCGGACGGTATGGAGAATATGGTAACTATGGCAAAGTGCATAAGGAAAGTGAAAAATGAGTGAGAATGTAAAGGAATCAGAAAATAAGAATACGCCTGAGATAGAGAAAATAGATATTCTGAATCTGATCGCTGCTTTCTGGAACGGATTCAGAAAATTGTGGATACTGATGCTGGTGATTGTCATTATATGTACGCTCCGGTCATACTTTTCGACAAGCTTTTCTTATACGCCTCAGTATGTCGCGTCTGCGACAGTGTCGGTTACGACTCCGGGGGGATCGTATAATAATATCGAGTCAGCACAGGAGATGGCGGCGGTTTTCCCGTATATACTGACCAGCGGGGTATTAGAGGATGTTGTGAAAAGCGATATGGGACTGGATTATCTGCCCGGCACGATCAGTGTGGAAGCAGAAGACGGAATGAATATGCTGACGATATCAGTTTCTTCGGATGATCCCCAGATGGCATATGATACACTTACCTCGGTGATTGAGAATTATCCGCAGGTGGCAGAGTATATCTTCGGGGCGACAAATCTGCAGATTCTGGATGAAACAGGGATTCCGTCGGATACACAGAAGGAAGTGGTCATACGGGGGTCTTATAAACGCGGGGCGCTTCAGGGAATTGTTATCTGCGCGGTGATCCTGTGTCTGTATGTATTTATGAAACGTACAGTCACGTCAAAGGAGCAGTTGAAGAAACGGATTAATCTCCATGACTTGGGCAGCCTTCCTGATGTAAAAACAAAAAAGAGGAAAAATGCAGCATACAATGATCTTACCATACTGAATGAGAGAATTGCTCCCGCGTATGAAGAGGCTGTCCGGCGGCTGAGAATACGGGTGATGCGGGAAACGGAGAAAAACGGCGGCGGAGTAATCATGGTTACCAGTTCCGTGCCGGGAGAAGGAAAGACCACAATCGCGGTGAATCTGGCGCTGGCTATTGCCCGGCAGGGCAAGTCGGTTATCCTCGCAGACTGTGACCCGAGAAATCCGTCTGTGGCCGGCATTATGCATAACGATGGAAAACATCCGGGAATCGGCGCGGTTCTCAGAAATAAGGTATCGCTTCATCACGCGCTGACCGATCCGGGAATTCCTGATGTAAATCTGAGGGTTATGTTCGGCGGGCACTCGAATACGGAAGATGCGGCTCTGCTTGGCTCAAGGAAAATGGAAGAGCTTATAGATGAGATGCGGGGACAGGCAGATTATGTAATCCTTGATACAGCTCCGGCGGAACTTCTGGCAGACGCCTCGCTTCTGGCAAAATATGTGGATTCCGTGCTGTATGTTATCCGGTGCGACTATACCAAGATACCTAAGATCAGAGCCGGCATTGAGGCTCTGACCATGAGGAATGTAAATATTATGGGGTATGTCTTCAACGGTGATATTAATCTGAAGATGAGCCGTTACGGGTATGGGTATGGCTACGGATACGGGTATGGCTACGGTAAATACAGCCATTACGGCAGATATGGGCGCTACGGCAGTTATTCCCGTTACGGAAAGAAACTGAAGGATACAGGCAAAACAGAGGATGAATCAGGTCGTATCATAAAAGAGTAGGAGGCGGTACGAATGGGGAAAAGGCGCAGAAGGAAGAAAAAGGGATTCAGAAATCTCATAAGACAGCACAAGGCGGCTACAGCCGTGATCGCGCTGTTCCTGATCTGCATATGTACAGTCGGCGGTATCATTGGAGCGATTGCATGGAATCTGTATCATGACAGTATTGGCATCGTAGATGCGGATGATGTTGATCCGACAGCAGATGAAGTTAAGATAGCCCGGGAAGACCAGAAAGACAGTGATGTCATTAATGTCCTTCTGGTAGGCACGGATTCCCGTGATCCGAACGCGGAAATGGGGCGTTCAGATACAATGATTCTCGTATCTTACAACAAAGCTCAGAACAAAGCGACAGCGATGTCGTTCCTGCGGGATTCTCTTGTGGAGATCGACGGATACGGTCAGAGCAAGCTGGGGCACACCTTTGCTTATGGCGGCGTGGGACTTACAATTAATACGATCAACAAACAGTTTGATCTGGATATTCAGAATTATGTTATCGTCAATTTTGAAAATCTGGTGGGAATTATCGATGAACTTGGCGGTATTCAGGTGAATCTTACAGAAGAAGAGGCGGAGTACTATCGACAGATTGGGATGCCGGATATACAGGCGGGTACTGTTACCCTTACCGGATCACAGGCCCTTGCCCATGCGAGAAACCGAAGTCTGGACAACGACTTCGGACGCACCAGGCGTCAGAGGGATGTGCTTTATGGAATCTATAATAAAGTGATGGAGAAGAAAGATCCTGCAACACTTATGTCGCTGATTAATTACTGTATGACGCAGGTATCCACTAATATGAGTGTAACAGATATTTATGGAATGGCTACAGATGTACTGAATGCGGAACATCTGCGGACACAGACGGCGGCAATACCTGAGGAGGGAACTTACGAGTTCGGAACATATGACGGAATGTCTGTGCTGAATATTGATCTGGATGCAAATAAGAAATATATACAGGAACTGCTGTATTAACAGCACGATTAAAAGAGAGAACAATCCCGGAGTGGTGTCGGGAAAGAGAGACGCCGCTTTGGGATTGTTTTTCTTTGTCAGAATATAGCAACAATATATCTGGTAATTTTTTATAATTACATCCATTAACTTGTATGACGCAGCGTTCTGAGCTACAATGTGTTGGGTATCGCAATGAAACTGCTATCTATCAGTCTGAGATAACCAGAAAAATAAAAAATAAATGGTAAAATTTGGATAATTATTACAAAAATAGGGAAAAGAATAAAATTTTGGCTTTTACTGGAAAATGTTTATGCTATAATATAGAATAGCGTGAAAGAATAAGTCATAATAATTAAATTTTTGGGAGTTATGAGGAATTATTATGAAGATCAATACACATAGATTTTATCGAAACAGAGAAGCCGTCATTAAGGGAGCGGCTCTTTTTTTGCTTGATGCGATTCTGATCATAGGGTGTATGGTCGGGGCATTGTGGATGAGGTTTGATTTCAGCTTTACGAATATCGAACCCGTATTCTGGGAGTCGGTATGCAGCTATATGTGGATCAATGTCGTCTGTACGCTTCTGATTAACGCGGTCTGCAGACTGTATACGAGCCTCTGGAGATTTGCAAGCCTGGAGGAGCTGAAAAATGCGATTATTGCAATCCTTCTGTCATCTTTTATACAGTTCTTCGGGATGAGGCTGCTGGGACTGCCAGTGCCGAGAAGCTACATATTTATCTATACGATGCTTCTTGCCATATGTATTATAGGGCCGAGATTTTCTTACCGGTTCCTGCGAATCGCGTTCCATAATCATGAAATAATATGGCAGTCAAAGCCGGTGGTAACAATGGTAGTAGGCGCCGGTTCAGCAGGCTATATGCTGGTTCGGGAGATGAAGAACAGTAAGCACCTGAACCGGAAAGTTCCATGTATCATAGACGATGATCCTCAGAAGATCGGAACCTATCTGCAGGGCATTCCTATTGTGGGAACAAAAGAAGAGATACCGGCGATGGCAAAGAAGTATAATATAGAAGAGATCATTATCGCGATTCCGACATTGGAAGACGAGAGCCGGCACGAGTTGCTCGAAATCTGCCAGAAGACTGCATGCAAGATCAAGATGCTGCCTGGAATTTATCAGATGGTCAATCAGGAAGTAGACGTTTCAATGCTGCGGGATGTAAGCATAGAGGATCTTCTCGGGAGAGAACCCGTGGATCTTCATATGGAAAAGATCGGAAATTACATCACCGGCAAAGTGATCATCGTTACTGGCGGAGGAGGTTCTATCGGAAGCGAGATATGCCGTCAGGTTGCATTGCATGATCCCAAACAGCTGATCATTGTGGATATCTATGAAAATAATGCCTATAACATACAGCTTGAACTGAAGAAGAATTATCCGAAACTCAATCTGGAGACGCTGATCGCATCAGTGCGTGATAAGAAGCGTATCGAGGATATTTTCGAGACATATCATCCTGAGATCGTGTATCATGCAGCAGCTCACAAGCACGTGCCGCTGATGGAGGACAGCCCGGATGAGGCGATCAAGAACAATGTACTGGGCACTTATAATGTGGCAAGTGCCGCGAACAAGTTCCATGTGAAGAAGATGGTGCTGATTTCCACAGATAAGGCGGTCCGCCCGACGAATGTGATGGGAGCGTCAAAGCGTATCTGTGAGATGATTATTCAGATGTTTGCCCAGATATCGCCAACGGAGTATGCTGCTGTCCGATTCGGAAATGTACTGGGAAGCAACGGAAGCGTGATCCCGATCTTCCGTCAGCAGATCAAAAACGGCGGCCCGGTGACGGTAACACATCCGGATATCATCCGTTACTTCATGACTATTCCGGAGGCAGTGAATCTTGTTCTGCAGTGTGGGGCTTATGCAAAGGGCGGTGAGATATTCATTTTGGATATGGGAGAACCGGTGAAGATCCTGGATCTTGCCAAGAAGATGATCCGACTGTCCGGTCATGTACCCGGAGAAGATATTAAGATCGAATTCACAGGTTTAAGACCGGGTGAAAAGCTGTACGAAGAATTGCTGATTGATGAGGATAATCTGGTAGAGACGGAAAACGACAGGATCTTTGTAGTACAGATGGGGAACATTGATGTGGATGAGACAGGAAGGAAGATTAACAGGCTGATTGAGCGGGCTTATGACGAGAGCAGGGATATCCGGGAAGAGATTAAAGAGATTGTGCCTGAGTACCGGATAAACGGAGAACAGCAGTGAGGGTGATACGGTATCGGTATCTGCAGCTGGATGAAGTTTACCTGAATTTATCGTTCTTTTAAATTTATATAAATAATATTTTTACGAACAGAAGGTATAATGCCATATAAACAGGTGTTATACCTTTTTATTATGGCGGGAGGAAAAGAAAGTGGAGCAGCCATCGACGAGAAATAAATGGGGCATAAGAATACTAATCGCAGCTCTGATTATGATTACTCTTGTGTGTACAGGTATTACAGTATATCTTCTGAATAGAGATGACCAGACAGCAGCTCCGGCGTATGCACCTCAGCAGATCGACGATAATGCCAGAGAACTGGATAACAGCGGGGATGAAGAAAAACTGGAGGCGCAGGAAGGCGGCGGATCAGTCAGCCTTACGTACTCTGCGTCTGTGACCGTGGATCTGGCACAGGAGAAAGTATCTGTCTTTGTTGAAAATCCGGAGCGTTCTACTCAGGATCTGATCATTCAGGTACTTCTGAAAGAAAGTGAAAATGAAGAAAAAGTGATCGCCCAGTCAGAACTGATTCCGGCCGGTTACGGTATAGATGAGGTTGATCTTCAGGAGGACGGACTTGCGAAGGGCGAATATGATGGTGTGATTCGTATTTCTTACTATAATCCGGATGACGGAGAAAAAGCTATGGTGAATACGGATATTCCTGTCACGGTTACTGTAATGGACTAACGGAAAATGGTTTAACAGGAGGGAGAAGAGGATGAGGAAAAGAATTGTTATGCTTATACTGGCTGCGTTATGTACAATCGGATCCGGAATCACAGCAGCGGCGCAGGATTACAGTGTGCCAAGTTCAATTGGTTCTAATGTATATGGTACATATCAAGAGTCGAAGCCTGCGAAACCGGTATATAATGTTGACATTAACTGGGGAAATATGAATTTTACATATACAGCATCTTCCGGAACGTGGAATCCGGAGACTCATCAGTACGAGGGCGGCAGTGAAGGAACATGGACTGCTAAGAATAATATAGTAACGGTAACCAATCATTCAGAGCTGCCTGTGGAGGTTTCGTTCGGATACGCGGAACATCCGGGATATGAGAATATTACAGGGAGTTATTCCGTGACAGAGGATGTGCTGGAAAGCGGTGTCGGAAAAACCTATGAGGAAGCAGACAGTGTTTCATCGGAACTGACATTATCAGGAGCTCTTCCGAAAGGTTCGCAGAAAGCGAATATCGGAAGTGTTAATGTACATCTGAGGGTGGTGGAATAGGACACAGCAGTTTATAAAGTTGTGGAAGATACAACAGAAAAGTATAATAATGGAGGTAAAAAGACATGAAATTCAGAAAAACAGCAGCAGTATTACTGACAGCGGCGTTTGTAATCGGAATGGGAACCAATGCAATGGCGATGGAACAGTCGCGGGTACCAAGTGTGAATTCAGGGAGTGTATACGGGACATATGTTCCTGGACAGAAAGCCGATACGGTATATAATGTAAACATAGAGTGGGGCGCTATGGACTTCACATATACTGCGGGGGATGAAGGAACGTGGAATCCGGAGACCCATGAATATGAAGGTGCAACAGAAGGTACGTGGACGTCTGAGGGGAATGAAGTGACGGTAACGAATCATTCCAACGCGCCGGTGGGAGTGAGAGTATATTTTAAAGAAGAAGTGAGGCCGTTTCAGGGAATAACCGGTACAGTAACAAACAGTGAATATCAGCTGGAAAGTGCTGTGGGAAAATCTGTAGAAGAAGCTGACAGCCGCACATCTGCTCTGACTCTTTCAGGAGAAATGACGGATACAGAGATGGATCATGATTATTTTGGATCAATAAATGTGGCTCTTTCTGTAGTTAAATAAAGTTGGAAGAGTTATAGAAAAAGAAAGTACAGATAAATATGAAAAAAGAAAAAATATTTCTTGCTGCTGCCGCAATGATATGTGCGGCAGCAGTCTGCGTTATGATATATGTAATAATCAGTACAGTGCATTTAGAAAATCAGCAGAAGTTTATCCCGCCTGCTTTTGACAAACAGGTGCAGACAGGGATGCCGCAGCCGTCCGAAGATCTCGGATATACTACAGTAACTGTGGCAGAAGGTTATGAGATCGGATTGTGCTCTAATCCGACTATGTCAGACGCCGAACTTCAGGTATGGTTTACCTCTCCGGATACGAATCAGGTCTGGATGCGGCTCCAGGTCTGCGATAGTGACGGAGAAGTGCTGGGAGAGACGGGAGTGATACGTCCCGGGGAATATGTGGAAACAATACAGCTTGCCCGGCAGGTCAAAAGCGGGGAGGAAGCGGTATTCCGAATTACGGGATATACACCTGAAACATGGCACAGCGCGGGAAATGCCGAACTTCCCCTGACACTATATGGATATTCCGGGTGAATGGAAATTGATCGAACTGGAAATTGTTAGTGAACCTGTATAAATACATATAAATGACTTCACGAAACGGATAAGAGTGTGCTATAATAAGAAACGGCGCAACAAAGAAGGCTTGATTATAATAATTTGTTTTAGAAATACAGGTGGATTATTATGAGAAAGATTACAATATAGAGGGATCATCAAAAGGAGAGGCTGTCATATATCGTGGCGGCTCTTTTTACTTAACTGCCGGGGAAAGCCGGCCAAGGAGAATAAGTAATTATAGGATAGAGAGTGCAGGAACATATGAAACGCAAGATTAAAAAGGATAGGACATTATATCGTCCCCGATTTACAACATTTCAGAAAACATATATGAAATTCCAGAGAGTGTTCAGTTTTATCTGTGCGCTGGCAGGTATAATTGTGCTTTCGCCGCTTTTTTTGGCCTTATGTATCTGGATTATCGCGGACACCGGATTCCCGGTGCTTTTCGTACAGAAACGTGTGGCAAAATCAGCCCCGGATGGAACATACCGGTATTTTTCAATTTATAAGTTTCGTACAATGTACACGGATACGCCAAAAGATATGCCCACACATATGCTGGAGAATCCGGATGCATTTATTACAAAAGCGGGACATTTCCTGCGTAGGACTTCACTGGATGAACTGCCGCAGCTCTTCAATGTGCTGAAAGGCGATATGAATCTGATCGGACCGAGACCGGCGTTATATAATCAGGAAGATTTGATTAGCCGTGTGTCAAGTAAAGTACAAAAAAATTTTTTTATAGGGGACTGTCGGTTAATACCGGATTTTAACCCCTGACATGAAGGGAAGAGACAATCCCAGAGAATTCGTGCTTTTTCAAAGCCTGAATTCTCTATAGGATTGCCTCTTCCTTTTGATAGCGCTTATTTCAGGGCGCAAAATCCCCTTTGTTTGGATTTTTTGGAGCGCTCCCTCCGCTAAGCTGTTTTCTGCTCCTTTTTTCCTTCGTATTTCTTAATCTCATGATGTAAAAAGCGGTGGTATTTCATGATATTCCTGCCAATCGCATACAGCATGAATTCTTTATATACTTTCTCCTCTGACCGGTAATTAAAACGCCGGAAGTTTTCATTTTCTTTGATATCTCCAAAGTGCCCTTCCGTCTGGATCGACCGTGTC